>NZ_JBPJUQ010000017.1:0-151885 GCF_051192615.1 Streptosporangium sp. G11
TCGACGACTTCAAGATCCGCGTCTGCGAGGGCACCGACAAGTTCGACGACTGCGGCCGCTGGGGCGACGCCTTCTAACCACACCCCGACACCGACCCGATCCCGACCCGATCGGTCTCCCACGCTCGAACCCGGCCGGCTCCCCTGGGGGCCGGCTTCGTGCTGTGTCCGGCCTTGTCTCCAGCACCGCGTTTCCAGCACTGCGTCTCCAGCACTGCGTCTCCAGCACCGTGCTCAGCGCCGCGCCCACAGCCGTGTCCACCGCCGTGTTCAGGCCGGACGGCGACTCGCGGAGGGCCGCGCGCCGCCACGGCCTCGCCTCCTCCCCCCGCGAACCGGACACCTCACGACACCGGCGGGCGGCCCACCACGTTAATTTCATCACTTGTTGACTTCCTTCCCTCTCCGGCTTAACCTTGCGGCAACGCATTAGTTGCAGTGATGCAAGGAGTTGCCCGATGGACCCCGTGGACGGCGCGGAGCGAGACCGGCTGGCCGACGACATCGGCGACTTCCGGCGGGCGCTGATCCCCGGTCTGCTGCTCCACCTGCTGAGCGGGTTCGAGGGCGACGAGCCCTCCATGATCCAGATCGCCACGCTCTACATCCTCGACGAGCCGGTCGCCCCGACACTCCGCGAGCTCGCCGGGCGGATCAGCCGGTCCGTCTCGGCCACCAGCCGCCTGGTCGACCAGCTCGTACGACGAGGACTGGCCGACCGCCGGGAGGATCCCGACGACCGGCGGGTGCGGCGGATCGCCCTCACCCCTGCCGGAACGGATTTCCTCCGCACGTTCGAACGCGTCCGGGCCGACGCCCAGCTCGAAGTCATGGCCCATCTGACCGCCGAAGAACGCGAGCTCGTGACCCGGGCCATGGCGCTTCTCGGCGAAGCCTCAAGGAGACGACGCACCCATGCCCAAGCCGCTCATCCTGAGATTCGATGACATCGGGGCGGAGATGCTGCCCCTGGTCGGCGGCAAGGCCGCCAATCTCGGCGTGCTCACCACCTCCGGGTTTCCCGTTCCCCCCGGCCTGTGCGTCACCACCGAGGCCTACCGCAGGGTCACCGAGCGGGCCGGGCTGGAGGAGGTGCTCGCGGTCCTCGCCACGACGGCCGCCGGGGACGTCCCCACCCTGAACGCGCTGGCCGCGAAGGCCCGCGGGCTCGTGCTCACCGCGCCGGTCCCCGACGACATCGCGAGCGCCGTACGCGGCAGCGCGAACGGTCCCGTCGCGGTCCGCTCCTCCGCGACCGCCGAGGATTTGCCGCACGCCAGCTTCGCCGGGCAGCAGGACACCTATCTCAACGTGATCGGCGCCGACGCCGTGCTGGACGCGGTCCGGCGGTGCTGGGCCTCGCTCTGGACCGACCGTGCCGTCGCCTACCGGGCCGCGAACGGCATCGACCACGGCTCGGTGCGCCTGGCGGTGGTCGTCCAGGAGATGGTCCAGTCGGAGGTGGCCGGAGTGATGTTCACCGCCAACCCGGTCACCGGGCGGCGGCGCGAGGCGGTGATCGACGCCGGCCCCGGTCTCGGCGAGGCCGTGGTCTCCGGCGCGGTCAACCCCGACCACTTCGTGGTCGACACCGCCACCGGCCGGATCACCGAGCGTCGCCTCGGCGACAAGCGGCTGGCCGTACGGTCACTGGCGGGCGGCGGCGTCGAGCACGTCGAGGTGCTCGCGGGCGCGGAGCCCGCGGAGGGCGCCTGTGTCACCGACGCGCAACTGGCGGCGCTGGCCGAGCTCGGTGACCGGGTCGAGCGGCACTACGGAGCGCCCCAGGACACCGAGTGGGCGATCGACTCCGGCGGCGTCCTCTGGCTGACCCAGTCGCGTCCCATCACCACGCTCTATCCGATCCCCCACCACGCGGAGCCGTCGCCCGTGGCGGGCGGCACGGGCGCGGAGGGAACCGGCGCCCCGGGCACGCGGCCCGAGGGCTTCGAGGCCGGCGGCACGCGGATCTACTTCTGCTTCAGCCTGGCCCAGGGCCTCTACCGGCCGATCACCCCCATGGGCATGTCGGCCTTCAGGCTGCTGTCGTCGTCGGTGTTCGAGATGCTGGGAATCCCGGTGGCCGACCGGGTGGCCGGGGCCCCCGTCATCGCGGAGTCGGGCGGGCGGCTGTTCTTCGACGTCACCGGCTTCATACGCGGCAGGGTGGGCCGCGTGGCCTTCCCGAGGGTGCTCGACGTGATGGAGGCGCGGTCGGCGAAGGTGCTGCGCGGGCTGTTCGACGACCCCCGGTTCGGCGTCAACCAGCCCTCGCTCCGCCCGCCCCTGCGCCGGGCGGTCAGGATCGCGTCCCGCTTCCGCGTTCCACAGCGCGCCGTACGGGCCCTGATCGACCCCGCGTCGGCGCACCGGGACGTGGAGCTGCTGGACGCGCGCCTCCGGAGAGGGCTGGCCGCCCCCGAGGGCTCCACCCCGGACGGGCGCCTCGACCACGTCGAGCGGGTGCTGAGCCGCCAGGTCTTCCCGTTGCTGCCGACCATCGCTCCGGCTGCGGCGGCCGGGTTCGCGATGCTCGGCCTGGCCGCCAAGGTGCTGGGTGACCGGGCCAGGCCCGGCGAGTTGCAGGCGGTCCTGCGCGGGCTGCCGCACAACGTGACCACCGAGATGGACCTGGCGCTGTGGCGGCTGGCCACCCGCATCCGCGAGGACCGCGAGGCCACCGCCCTGGTGCTGGACACCCCCGCCGCCGAGCTGGCCGAGCGCTTCCACGCCGGATCGCTTCCCGGCGTCGTGGGAGGTGGCCTGGCGGACTTCCTGTCCGTCTACGGCGTCAGGGCGGTCGCCGAGATCGACCTCGGGCTGCCGCGCTGGTCGGAGGATCCGACCCACATCATCGGCGTCCTCGCCAACTACCTGCGGCTGGAGAACCCGGCCCTGGCCCCCGACGCCCTGTTCGCCCAGGGCGCGGCCGAGGCCGTTCTCACGATCAAAGCCCTGAGCGGGCGGGTCGGAGGTGTTCGCGGGCGATTTGTCCGCTTCGCGCTCGGCAGGACCCGGGCCCTGGTGGGCCTGCGCGAGATGCCCAAGTACGCCATGGTGACCGCCCTGGCCGCGATGCGGGCCGAGCTGCTGGCCGTCGGCGTCGAGCTGGCGGCGCGCGGGGTGCTGGCCGACGCCGACGACGTCTTCTTCCTGACCTTCCGCGAGGCCAGGGCGGCCCTCGCCGCTCCGCCCTCCCGGGGAGCCACGGCCGCCGCCGCGCGACCCGCGCTGACGGATCTCGTGGCGCGGCGGCGCGAGGAGGCCGCCCGCGAGCTGCGCCGCAGGCACGTCCCTCGCGTCCTGCTCTCCGACGGCACCGAGCCGGAGGCCGTCGGCGTACGGGCGCCGGTGGACGGCGCGCTGACCGGCACCCCAGCCTCGGCGGGCATCGTCACCGGTGTCGCCAGGGTCGTCCTCGACCCGGTCGGCGCGCACCTGGAGCCCGGGGAGATCCTGGTCTGCCCCTCCACCGATCCCGGCTGGACCCCGCTGTTCCTGACGGCGGGCGGCCTGGTGATGGAGATGGGCGGCGCCAACTCCCACGGCGCCGTGGTGGCCCGCGAGTACGGGATCCCGGCCGTGGTGGGCGTGAGCGGGGCGACCGAGCACATCGTCACCGGCCAGGAGATCACCGTCGACGGCGCCTCCGGTGCCGTCACCGCCGCCTGACCCGGCGTGGCTCGCTCCCGGCTCGCTCGTGGCTCACTCGTGGCTCATGTGGACGAGACCGCTACCGGCGGTGTCACCGGAACACCTGCCGCGCCGTCTCCAAGGAGCCGTCTCCAAGAAGCCGTCTCCGGGCGAGATACCTTCGAGGAGATACCTCCAGGAAAGGCGGAGATAGTGCCCTCCACCCAGGTCGCCGTGCTCGGCGAGTGCGTCGCCGACGCCTTCACCACGAGCGGCGCTCTCACCCCGGACAGCGCCCCGGCCTCGGGTGGCTCCACCACAGACGGCCCTTTCTCCGGTGGCTCCACCCCGCGCGACTCTCCCACGGCCGGATCCACGACGGACGGTTCCACAGCGGGTGACGTCTTCGCGCCGGGCGGCACGCGGGACGAACTCGTCCTGCGCGTCCTGCCCGGCGGTGGCCCCGCGAACACCGCGGTGGCCCTGGCCCGTCTCGGCACCCCCACCCGCTTCCTGGGGCGCCTGTCGGGCGACTCCTTCGGCGCCCTGTTCCGCGCGCACCTCACCGCCTCCGGGGTCGACCTGAACGGCTGCGTCGCCGCCACCGAGCCCAGCACCCTGGCGGTGGCCACCCTGGACGGATCGGGGCAGGCCCGCTACTCCTTCCACGCCGACGGCGCCGCCGACTGGGAGTGGAGCGCGGTGGAGCTGACCGCCGAGCGGATCGGCGACATCTCGTGCCTGCACACCGGCTCGCTGGCCCTGGTCCGCGCGCCGGGTGCGGAGGTCGTGGAGGAGGCGCTGGCGGCGAGCGCCGTCGGCGCCACGATCTCGATCGACCCCAACGTGCGGGCCGTACTCGTCGACCCGGCCGTCTACCGGGAGCGGATGCCCCGGTGGTGCGTGTCGGCCGACATGATCAAGCTGAGCGACGACGACCTGGAGCACATCCACCCCGGTGAGCCGGTCGAGCGGGTCTGCGACACCTGGCACGACGCCGGGGTGCGCCTGGTCGTGGTGACCCGCGGCCCGCTGGGGGCGCTCGTCTCCGTCGACGGCGAGCGCGCCACGGTCCCCGCACCGCCCACGAAGGTCGTCGACACCGTCGGCGCCGGTGACTCCTTCACCGCAGGGCTCCTGCACCGGCTGCACGCCTCCGGCCTGCTCGGCGGGCGGCTCGACCGGCTCGATCTCGACCGGGCGGTGGATGCCGCGACCTTCGCCGCCCGGGTCGCCTCGCTCACCTGCTCGGTGGCCGGGGCCAACCCCCCGTGGGCGCGCGAGCCGGCCTGACCGCCTCCCCGTCCCTGAAATCCGTCCGGGCCGGTTACACCAAATACCGCTGACCCAAAAGGACAAACAGCGCAAATGTAACGATTTGCCCGGACGACACGCACGCCACCCACTTCCACATATTCGGAAGATGTCAACTCGTTACCTCGCAACAAGGTACACGCCCGACACAAGCGTGTTACAAACCTCAATAGTTGATTGCTGAGAAAAACGAAAGGCGGTGACTCGCGTGCCCCAGGAGCACAACATCACGCACGCGGCCGGCACCGCCCTACCGACCAGCCCTCCCATGGTGCGTCAGGCGAACCTCTCGTTGGTCCTGCGCCACCTGCGTGACCACGCGGCCCAGTCCCGGGCCGACATCGCGGAGGTGACCGGCCTGCACCGGGCCACGGTCTCCCACCTGGTGTCCGCGTTGCTCGACCGGCAACTGGTCCGGGAGATCGGCACGGAGCACGCCGGCGCGATCGGCCGTCCCCGGCGGCCCCTGGCTCTGCATGGCGCGCATGTCGGCGCGCTGGGCCTGGAGATCAATGTCGACTACATCTCGGTTCACGGGTCCGACCTCAGCGGCCGGGTCCTGGTGGAGCGCCGGGTCGCCTTCGACGCGATAGCCGGCGGGCCGGACTGCGCCCTGCGCGTGCTCAGCCAGATGGCCCTGGAGGCCGCCGAGACGATGAAGCGGGCCGAGACCGTCCCGGCCGGCCTCGGGGTGGCGGTCCCCGGCCTGGTCGACGTGGCGCGCGGTGTCGTCACGTTCGCGCCCAACCTGGGCTGGCGCGACCTGCCGCTGGCGGCACGACTGTCGGCCGCACTCGACCCATGGAGCGTTCCAGTGTCAGTGGACAACGACGCCAACCTCGCGGCCGTGGCCGAGCACACCTCCGGCGTCGCCGCCGGCACCCCCCATCTCGTCTACCTGACCGGCGAGGTCGGCGTGGGCGGTGGCATCTTCGTCGACGGCAGGCTGCTCCGTGGCGCGGACGGCTTCTCCGGCGAGGTCGGGCACCTGCCGGTCGACCCGGGCGGCGACCGCTGCGGCTGCGGACGGCACGGCTGCTGGGAGACCAAGGTGGGGCTGACGGCGCTGGTACGGATGGCCATGCCCGACCGGGCGTGCCGGTCGGCCGATCTGCCGGTGTCCGACCCCGAGGAGCACGCGACGGAGATCGCCAGAGGATTGGCCGCGGGTGACCGCCAGATGATGGACGCGGTCGCGCAGGTGGGGCGGTGGCTCGGGCTCGGCGGCTCGATCCTGGCCAACCTGTTCAACCCGCGGGTGATCGTCGTCGGCGGCTACTTCGCCACCCTCGCCGAATGGCTGCTGCCCCACGCGCAGGCGGAGCTGGAACGGCTGGTCGTGGCCCGCTCCGCCAACCGGTGCCGGTTCATCGCCTCCGACCTCGGCTTCGGCGCCGCCTCACGGGGCGCCGCGAGCATGGTGGTCAACCGGCTCATCGACCACCCGACCATGATCATGGATCCATTACCCCGCCTGTCAGCCATCTGACAGGCCCACAGATTCTGGAGGCGGCACCCTCCAGTCACCGCAGTACCCAACCCCCCATGTAGCAAGTGGCACCAGTGCGGCGGCGCGCGCTTTGCCTGACGACCCCCCAGTCAGGGAAGGAATCCCCCTATGTCACCACGTTCTCGAACGTGGGCCAGGATCTCAAAGATCCTGCCGATAACCGAAAACCACTCCCTACGCCGGACGGCGGCGACGATGGCTCTGGCCCTCGTCGTGCCCCTGATGCCCGTCTTCACGTTCATGACCTCGCCGGCGAACGCCGCCACCGAGTCCGCCTCCAAGGTCCGGACGTCGTCGGTGAAGGCCGCCGCCGAGCCCGCCTTCAAGGTTCTGGTCTTCTCCAAGACCAGCGGTTTCCGGCATGACTCGATTCCCGAGGGAATCGCCGCCATCCAGAAGCTCGGACTGGAGAACAACTTCTCGGTCGACACGACCGAGGACAGCGCCCAGTTCACCGACGCCAACCTGGCGCAGTACCAGGCCGTCATCTTCATGTCCACGACCGGCGACCCCGTGACCACGCCGGACCAGAAGGCCGCCTTCGAGCGCTACATCCAGGGCGGCGGCGGCTTCGCGGGCGTCCACGCGGCCTCCGACAGCGGCTACAACTGGGAGTGGTACGGCAAGCTCGTCGGCGCGTACTTCAAGTCGCACCCGGCGACCCAGCAGGCGACGGTCCTCACCGAGGACCCCGCCCACCCGTCGACCTCGCACCTGCCGACCTCGTGGACCCGCGTCGACGAGTGGTACGACTTCCAGGCCAACCCGCGCAACAACGTGCACGTGTTGCAGTCGATGAACCAGAAGTCCTACACCGGCTCGACCCAGGGCATCGACCACCCGATCTCCTGGTGTCAGGACTACAACGGCGGACGCTCCTGGTACACCGGCCTCGGCCACACCAAGGAGAGCTTCGCCGAGCCGAACTTCCTGAAGATGCTCCTCGGCGGGATCAAGACCGCCGCGGGCGTCGAGAAGGCCGACTGCTCCGCCTCGCAGAGCGGCAGCTTCGAGAAGGTCACCCTCGACGACAACACGTCGAACCCGATGATGACCGACATCGCCAAGGACGGGCGGGTCTTCTACATCGACCGCCTGGGTGACGTCAAGATCATCAAGACCACCGGCTCGACCGTGACGGCCGGTCGCCTGAACGTGTTCACCGCCAACGAGAGCGGTCTGCTCGGCCTGGCGCTGGACCCGGACTTCGACACCAACAAGTGGCTGTACCTCTTCTACTCGCCGACGGGCCAGAACGTCGACCGGCTGAGCCGGTTCACGGTCAACGGCGACACGCTCGACTTCTCGAGCGAGAAGGTCGTTCTCGACGTGCCGGTGCAGCGGGCCGAGTGCTGCCACCACGGTGGCGGCATGCTCATGGACCGCAAGACCGGCGACCTGTGGCTGGCCACCGGTGACAACACCAACCCGTTCGCCTCGGACGGCTACACGCCGATCGACGAGCAGTCGGGCCGGTCCTCGTGGGACGCGCAGCGCACCTCGGGCAACACCAACGACCTGAGCGGCAAGCTGCTCCGCATCACCCCGCAGGACGACGGCACCTACACCGTGCCGTCCGGGAACCTGTTCCCCGCGGGCACCGCCAAGACCAAGCCCGAGATCTACGCCATGGGCTTCCGTAACCCGTTCCGCATGGGCCTGGACCCGAAGACCGGCTTCCCGATGGTGGCCGACTACGGACCCGACGCCGGTGCCGCGAGCGCCACCCGTGGCCCGCGAGGCACCGTCGAGTGGAACCTGGTCAGCAAGCCGGGCAACTACGGCTGGCCGTTCTGCGTGGGCGACAACACGCCGTACATCGACTACAACTTCGCCACCAAGGCGTCGGGCTCGGCGTTCAACTGCGCCGCGCCGGTGAACGACTCCCCCAACAACACCGGTCTGACCACGCTGCCCGCGGCGATCGCGGCGTCGATCCCGTACACCAGCGCCACCAACGCGAACTCCTTCCCGGAGCTCAACGGCGGCGCGCCGATGGCGGGCCCGGTCTACCGCTACGACGCCGACCTGCAGTCGACCGTCAAGTGGCCGGCCTACTGGGACGGCAAGGCGATCTTCGGTGAGTGGAACACGAACAAGATGTTCTCGTTCCAGCTCAACGAGGCCGGCAACGCCCAGATCAAGATCAACCAGATCCTGGGGGGTATGAGCTTCAAGCGCCCCATGGACATCAAGTTCGGCCCCGACGGCGCGCTGTACCTGATCGAGTGGGGCTCCGGCTTCGGCGGCGACAACGCCGACTCCGGCATCTACCGCATCGAGTACGTCAAGGGCGTCCGCCCGCCGATCGCCCGCGTCTCCGCGGACAAGACCGACGGTCCGGCCCCGCTGACCGTGCAGTTCTCCAGCCAGGGATCGAGCGACCCGGACGGCAAGCCGATCACCTACGCGTGGGACTTCGACGGTGACGACACCACCGACTCGACCGAGGCCAACCCCTCGCACACCTTCACCGAGGCCGGGCAGTACAGCGTGGTCCTGACCGTCAGCAACCCCGACGGCCTCAGCGGCACGGCGAGCCTGCCGATCACGGCGGGCAACTCCCGTCCGAAGGTGACCTTCGAACTGCCGCCGAACGGCGCGTTCTTCGAGTTCGGCGACCAGGTGAACTACAAGATCGTCGTCACCGACGCCGAGGACGGCACGATCGACTGTGACGACGTCAAGATCCAGGCGTACCTGGGCCACGACAGCCACGGTCACCCGCTCGACCAGCACGAGGGCTGCGAGGGCACCATCCAGACGCTGTCCGACAGCGGCCACGGCATCGACGACAACCTGTTCTACATCCTTGAGGCCAGCTACGCGGACAAGGGCGGCTCGGGTGGCGCCCAGTCGCTGACCGGGCGGGCCGAGGTCATCCTCCAGCCCAAGCGCAAGCAGGCCGAGCACCTCTCCTCGACCGGCAGGGTCGCGGACGGCACGGGCACCGACGCCCCCGGCGTCCAGGCCGAGGCCGCCACCGACCCGCAGGGTGGCAACCAGAGCATCGCCTTCACCAACGACGGCGACTACTGGGCCTACACCCCGATCAACCTGACCGGCATCAACCAGGTGCGCCTCCGGGTCGCCTCGGGCGGCGCCGGCGGCACCGTGCAGATCAAGACGGGTAACGCCGACACCGGGACCCTGGTGGGCTCGGTCGACATCGCCCCGACCGGCGGCTGGCAGACGTACAAGGACGTCACGGTCGACCTGACCAACGTCCCGGCGACGACCGGCCCGCTGTTCTTCATCGTGCGCAAGCCGGCGAGCGCGGCCAACGACGCCTACCTGGTCAACGTCAACTGGGTCGACTTCATCGGCCAGGGCGCCACGGACAACCAGCGCCCGACGGTGACCGCGTCGGCGACCCCGGTCACGGGTGTCGCTCCGCTGAAGGTCGACTTCACCTCGACCGCCACCGACCCCGACAACAACACCCCGCTCACCTACAAGTGGAACTTCGGCGTGAACGGTTCGCCGGAGCCGACCACTCCCAACGCGAGCCACACCTACACCGCGCCCGGCACGTACACCGCCACGGTGACCGTGACCGACGCCAAGGGTGCCTCGACGAGCAAGACGATCTCCATCAAGGTGGACCCGCCGAACAGCACGTGCCTGAGCGGTCGTTCCGACGACTTCCTGGGCACCGAGCTCGACCGGAACCGCTGGTCGGTCGTCCGTGAGGACCAGAACCTCAAGGTCGCGGACGGCAAGCTCGTCCTCCCGACGTCGCTCACCGAGATCTACGGCTCCGGCGCCGGCACCACGACCAACATCGTGCTCCAGCCCGTGCCGCAGGGAGCCTGGACGGCCACCACCAAGGTCACGCTGAACGCCCGCGACGCTTACCAGCAGGCGGGTCTGATCGTGTACGGCGACGACAACAACTACGCCAAGATGGTGCTCCAGGCTCGGGGCACCAACGACCACGCGGCCCGCATCTTCCAGTTCATCCGGGAGGAGAACGGCACGCCCAACGAGGTGACGGAGAGCAACACGGCCAACCTCGGGGACGCCTACCCCGACACGGTGTACGTGCGGTTCATGAGCGACGGCACCAACCTCACCGCCCACTACTCCTCGGACGGGACCACCTTCACGGCGATGCCGCAGACGAAGGCCCTCGCCGGGATCACCAACCCGAAGATCGGCCTGCTCTCCCTGGTGAGCACGGGTACCCGCCCGGTGGTCGACGCGTCCTTCGACTGGTTCCACATCAGCCCCGACGACACCGTGGTCAAGCCGGCGCCGAGCGACGAGTTCAACGGCTCGTCCATCGACACCTGCCGCTGGGACGCGATCGTCCGTGGCGACAGCTCGACCGCCCGGGTCATCGGCGGCAACCTGGAGATCGACACCACGACGGGTGACATCTACGGGACCGGCAACAGCGGCACGAAGAACTTCATCCTGCAGACGGCGCCGAGTGGCGACTGGACACTGGAGACGAAGGTCGACGGGTCGGCGCTCAACGAGCAGTACCAGCAGGGCGGCCTGATGGTCTACGCCGGTGACGACAACTACGTGAAGCTCGACTATGTCACCGGCAACGCCGCGGGTTCCGCGGTGTCGCGCCGGATCGAGCTGCGCAGCGAGATCGGAGGAACCGTCCAGAACCCGCAGCCGCAGACCGGCACGCTCACCCAGGGCGTCTGGCACCTGCGTCTGAAGAAGGAGGGCACCACCTTCAAGGGGTCCTACTCCGCCGACGGCACCACGTGGACCGAGCTCGCGCAGACGGTGGCGAACACCGCCGTCGGCAACGGCAAGATCGGCGTGTTCACCATCGGCACCTCACAGCAGGCGTCCAAGACGGTCAAGTTCGACTACTTCCGCCTCAACGGTGGCGGAACGGCCGACTCGACCGCTCCGGTGACCACGGCCACCCCCGACCCGGCCCAGCCGGCGAACGGGTGGTTCAACAGCCTGATCCTGGTCACGCTGGCCGGCGCCGACGAGGCGCAGGGCAGCGGTGTCGACAAGACCGAGTTCCAGCTCGACGGCGGCGCCTGGACCACGTACCTGGAGCCGGTGGTCATCACCGGTGACGGTGACCACACCCTGGCGTACCGTTCCGTCGACAAGGCGGGCAACGTCGAGGCGACCAAGACGCTCGCCGTCAAGGTCGACGCGACCCCGCCCGTCACGACTGCAGACTTCCTCCCGGTCGGTCAGGACACCGTGCCGGTGACCCTCGCCGCGGCGGACGCGACGTCCGGCGTGGAGAAGATCGAGTACGCCCTCGACAGCGGCGACTGGACGCCCTACACCACGACGGTCGACGTCACCGGTGTCGGTGACCACGAGCTGCGCTACCGCGCCACCGACAAGGCCGGCAACGTCGAGGAGACCAAGGCCGCGACCATCAAGATCGAGGATGGCGACACCGAGCCCACCATCCTCATCTCCGGTGTCGCGGACGGCACCGAGTACGGCGACAGCCAGGACCTGACCATCGCCTGGGAGGTCGACGGAACCAGGATCAAGACCGTGACCGGCAAGCTGGACGACCGGCCGTTCACGTCCGGGACCCTCCAGCCGCTCCACACGCTGGCCCTGGGCGAGCACAAGCTCACCGTCACCGTCGAGACCGAGTCCGGCGGCCGGTACGAGCAGTCGGTCACGTTCAAAACGGTCACCTCGACCGGCGACATCTCCGCCCTGATCGAGCGCTTCGAGGCGGCCGGGCAACTGTCCGACAAGGGCGCCAAGAAGCTTCAGGACAAGATCTCCAAGGTCATGAAGGCCGAGAACAAGAAGCCTGAGCCGGACAAGAAGAAGATCGTCAAGGAGCTTGAGCACTTCATCAAGGAGGTCAACGACCGGAAGATCGTCTCCAACCCGACGGTGAAGGCCACGCTCCTGCGTGACGCCAACGCCCTGATCGTCGCGAACGGCGGCACGCCCGTGTAAGTGGGGCCACGGCCCCGACCAGGGGGGTGCCGAGCTCCTCCCATGAGCCCGGCACCCCCGATGGATCCGTAGTCGGGGTGCCCCACGACGCGGGGCACCCCGTTCCGCGCTCCGGTGGGTCCGGCGTACATCCGCCGGACCCGTCGCCGAACCCGTTCGCCGAACCTGTCACCGGACCCGCTGTCGAACCCGTCGCCGAACCTGTCATCGAACCCGGAAGGGAATCACGACCCGTGAACAAGGCCCTGAGATACGCCGCGGCCATCCTGCTGGCCGGGCTCGGGCTGCTGCTCGGCGCCCCGGCCGCCTCCGCCGCGCCCGGCTCACCCCTCGCGCTGGAGGTCGTCGGGGACGGCGGCCGCAATGTCAACGTGCTGTTCAACTGGAAGAAGGACGGCCGCCCGGTCACCGACATCGTCGCGGCGACCCTGCTCGCGACGGCACCCGACGGCCGCACCTTCGGCCCGATCCCGCTGAAGTCGGCTCCCGAGGGCCAGAACCTCTACAACGCGGCCGAGCCGCTCCCGGTGGGTGAGTGGAAGGTCACCGTGACCGCCACCAAGCCCGCCGAGGCCCGCAAGTCGGCGACCGTGAAGGCGCAGGACATCGTGCTCCCCGCGGCGGCCGCGCCGGCGTCCACCACGGCACTGGCCGAACGCGCCCAGGAAAGCTCGTCAGACGACCTGCCCCTCCAGATCGGCGTCATCGCCGCCGCCGCGCTGGCCGCCGTCGCGGTCATGGTCGTTCTCGTCCGCCGCCGGAACGTGTCCGGCTGACCCGCGGTCCCGCTCCGCCGCCGGAACGGCTTCCCGCCGGGAGAAGTTCACCCCGCATCCCGTTTCCCTCCCGGGGGCGGGGTAAGTGGCCCGGCATGCGCTATCACGTTCTGGCCTGTGACTACGACGGAACGCTGGCCACCGAGGGCCGCGTCGACGGCGACACCCTGGACGCGCTCGAACGCCTCGCCCGCTCGGGGCGGCGGCTGGTCATGGTCACCGGCAGGGAGCTCGGCTCTCTCACCCGGGACTTCTCGCGGCTGGACCTGTTCGACCTGGTCGTCGCCGAGAACGGGGCCGTGCTCCACCGTCCCGGCGAGCAGGAGAGCACGTCCCTCGCGGAGGCGCCGCCCGAGGCCCTCGTCGAGCGCCTGCGTGAGATGGGCGTGCAACCGCTCAGCGTCGGCTCGGTGGTCGTGGCCACCTCGGAACCCCACGCCGAGACCGTTCTCGACGCCATCCGCGACCTCGGCCTGGAGATGCAGGTGATCTTCAACAAGGGTGCGGTGATGGTCCTGCCCTCGGGGGTCAACAAGGCCACCGGCCTGGCCACCGCCCTGGCCGAACTCGAGGTGTCGGCGCACAGCACGATAGGCGTGGGCGACGCCGAGAACGACCACGCGTTCCTGGCCGCCTGCGAGTGCGCGGTGGCGGTGGCCAACGCGCTCCCCGCCGTCAAGGAACGGTGTGACCTGGTGACCGAGCGGGAGCGCGGCGCCGGGGTCGTCGAGTTGATCGACCGGCTCATCGAGAACGACCTGGCCGACGTGGACGTGACGCGTCACCACCTGCTCCTGGGCACCGGCGACGCCGGGGAGGTACGGTTCCCGCCACACGGCATGCGCGTGCTGGTCGCCGGGCCCTCGCACAGCGGCAAGTCCACCGTCACCGCCGCGCTGCTGGAGCGGATCACCAAGGCCGGCTACCGGTTCTGCCTGATCGACCCCGAGGGCGACTACACCGACGGGATCGAGGGCGCGACCGTGCTCGGCGACGTCCGGCGCGCGCCCACCCAGGAGGAGATCATCCAGGTGCTGCGGGACGCCGGGCAGAGCGTCGTGGTCAACCTGCTGGGCGTACCCCTCGACGACCGGCCCGGTTTCTTCCAGGACTTCCTGCCCCACCTGTCGGCGCTGCCGGCCAACTACGGGCACCCGCACTGGCTGGTGGTCGACGAGGCCCACCACATGATGCCCGACGGGTTCAAACTGCAGTTGGTGGAGCTGCTCCGCGAGATAGGCGGCCTCCTGCTGGTCACCGTGCATCCCGAGGCGGTCAGCGAGGCGGTCGTGCGGACCCTCAACACGGTCGTCGCGGTCGGGGACGAGCCCGGCGACGTCCTGGGCGCGTTCGCCGCCGCCACCGGCCACGACGCTCCCGGGCGGGACCTTCCCGACCTGCCGACCGGGGACCTGCTGTTCTGGGAGCTCGACGGCGAGCCGGTCAGGGTACGGCTGGCCCCGCCCGAGGAGGAACGCCAGAGGCACCGCCGCAAGTACGCGGCCGGCGAGCTCGGCGAGGACGCCAGCTTCTACTTCCGCGGTCCCGAGAAGGCGCTGAACCTGCGGGCCGGCAACCTGACGGCGTTCTGCCGCATCGCCGACGGCGTCGACGAGGAGACGTGGAATTACCATCTGCGCCGGGGCGACTACTCGCGATGGCTGGCGGACAGCGTCAAGGACGAGGAACTGTCGGCCGAGGTGGCCGAGGTCGAGCGGAATCCCGGTGATTCCGTCGACGACGCCAGAGGACGGGTGCGCGAGCTCATCGAGGCCCGCTACACCGCCCCCGCCGAACCGAGCGGAATCACCTGATTCTCCGGCCGGTCCGGCGAGTCCGGCGTGCCCCCGCCTGACACGCCGGACCGGGGAGAGCACGCCCGCGGGCGAGAGTTCCTCGACCGGGAGTCCGGGAAAGAGCATGATGGCCTGATGTCGTACGCTGACGCCTTCGCCCGCAGCATCGCCGATCCCGAGGACTTCTGGGCCGAGGCCGCCGAGGCCGTCACCTGGAGCAGGCCACCGCGCGAGGTGCTCGACGCGGGGGCTCCGCCCTTCTACCGATGGTTCCCCGACGGGGAGCTGAACACCTGCCACAACGCGCTGGACCGGCACGTCGAGGCGGGCCACGGCGACCGGATCGCGCTGATCCACGACAGCCCGGTGACGGGCACCGGCGGGCGCCACACGTACGCCGAGCTGCGCGACGAGGTCGCGAGGTTCGCCGGGGTGCTGCGGTCGCTGGGGGTGGAGCACGGCGACCGGGTGGTGGTCTACATGCCGATGGTGCCCGAGGCGGTGATCGCCATGCTGGCGTGCGCGCGGCTGGGCGCGGTGCACTCGGTGGTGTTCGGCGGGTTCGCGCCCAAGGAACTGGCGGCCAGGATCGACGACGCGCGTCCCAAGGTGGTCGTGTCGGCCTCCTGCGGGATCGAGCCCGCCCGCGTGGTGCCGTACAAGCCGATGCTCGACGCCGCGCTCGACCTGGCCCGGCACCGGCCCGCGCACTGCGTGATCCTGCAGCGCGAGCAGGCCCCCGCCGAGCTGGTGGAGGGGCGGGACGTCGACTGGGCGAGCGCGAAGGCCGAACCGGCCGAATGCGTGCCGGTGCGGGCGACCGACCCCCTCTACATCCTCTACACCAGCGGCACCACCGGCCTGCCGAAGGGCGTGGTGCGCGACAACGGCGGGCACGCGACGGCGCTGCTGTGGAGCATGGCCAACGTCTACGACATCGCGCCGGGCGAGGTGTTCTGGGCGGCCTCCGACGTCGGCTGGGTCGTCGGGCACTCCTACATCGTGTACGGTCCGCTGCTGCGCGGCGCCACGACCGTGCTGTACGAGGGCAAGCCGGTCGGCACCCCCGACGCGGGCGTGTTCTGGCGGGTGATCGCCGAGCACCGGGTGAACGCGCTGTTCACGGCGCCGACCGCGTTCCGCGCCATCAGGAGGGCAGACCCTGAGGCGGCCCTGCTGCGCGGGTACGACATCTCGTCGCTGCGGACGCTGTTCCTCGCCGGGGAGCGCCTGGACCCCGACACCTACCACTGGGCCGCGGGCAAGCTGGGCGTGCCGGTCGTCGACCACTGGTGGCAGACCGAGACCGGCTGGCCCGTCGCCGCCAACCTGCGCGGGCTGGAGCCCATGCCGATCAAACCGGGCTCTCCCACCGTGCCCGTCCCCGGATACGACGTGCGCGTGCTGAGGGCCTCCGGCGCCGAGTGCGCCCCCGGGGAGGAGGGGGCGATCTGCATCCGGCTCCCGCTCCCGCCCGGCACGCTCCCCACCCTCTGGCAGGACGACGAGCGCTACGTGAGGTCCTACCTGTCGGCCTTTCCCGGCTACTACCTGACCGGCGACGGCGGCCACCTCGACGAGGACGGCTACCTGTTCGTCATGGGCCGCACCGACGACGTGATCAACGTGGCCGGGCACCGGCTGTCGACCGGGTCCATGGAGGCGGTGCTGGCAGCGCACCCGGCGGTGGCCGAGTGCGCGGTCATCGGGGTCGCCGACGAGCTGAAGGGGCAGGTGCCGCGCGGCTTCGTGGTGCTGAAGAGCGGGGCGGAGATCGACCCGGAGACCCTGCGGGCCGAGCTGGTCCTGGCCGTCCGCGAGCAGGTGGGCGCGGTGGCCGCCTTCAGGCAGGTGGACGTGGTCCCGGCCCTGCCGAAGACCCGGTCGGGGAAGATCCTGCGCAAGACCATGCGCGGCATCGCGGAGGGTTCCGACGAGCCCGCCCCCTCGACCATCGAGGACGCGACGGTGCTGGACGTGCTGCGTCCCATCATCGGACGCCGCACCGCCGTGGACGGCTAGCGCGTCGACCACGAACGCCGGCCGGGGTGGGGGTCCACGCCGGTTGGCGGCGGATCGTCCGGCGGGGCCGGCACAGGTCGGCGCGGGTGCGCCGGGCGCCGATCATCATGGCGGCGGCCTCGTGTGCCACTGTGGCGGCGATCGCCCGACCCGGCCGCGCGACGTATCACCTCGCGCGGCCGACGGTTCAGCACGGCCCCGCGCCCTTGGCGGCCGCGCTTTGTTCGAGAGTGGCGAGGAAGCTCTCGGCGGCGTCGTGGACCCGGTCACGGTCGCCGGTGGCGAGCAGGTCGAGCAGCAGCCCGCGGATCGTGGCGATCACGAGGGTGGCCGTGCGCGTCGCCGTCGCCGGGTCGGTGTCCGGTCCCTGCGCGTCGCGTAGGGCGCTCATCCAGTCGGTCACGACGTGCTCCAGGAAGTCCGAGAACTGCTGGGGAGCCTGGAGGGCGCGTCCGTAGACCGCGAAGAACAGCCTGAACTCCGCGCCCTGGCGCGGGTCGGAGGTCCGTTCCCAGACCGCGCGCACGACCGTCGCCAGGTCCGGCTGCTTTCCGGCCGTCTCGCCGGTGGCCTGGAAGATGCGCTCCCGCAGGCGCCCGAGGACGGCTTGGAGCATCTGTTCCTTGGTGCCGAAGCGATGCACCAACGTCGTGGGCGAAACCCCGAGGGCGGCGGCGACAGGCCGCCACGACAGCTCGGAGAACCCGTGCTCGACCGTGTAGTCGACCACCGCGTCGAGCAACTCGGCACGCCGCTGGTAATCGACAGGCCGCCCCGCCATCACTGCCTCCGGGTGTGCGTCTCGACTTGACTTTTCTAGCACGACTGTACAAAGAATGGTGTCTGACTTCAAGGGCCGCCTGCCGCGGATCCGCCCGGCAGGCGCCCACGTCCTGGAGGTTCCCCATGCGCGTTTTCGTCACCGGAGCGTCGGGCTGGATCGGCCGCGGGCTCGTTACCGAGTTGACCGCCGCCGGTCACACGGTCATCGGGCTCGCCCGCTCCGACGCCGCGGCCCGAGCACTGCGAGCCGCGGGGGCCGAGGTCCGGCCGGGATCGCTCGACGACCTCGGCACCCTGCGCGACGCCGCCGCGTCGTCCGACGGGGTCATCCACCTCGCGTTCAAGCACGACATCGCCTTCGCCGGCGACTACGCCGGCGCCACCGACGCCGATCGCGCGGCGATCGAAACCCTCGGCGAGGCCCTCACCGGCACCGGCAAGCCCTTCGTCGTCGCCTCCGGCATCCTCGGCGTGCTCGGACTCCCGTCCGGAGCCGTCGCCACCGAACGCGACGGACTGGCGGACGCCGGGAATCGCAAGGGTCCGATCAGCGGCGGGGACGGGCGGATGGGCAACGCCCACCACACTCTCGCGCTCGCCGGCCACGGAGTCCGCTCCTCGATCGTGCGTCTCCCGCCGGCCACGCACGGCGACGGCGACAACGGGTTCATCTCGACCGCGGTCGGATTCGCGCGCGAGAAAGGCGCCGCGGCCTACGTCGGCGACGGCGCCAACCGCTGGCCGTCCGTCCACCGCGACGACGCCGCACGCCTGTTCCGCCTCGCGCTCGAGTCCGCGCCGGCCGGGTCGGTGCTGCACGCGGTCGGCGACGAGGGCGTGCCGATCCGCGAGGTCGCCGAGGTCTTCGCGTCACACCTCGGCGTTCCCGCCGTCTCCGTCACCCCCGAGCAGGCCGGAGAGTACGTCGGCTGGCTCGGCGGCTTCTGGGGAGTCGACGGCCCCGCCTCGGCACAGATCACTCGTGACCTGCTCGGATGGCAGCCGACCTGTCCGGGGCTGATCGCCGACCTGAAGGAGGGCCACTACTTCACCTGAGCGCGTCCGGATTTCGTATCGGACAGGCCGCTCCCACCAGGATGCGTTGATCGCGAGCGACCCACCGGCCATTCCTGCCGGCGATTCCTGTCAGCCGCCGTTAATCTCTCCGGCAGGAATTCCTTGTCGTCACCCCGGGTTTTCCGGAGAATTCGCGTGACGGCCGCGCCGATCGAATGATCGACGCTCGGCATCATCACGGTCACGATCAGTTCCCCTTTACGGCTTATGGCACTGAGTCGTCGTTAAGGTTTTATCGTGGCGAATGACGCGGGCAGGCTGGTCGCCGGGCGATACCGGCTGATGGACGTGCTGGGCCGCGGCGGGATGGGCACGGTGTGGCGGGCGCTGGACGAGAGCCTGCACCGCCAGGTGGCGATCAAAGAACTCATCCTCCCCGATTATCTGGACGTCTCCGCGCGCGAGACGCTCTACAGGCGAATGCAGCGTGAGGCCCGAGCCGCCGCGCAGTTGAAACACCAGGCGATCATCACCGTCCACGACCATGTCGTCGAAGCCGACGGCCGCCCGTGGATCGTGACGGAAATCATCGACGGGCCCTCACTGGACGAGCTGCTGAGAACCCGGGGGCGCCTGCCGCCCCGCCAGGTGGCGGCGATCGGCACGCAGATCCTGGCGGCGCTGGCGGTCGCCCACGCCGCCGGGATCACCCACCGCGACATCAAACCCGCCAACGTCCTGCTCGAAGGTGAGCGGGTCGTGCTGACCGACTTCGGGATCGCCACCGTCGAGGGAGACGTCACCCTCACCGGCACCGGCGTCACCCTGGGCACCCCCGCCTTCATCTCCCCCGAGCAGATCAACGGCCATCCCGCCACCGCGGCGTCGGACCTGTGGTCGCTGGGCGCCACCCTGTACGCCGCGGTCGAGGGCCGCCGGCCGTTCAGCGGCACGACGCACGGATCGATCTACGTCTCGATCGCCACCCAGCCGCCCGCCCCGCTCGTGCACGCCGGCCCCCTGGCGCCCCTCCTGGAGGGGCTGCTGCGCAAGGAGCCCGCCCGCCGTCTCACCGGCGCCCAGGCCGCCGCCGCGCTCGCCGAGATCGCCGCCACCCCGGCAGCCGGTGAATCCCCCGCCGGACCCCGGCCGGACGACGGCGACACCCGGATCGCCGATCGCCCCGCTCCCCTCACATCCGCTCCCCGCACACCGGCTCCCCACACCCCGGCTCCTCCGCCGACCGAGCCGCACGCCACCGCGCGCCAGGAGGTACGGCCGCCCGTCACGCTGCCGCTCACCTCCGTGTCCCCCACATCCGTGTCTCCCACTGCCGTGTCCCCCACCGCCTCGCCGCCCACCTCGCCCGCTCTCGCGCCCGCGGCACGCGCCCCCGGGAACCGGCTCCGCCCGGCGATCGTCGTGGCCGCCGCTCTCCTGGCCGTCGCCACCGCGGCCTACCTGCTCTGGCCCCCGACGAGCCCCGCGAAGGTGACCGAGGTCGCCAAGCTCAGGGGGCACACCGAGACGGTGAACACGGTGGCGTTCAGCCCCAGCGGCGAGACCCTGGCCGGCGGCGACGGTGACGGCGCGGTGATCCTGTGGGACGCGCGGACCCACCGGCCCGTCGGCGACCCGATGAAAGGCCACACCAGGGCGGTGGAGGCGATGGCGTTCAGCCCGGACGGCAGGCTCCTGGCCAGTGGCGGCAACAACGACAACGGGGCCGACCCCGACGAGCACACGGTGATCCTGTGGGACACGGCGACCCGGCAGCAGGTCGGCGACCCCCTCACCGGCCACACCGACTGGGTACGGTCGGTCGCCTTCAGCCCCGACGGCAAGACCCTCGCCACCGCCTCCGCCGACAAGACAGTGATCCTGTGGGACACGGCGACCTGGCAGCAGGTCGGCGACCCCCTCACCGGCCACACCGACTGGGTGCAGTCGGTCGCCTTCAGCCCCGACGGCAGGACCCTCGCCACCGGCAGCGACGACACGACGGTGATCCTGTGGGATGTGGCGACCCGGCAGCCGATCGGCGACCCGATGAAAGGCCACACCGGATTGGTGCGGGCGGTCGTCTTCAGCCCCGACGGCAGGACCCTCACCACCGGCGGCGGCGACAAGACAGTGATCGTGTGGGATGTGGCGACCCGGCAGCCGATCGGTGACCCGCTCACAGGCCATCCGGACGAGATCCACGCTCTCGCGCTCAGCCCTGACGGCAACACCCTGGCCGTGGGCACCGGCTCCGCCGTCCGGCTGTGTGACACGCGGACCCGGCAGCCGGTCGGCGACCCGCTCACCGGCCACACCGGTTCGGTGTGGTCGGTCGCCTTCAGCCCCGACGGCAAGACCCTCGCCACCGGCAGCGACGACAAGACAGTGATCCTGTGGGACACCTCCTCGCCGGCCGGGGCGGGCACGACCGTTCCGTGGCCGTGGCTCGCCGGAGCGGGCGTGCTCGTCGTGGCGGCGGCGGGAGCGGCGGTGATCCTGTGGCGCCGCGGCGGGCGGGCTCCGGCCGGGGAGACCACCGAGGCGAGAGCCTCGGCGGCCTCCTAGTGAGGGCTGCTCCCCGAGCCCTGGAAGCGCCGCCCCGGTGGCGGGACGACCCGGCCGACGTCGCGGAGCAGTCACGCGCGGCCCTCACGGGCGAAACCATCCCGTGCACGGCCGCACGCGTGAAACCGTCCCGCGCGCGGCCGTCACAGGCGGAGTCACCAGGTGTGCGGCTGCCACAGGCGAAACCACCCCGTGCGCGGCCGTCACGGGCGGAGCCTAGGAGACCGGTTCCCGGTCCTCGTCCGCCACCGGGTCCGCCTCCCTCGCCCCGCGCCTCCCCCCGCGCCTTCCGCCGGGGAGCAGCCGGGCGATCTGCTCGGAGCGGCTCGCGACCAGCGGGCCCAGCAGGGCGAGGACGAGCACGTACCCGGCGATGAACGGGGCGAGCCTGTCGTCCAGCCCCGCGGCCAGCGCCATGGTCGCCAGGACCAGGGCGAACTCGCCGCGAGAGAGCACGGTCAGCGAGATGTTGACCGCCTCGGCCCGGCCGAACGCGTTGAGCCTCGCCGCCAGCACCCCGGCCACGACGTTGAGAAGCACCGTGACCAGCACCGCGATCGTGATGGGCCAGGCCACCGACAGCATGTCGCCCGGCTCGATGGACAGGCCGAACGCGAAGAAGAACAGCGCGGCGAAGGCGTCCCTGAGCGGGTGGACGAGCTGCCGGATGCGCGGGGCCGCCCTGCTGGAGCTGAGGATGAGCCCGATCATGAAGGCACCGATGGCGTCGGAGACGCCCAGTTCCTCGGCGATCCCGGCCGTGAGGATCGCCAGGCCGGTGAACGTCACCACCAGCAGTTCCTCGTCCCTGGTGGTGACCAGCTTGTTGACCAGCCGCGTACCCCACCGCGCCAGCGCGGTCAGCACGATCAGGAAGGCGAACGCCTTGCCGAAGGAGATCGCGGCGGCGCCGAAGCTGTCGGCGCCGCTGAGGACCGGCTGCAGTACGGCGAGGTAGAGCGCGAGGAAGACGTCCTCGACGACGATGATCCCGAGGATGAGGCGGCTCTCGGGATTGCCGAGGCGCCCCATGTCGACCAGGAGTTTGGTCACGATCGCCGAGGAGGAGATGCCGATCACCCCGGCCAGGACCATGGCCTCCCTGCTCCCCCAGCCGACGGCGAACCCGAAGGCCAGGCCGCCTCCGACGTTGAGCACGATGTAGCCGACCCCGGCGAACACCAGGCGCCTGCCGCCCGCCACCAGGTCGTCGAGGGAGAACTCCAGGCCGAGGTAGAACAGCAGGAAGATCAGGCCGAGCGCGGCGATGACCTTCAGGTCCGCCGGGTTCTCCACAAGGGCGAGACCGGGCGTGTGTGGGCCGAAGATGATGCCCGCCAGCATGAACAGGGGGATGGTCGGCAGCCCTATCCGGGTGCCGAGCCTGGCGATGATCCCGGCGGCGAGGAAGGAGCCGCCGAGCGCGACGAGGGCGTCACCCAGTGCCATGCCTCCCTCCCTCGGAGAAGATCGCGGGCATGGCGAACACACATTCGTGGAACATGGAAAAACCTCCGTCAAACGATCTCGGGCAGGAACCTCTGCTGATCGCTTGACGGGGGCGCCCGGGGAGAGCTGTCGTCGTACAGGGCGTGCGTGGCCGGGACCGGCCAGGAGGGCAGGGGCGCCACCCTCGCCAGGGGGCCGGGCGGCGCGAGGCCGGGGCCCGGCGGGGACAGGTCGCACGCCGGCGAGTAGGGGGTCGCGGGAGCGAAGCCGACCCCGCTGGCCAGCGTGATCGCGGCCCCGGGGACGGCGGGATGGTCGGCGGGCCCCGGCAGCGGGGCGTACACGAGGGCGATCAGGGCCAGCAGAAGGGCCGCGACCGTACCGGCGACCCTCCGCGACAAACCAAGCCCTAACGTTTGGTGGAAACTTCCACTATTTTATCAGGGTTCTTCGGGCGCCCCTGGGGCGCCAGGTACGCCCACTGCCAGAGCGTCTCGACGGGACCCCGCTCGAAGCGCCGCAGCCACAGCGTGGAGAGCGTCATGAAGAGCGCGCAGATGCCCGCCCAGGCCGCCACCACCCACCACGGCCCCAGATCGTCGAACCTCGCGGCCAGGCCGAGCCCCCAGCCGTAGCAGAGCGCCGACGCGACCAGGTTCTGGAAGATGTAGGAGCTCAGGGCGGTACGGCCGACGTTGGTCAGTCCCCGCCTCAGCACGCCGGGGGCGCCGGTCGCCCGCCGCGCGAGGGTCGCGACGAGACCGAGCAGGCCCAGCGCCACCAGCGGAGGCAGCAGGTACCGGTCCACCAGGAACCAGCCGGGACCGGCGAAGGCGGTGACCAGGTTCAGCGGCAGGGCCACGGCGAGCCCGACGACCATGAGCCTCCGGCGCAGCGTGGCGCCCCGCGCCGAGTCCTCGAACACCCCTGCGCGCATCAGCCGAGAGCCGAGCAGGAACAGCACGATGCCCATCGGGACGATGAGGACGATCTCGATCCGGTAGAGGCCGATCATCTCGATCCGGGCGGCGACCTGCTGCGGGTAGGTGCCGTCGGTGAAGAGCGTGGACGGCTCCGACGCCCCGCCCACGCTTTCCTGGCCGGAGAGCATGCCGAGGGTGAGCAGGCCGATCAGCGCGGCGAACACCGACCCGACGGCGATCATCCACACCTTGACCGCGCGGTCGCTCCTGCCGATCAGGTACGC
Source organism: Streptosporangium sp. G11 (assembly GCF_051192615.1). Lineage (NCBI taxonomy): Bacteria > Bacillati > Actinomycetota > Actinomycetes > Streptosporangiales > Streptosporangiaceae > Streptosporangium > Streptosporangium sp. G11. The sequence continues at coordinate 23,997 of NZ_JBPJUQ010000017.1, forward strand.
CACGATGATCGAGGTCAGCGCGTAGCCCATGAGCACGTCGAACTCGAAGATCAGCAGGTAGTGGATCAGGCCCTCGACGAACAACAGCCCGGCCCGCCACAGGTACCAGCCGGGCCACGGCACGCCACGGCGCGCGGCCGAGCGGTACTGGAGTTCGAGCCCGACCCCGAAGAGCAGGGTGAGCAGTGCGAGGAACTTGCCGTTGGTGAGGGAGCGGAGGAAGGTCTCCAGGGTTCCCGGCCGGCCCAGCGCCCCGAGGACGTCGGCGGGGCCCCCGGGGTCGGTGAAGATCCAGATGTTCGTGCCCAGGGTGCCGACGATGGCGATCCCCCTGAGCAGGTCGAGCACTTCGATACGGCGACTTGTCACGCCTTCCACGATCCCGTCCGGCGGGCCCGCGGACATCGTCGCGCAGGCCCATCTCGGACGTACATCGATGTATGTACCGGGACCGGATTCCGGCCCGCGCGCCGGAGACGAACCGCCTGAACCGCCCAGATGGCAGCCCACCCCGCCCGGCCCGCACACCCCGGGGACACCGGGAACGACGCGGGCGCGGACCCCGCCGATCCGCCCGGACCGCGCGCCGGGGACTGACCACGGCCACCGCCGGAGGCCGAAAACCGGAAGCCGGAGGCAGGAAGCAGGAAACCGAAAGCCCGAAACCGAAAACCGGAAGCCGGAAGCCGGAAGAAGGCCGGACCGGTCGCGGGAACGGAGCCCGGTCAGTCTCCGGAGACGATGCGGGCGTGCAGCCGGGCCGCGGTGGCACGGTCCCAGCCGAACACCTCCCGGCCGGCCAGCCACGCCGCCGCCCCCGCGCCGTCGCCCGCCAGGACCGTCGAGGGCCCCAGCCTCTCCCGTACGGCCGAGGCGACCGGTCCCTCGCTGGTCAGCACGCTCCCGGCCAGCACGATCGGGCTCGTCTCACCCGCCTGGCGGACCTCGGCCACCGTCTCGCAGAGCAGCCGGGCCGCGGTGGACACGATCTCCAGGGCCACCGGGTCGCCCTCGGCCGCCGCCCGGCTGACGAGCGGGGCGAGCCGGGCCAGCTCCAGCGGGGGCCGCGACTGCGCGTGGACCACCAGCCTGATCGCCAGTGCCCGCATCTCCTCCGCCGTGCCAGCGGCACCGCCCCCCATCTCGCCGACCCCGCGCCGGGCCGGTGAGGGTGGCGCGGCGGGGGCGGGAGGGAACGGCTCGCCCTCCAGCAGGGCGCCCGCGACGAGGCGGGTGAGCCTGCCGCCCGCGTCGCCCCTGCTGAGGGCGTGGGCGGCGGCGGCCGCCGCCTCCCTGCCCAGCCAGAACCCGGAGCCCTGGTCGCCCAGCAGCCAGCCGAGCCCGTCGGCGATCGTCACCGGCTCGCCGTCCTCGATCCTGGCGGCGATCGCCCCGGTCCCGGCGATGAGCGCGGTGCCGCGCGGTTCCGCCGTACCCGCGGCGAAGGCGATGCCCAGGTCGCCGGTGAGCCGGGGCGGGACGCGCAGACCGGTGGCGGCCCACATGAGGTCGAAGACCCGGTGGTCCAGTGCCCCGCCACCCGCCAGCCCGATGACCGCCCCGGCCACCAGGCCCGGGTCGACGCCGCGCAGGGCGAGCTCCAGCGCCAGGCCGATGTTGGCCACGGCGACGACGTTGCCGTGGGCCGCGGGATTGCCGCCGGGCGCCCTGCCGTATCCGGCCCGCCGCCCCGAGGCGTCGAGCAGGAGGGCCCGCGAGGAGGTCCCGCCGATGTCCAGCCCGAGGACGTACATCGCGTTCAGAGGTGCTCGCCGAAGAACGTGGCGACGGCCTCGACCGCCCGGGTGACGTGCGGCTCGGTGTCGTAGAGGTCGATGTGCAGCTTGGCGTCCAGCCAGACGATCCTCTTGGGCTCGTCCATCCGCCGGTACGCCTCCTCGGCGCCCTCGGGCGAGCAGAAGCGGTCGACCACGCCGTGCACGATCAGGCCGGGCTTGGGCGACAGGAAGTCGGCGCCCGTCATGTTGTCCAGGGTGATCAGCTCGCGGACGGAGGCCCGGGTGACCTCGTTGCGCCAGTGCTCCGAGGCGCCCCGGGAGGTGCCGTAGTAGGCGAACGGCTCGTCGCCCGGCATGGCCGCCTCCCCCTCTTCGGCCACCGCGGGCAGGTATTCCACCTCACCGCCCCCGTCCTGGCGCTCCAGCACCTCTGTGAACGAGGCCAGCGCCTCCTGGTACCCCGAGGGCGACATTCCGGCGCGCATGCCGTAGGGATTGTTGTAGGCCCCCGCGATGCCCGCGAACGCCTTCACCCGGGGGTCGAACGCGGCGAACTTGAGCGCGTAGCCCCCGCCGAGGCAGATCCCCACCGCGCCGACCCTGCCGCCGTCCACCTCGGGGCGCGAGCGCAGCAGCGAGACCGCGGCCCGCAGGTCCTCCAGCTTGCCCTGGGCGTCCTCGTGGTTGCGCGGCTCCCCGCCCGACTCCCCCCAGTTGCGGTGGTCGAAGGCCAGCGTCGCGTATCCCGCCTCCGTCAGCCGGGCGGCGTACAGGCCGGTGACCTGGTCACGGGTTCCGGTGAACGGGCCCGTGAGGACCAGGGCGGGGTGCGGGCCCGGCGCCGCCGGGATCCGCAGGTCGCCGGCGAGGGTGACCCCGCCCGCGGTGAACTTCACCTTTTCGGACATGCTCCAAGTCTGTACGGCCCGCGCGGCGGAAGCCAGCGACTCCCCCGGCCCGGCTCTGCCGTCCCCAGCCGTCCGTAAGCAGTCCTCCGCCGTCCTTGGCTCGTCCCCAGCGTCCGTAAGCCGTCCCCAGCCGTCCTCGACTCGTCCCCAGGCGTCCGTGAGCCGTCCCCCGCCTCCGCTCCTCCGGCCTGAGCCGGGGCGAGAGCGGGGGCGGGGGACGGCCTCTCAAAACCCTCCCGGACCCCTGAGACCTCCTGAGACCTCCGAGATCCCCGAAACCTCAGGAGTCGAAGCCGAGACCCATCCGGTCCAGGGTGCGCAGCCAGAGGTTGCGGCGGCCCTGGTGCAGGTCGGCCTGGGCGATCGACCAGCGGGTCATCTGGATCCCGGCCGAACGGACCGGCTCGGGCGGGAACGGGACGGGCTTCTCCCTGACCATCCGGAGCTCGGTCCGCTCGGTCCGCTCTCCGGAGAGCAGGTCGAGCATGACGTTCGCCCCGAACCGGGTCGCGCCGACGCCCATGCCGGTGTATCCGGCGGCGTAGGCGAGGCGCCCGCCGTGCGACTGGCCGTAGAAGGCGCTGAACCGGCTGCAGGTGTCGATGACGCCGCCCCACCTGTGGGTGAAGCGCAGCCCGGAGAGTTGCGGGAACGTGGTGGAGAAGTGTTCCGCCAGCTTGACGAAGGTCTCGTCGCGCTGCTCGTACTCGGGCTTGATCATGCCGCCGTTGTAGTAGACCGCGTCGTAACCGCCCCAGAGGATGCGGTTGTCCTCGGTCAGCCGGTAGTAGTGGAACTGGTTGGCCGCGTCCCCGACCCCCTGCCGGTTGTGCCAGCCCACCGAGGCCAGCTGGCCGGCCGAGAGCGGCTCGGTCATCAGCGCGTAGTCGTAGACCGGCACCAGGAAGTGCTTCAGCCGCCGCAGCAGCGGCTGGAACACGCCGGTGCCGAGCGCGACCCTGCGCGCCCTGACGCTGCCGTGCGGGGTGATCAGGTCCAGGCTCGTCGGGGTGTCCCTCATGGTGCGTACCGGCGTGCGCTCGTAGATGCGCACGCCCAGCGAGAGGCAGGCCTGCCGGAGCCCCCAGGCCAGCCGGGCGGGGTCGAGCATGGCGCAGCCGTCGCGCTCCCAGTGGCCCCCGATGTACGTGGGCGAGTTCACCTCCGCCCGGACCTGTTCGGTGTCGAGGACGTCGAAGCGGGCGCCCAGGTCGCGGGCGACGCCGACGTTGCGGTTCATCTCCTCCAGCTGCCACGGCTCGGTGGCCACGTGCAGCTCGCCGGTGCGCTCGTAGCCGCAGTCGATGCCGTATCCGGCGACCGCCTCGCCGAGCTCGTCGAGGTTGTCGACGCCGAGGCGTTCGAGCGTGGAGATCTCCTCGGGCCAGCGCTCCAGCCCGTTGGCGATGCCGTGGGTCAGCGTGGCCATCGCGAAGCCGCCGTTGCGGCCGGACGCCGCCCAGCCGATCCTGCGTCCCTCAAGAAGGACGACGTCGAGCGACGGGTCGCGTTCCTTGGCCATCAGGGCGGTCCAGAGCCCCGAGAAGCCTCCGCCGACCACCGCCAGATCGGCGCCGGTCTCGCCGAAGAGCCGCGCCTGCGGCTCGGGTTTCGCCGGACTGTCGAGCCAGTACGGCTTGCGCTCCGCGTCAGCAAGAGCCTTCAGCGGATCCACAAATCTCACTTCCCTACGTGAGTCAGGTTGTCTTTGTGTGTATCGCGTGGTCGTGAAGATCACGCGCGGGTTCCCCCCGCCTGATTCCGATCTCGCCTCCCTGTTCTCTGCCGGGAATCTTTTCTCTGCCGGGATATCGTCCGCCGGAGCCGCCGTCGCCGGGGATCCGGGGACCTGGGGACCCGGAGAACCGGGAACCCGGGTACACCGAAGCCCCGTGCCACCCGGTGAGGGCACGGGGCTCGGCGACGGTCAGAGGCGGCGGCGCGCGGTGACCGTGTTGACCACGGCGATGGCGACGCCTACCGCGAATATAAGCGTTCCGAGGACGTTGACCTGAGGCGGCACCCCGATACGGGTCGCGCCCCAGATCCACAGCGGGAACGTCTGGGTCGCGCCGCTGGTGAACTGGGTGATCACGAAGTCGTCGATGGACAGGGCGAAGGCCAGCAGCGCGCCCGAGACGACGCCGGGCAGGATCATCGGGAAGGTGATCCGCCAGAACGTCGTCCACGTGGACGCGCCGAGGTCGCGCGCCGCCTCCTCGATCGACCGGTCGAGCCCGATCACCCGGGCCCGCACGGTGATCGCCACGAAGGACAGCGAGAACAGCACGTGCGCGACGACCACGGTCGCGAAACCGGTCTGCACGCCGACGCTGATGAACAGCGACAGCAGCGAGGCGCCCATGACGAGCTCGGGGGAGGCGATCGCGGCGAACATCACCAGGTTGGTGGCGCCCTGCCCGCGGAACCGGTAGCGGCCCAGGGCCAGGCCCATGAGCGTGCCGAGCAGCGTCGTGATCACCGTGGAGAGCGCGGCGATGTAGACGGAGTTGAGCACCGCCTCGAGCAGCTCGGGGTACTCGTCCAGGCGGCCCCACCACTGGAGGGTGAAGCCCTGCCAGGTCACGTTCGACTTGCTCTGGGTGTCGTTGAAGCCGAACACGATCATGACGACGATCGGCAGGAACAGCCAGGCGAGGATCAGCCAGACGTAGCCGAAGAGCAGCCGGTCGCCCAGCCGCCTGCCGCTCCGCGGGCGCCTGCGCCGGGCCGGCGCGCTCGTCGCCGGAGCCTCCGTGACGTCGATGGTGCTCATCGGGCCGCCGCCTCCAGGACGTTCTCGGTGCCGAGCGCCTTGGCGTAGGCGAAGATGCCGATCAGCATCGCCGCCATCAGCGTGAACGACAGCGCGGCGGCGGTCGGGTAGTCGTTGTTGACCAGGTACTCGGTCTGGATGATGTTGCCGATCATCGTGTTCTCCGGGCCGCCGAGGATGCCCGCGTTGACGTAGTCGGCGGTCATCGGGACGAAGGTCATCAGCACCCCGGCGAACACGCCCGGCAGCGAGAGCGGCAGCACGATCTTGGTGAACGCCTCACGCTTGGCCGCGTAGAGGTCCTGGGCGGCCTCGACCACCTTGGGGTCCACCCGCTCCAGCGCTACGTAGATCGGCAGGATCATGAACGGCAGGTAGTTGTAGACCAGCCCGCCGATCACCGCGAACGTCGTCTGCAGCACGTGGAAGTCGTCGGGCAGCAGCCCGGCCGACTTCAGCGGCCCCAGCAGCATGCCGTCGTCGGCGAGCAGGAACCTCCACGACACCGTGCGCAGCACGAACGAGACGAAGAAGGGCAGCAGCACCAGCAGCAGGTAGGTGGACTTGCGGTTGCCGCCCTTGAAGGCGATCCAGTAGGCCATCGGATAGGCCAGCGCGATGGAGACCACGGTCGCGACCAGCCCGTACCCCGCCGAACGCAGGAACTGCGTCTGGTACTGCGCCAGGACGTCGCCGTACACCGAGAAGTTGAACGTCTGGACGAATCCGTCGACCACGTTGCCCTCCTGGGTGGAGACCGAGGCCATGAAGACCATCGGTACCACCAGGAAGATCGCGAGCCAGAGTCCGCCGGGCAGGATGAGCAGGTAGGGGGCGAGGCGTTTCACCGGCCGGTTACCCCTTCAGGTCCGATTCGCTCTCTCATCCGCCTAGCCTTGCGTGACCGGCTGGAAGATGTCCTCGAAGACCTTCTCCTCCGAGGAGGTCAGCGTCTTGTACGACCGCAGCTTGGCCATGTCCGCCTCCGAGGGGAAGATCAGCGGACTCTCGGCGATCTGCTCCAGGGCCTTCTTCTCCTCTCCCGTCGCCTTGGCGGCGTCGGCGAGGACGAGATCCTTGGCGGAGGAGACCGGCGTGATGTAGTTGATGTACTCGACCAGCATCGTAGCGATCTTGGGCTGGTAGACGTAGTCCATCAGGGTCAGCGCGTCGACCGGGTTCAGGGCGGTCTTGGGGATGCACATGTTGTCGGTCCAGATCGTGCCGCCCTCCTCGGGCACCACGAACTTCAGGTCCTTGCCCTCGGCGACCTGCTGGAAGATGTCGCCCGACCAGGCCATGGTGATCCAGATGTCGCCCCTGGCGAGGGCGTCGACGTAGTCGTTCTCGTAGTACTTGCGCACGAGACCCGCGTCGCGCTGCTCCTTGAGCTTCGCCCCGGCCTTCTTCCAGTCGGCCTCGGTCGACTTGTCGGGGTCGATGCCCAGGGCGAACATGCCGAAGTTGGCGACCTCCTGGGTGTCGAGCATCATGCCGACCTTGCCCTTGTACTTGGGGTTCCAGAGGTCCTGGATGCTCTTGACCTCGTCCACGTACTTGGGGTTGTAGGCGATGCCGGTCACGCCGACCGTCCACGGGATGGTGTGGGCGTTGTTGGGGTCCCAGGTGGGGTTCTTGACCGCGGAGCTGGCGTTGGCCGCGAAGTTCGGCAGCTTGGAGTGGTCGAGGGGGACCAGGTAGCCCAGTGCGATCGCCTTGCTCAGCTGGAGGCCGTTGGTCAGGACCATCAGGTCGTAGCCGATGTCGTTGTTGGCGGCGAGCAGCGGCTGGATCTTGCCGAAGAACGTGCTGTTGTCCTGGATGGCCTCCTGGTACTCCACCTTGATGCCGGTGTCGGCGGTGAACATCTCCAGCGAGGGGTAGCGCTTGCCGTCCTTGTCGATGTAGAGCGGCCAGTTGGCGAAGCGCAGCGTGCCGTTCTTCTTCTTGGAGCCCCAGTATTCGGCGATGGCGTCTCTCGGGGGAGCGGTCGCCACCTTCTTGCCCTGCACGCCGCAGGCGGCGAGGGCGAGGCCGGCGGCCGACAGTCCGCCGAGGCGGAGGGCGTCACGGCGGGTGACGGAACGGCTCTGCGTCATACCTCGCAGAAAGGCGGGGTTCATGCGGGGGTCCATGTCGGGCTCAACTTCCGATCGCGTACGAGTGGTGCGGCAGCCACGACAACCAGACGGCGTCTCCACGCTCCGCCGTGCTGGTGCTGTCGAGTGCGTTCTGCTGGAAGACGGTCACCTCCGCGCCGTGGGCCAGGCAGACCGTGTAGCTGGTGTAAAGCCCCAGATAGACCACCTCTGAGACGGTGCCCCGCACGACGCTTAGGTCGCCGACGGGCTCCTCCGTGGTGATTCTGATCTTCTCCGGGCGTACCGTGATCGCGATCGGTTCCCCGGCACGGAACGATCCGCCCTCGGCGAGGACGTGGTCGTCATCACCTAGCTTAAGCACCGCGAAACCCGACCGGAGACGGTCGACGGTGCCGTTGAGCAGGTTGGACGTGCCGATGAACCCGGCCACGAAAGCGGTCGCGGGCCGCTCGTAGATCTCCCTGGGGGTGCCGAGCTGCTCGACCGCGCCGTCGTTCATGACGGCGATGCGGTCACTCATCGTGAGCGCCTCGCTCTGGTCGTGAGTGACGTACACGAAGGTGATGCCGACCTCGCGCTGGATGCGCTTGAGCTCGATCTGCATGGCCTGGCGGAGCTTGAGGTCGAGGGCGCCGAGGGGCTCGTCCAGCAGGAGCGCGCGGGGCTTGTTGACCAGGGCACGGGCGAGGGCCACCCGCTGCTGCTGGCCTCCGGACATCTCCCGGGGGCGGCGTTTCTCACGTCCGGTGAGATCGACGATCTCCAGGATCTCACCGACCCGGCGCTTGATCTCGGCGTCGGGGACCTTCTTGCGCCTGAGGCCGAAGGCGACGTTGTCCCAGACGTTCATGTGCGGGAAGAGGGCGTACGACTGGAAGACCATGTTGACGTCGCGCTTGTTGGGGGGGACGTCGGTGACATCCTGGCCGTGCAGCCGCACGTTGCCGCGTGAGGGGTCCTCGAACCCGGCGATCATGCGCATGGTGGTGGTCTTGCCACAGCCCGAGGGGCCGAGGAGCGAGAAGAACTCCCCCTCGGCGATCGACAGGGTGACACCTTTGACCGCCTGGACGACCTCGCCGTGGGAGATGTACTCCTTGGCGACCCCGTCGAGTTCGATTGCGGGCACGTGGGGCGAGTGGGAGACGGTGGAGGCCGTCTCCGTGCCCGCCTGGATTTCGGTCATGCCAGGCTTATCCCTCTGTTCGCGGCTATTCGCCGATGTAGTGCATGACGTGCTTGACGCGCATGTAGTCGTGCAGCCCGAAAACGGACAGGTCCTTGCCGTAGCCGGAGTGTTTGAAACCTCCGTGCGGCATTTCCGAGACGAACGGGATGTGGGTGTTGACCCACACCACGCCGAAGTCGAGGCGGTTCGACACCCGCATCGCCCGGCCGTGGTCGGAGGTCCACACCGAGCCGGAGAGGCCGTACCTGACGCCGTTGGCCTTGGCGACCGCGTCGGCCTCGTCGGAGAAGGTCTGGACGGTGATGACCGGCCCGAACACCTCGTTCTGCACCATCTCGTCGTCCTGCCTGAGGCCGTCGACGATCGTGGGGGCGAAGAAGTAACCTCGGTCGCCGATCCGGTTTCCGCCGGTCAGGACCTTGGCGTGGCCGGGGACCCGGTCGATGAAGCCGGTGACGCGGGCCAGCTGGTCGGCGTTGTTGAGCGGGCCGTACAGGGCGTCCTCGTCGGAGAGGTCACCGGTCACGGTGCTCGCCGCCGCCTCGGTGAGCGCGGCCACGAACTCGTCGTGGACGTCCTCGTGGACCAGCACGCGGCAGGCCGCGGTGCAGTCCTGCCCGGCGTTGTACAGGCCCGCGGTGGCGATGGACTCCGCGGCGGACTTGAGGTCCTTGACGTCGTCGAACACGACGACGGGCGCCTTGCCGCCCAGCTCCAGGTGGACCCGCTTGAGGTCGTCGGCGGCACTCCTGGCCACGGCCATTCCCGCGCCGACCGAACCGGTGATCGCGACCATCGACGCGGTCGGGTGCCCGACGACCAGCGCGCCGGTCTCCCGGTCTCCGACGACGACGTTGAAGACGCCCTTCGGCAGGACCTCGCCGAGGATCTCGGCCAGCTTGACCGTGGAGGCGGGGGTGGTGTCCGAGGGCTTGAGCACGACGGTGTTGCCCGCGGCGAGCGCCGGGGCGATCTTCCAGACCGCCATCATCATCGGGTAGTTCCAGGGGGTGACCTGGCCCACCACGCCGATCGGCTCGTGCCTGATGACGGAGGTGTGGTCGGCGAGGAACTCGCCCGACGTCGGGCCCTCCAGCGTGCGCGCGGCCCCCGCGAAGAAGCGGAAGTGGTCGGCGGCGATCGGGGTCTCGTCCTCGGCCATGCGGGCGCGCGGCTTGCCGGTGTTGCGGCACTCGGCCTCGTTCAGCTCCTCGGCCCGCGCGTCGATCGCGTCGGCCACCTTGAGGAGGAGGTTGGCGCGCTCGCCCGGGGTGGCCCGGCTCCACGACTCGAACGCGGCGGCAGCGGCGGCGTAGGCCGCGTCGACGTCTTCGGGACCGGAGACGGGGGCCTTAAGGTAGATCTCGCCGGTGCAAGGATCGATGACGTCGGAGAACCGGTCGCTCCTGGCCTCCACGAGTTCGCCGTCAACGTAGTTCCGCAGGCGGGGAAATTCGCTGGTCTCAACCGGGGTGGTCACCGTCGGCCTCCTAAGGATCGGGGCTGAGTTGTCGCGACTCTTACAGAGCGAGAGCCCTACGACAAGGGATTTCGTTGTTAAGATACCAAATTGCTACGAAATCGCTTGACAGAAGCCCCGGAACTGACAGCATGTCGCATCGGAGCCGCAACATGACGGCAACAGCCCCGCAACATGACGCCAGGGAGCGCCCATGACGACGCCGCCCAAGGTTCGCCGCGAAAACGACGCCAGGCCCGGCCCCGTCGTCCTCGACGAGATCTCCAAGCAGATCATCGAGCAACTGCAGACGGACGGGCGCAAGCCGTACGCCGCCATCGGCAAGGCGGTGGGGCTCTCCGAGGCCGCCGTACGCCAGCGGGTCCAGCGTCTGCTCGACGCCGGGGTCATGCAGATCGTCGCGGTCACCGACCCGCTGACCCTGGGCTTTCCCCGCCAGGCCATGATCGGCATCAAGTGCGAGGGCGATCTGGGGACGGTGGCCGACGAGCTGTCGGCCATCCAGGAGATCGACTACGTCGTGCTGACCGCCGGGTCGCTCGACATCATGGTCGAGGTCGTCTGCGAGAGCGACCAGCACCTCCTGGAGATCCTCGGCAAGATCCGGGCCATCCCGACCGTCCGCGCCACCGAGACCTTCGTCTATCTCAAGCTCCACAAGCAGACCTACTCCTGGGGTACGCGCTGACGGTTCCCGGCGCGCACTCCGGCGCTCCCTCGTCCACTCGCCTTCGCGGACGGTGGGAGACCAGGAGGCCGTAGGAGACATCGTCACCGACCGAGGTGGGTCTCCAGGACGCGCGCGAGGTCGTCGAGGAACTCGTCGACCTCGCCGATCGCGTAGCCCGGCCTCAGCATCACCGTGGCGAACCTCGCCTCGCGCACGTCGCCGGGGGTGAGGGGTGCGTCGGTGGTGCCGCGCAGGGTGGCCACGACCCGGTCGAGGAAGGCGTCGACCTCGTCCTCGTTGTAGCCCATGCCGAGGCGTCCTGGCCTGAAGGCGGCCCGCTCGACCCGGGTGGCGTGGTCCTCCGGCTCCTCCCGCTCCCCCCGCTCCGGCTCTTCGGGCGCGGCGCGGCGGGCGGGGACGATCGGGCGCCCGTCCGTCCCGGCGGGCCGGGTCTCGATCGCCACGATGAAGGCCTCAAGCGCGAAGTCGACGGCGATCTCGTTGTAGCCGCCGAGCCTGGTGCGGAAACGCGCGCCGCGGATCTCGTCCGCGGTGACCGGCTCCCCCTCCGGGGTGCCCCTGCCGAGGGTGCCCTCGATCCGGCGGACCAGCAGATCCACCTGCTCCGTGTCGTACCCCATGCGAACCCCGAGAACCCGGGGAAAGCGGTTCAACCCCGCATCCTTTCGCCTCTTCCCGATTGGCCCTTTACCCGATGTGCCCATTCTGGAGGGGATCACCGGGTAAAAGCGAGATGTCAGGGGATGGTGCGGATCCGGGTGTTCCGGCGGGCGTCGGGTCCTGCGGATACGCCCCCGGAATCCGGCGAGGCCGGACAATCTCGCGAGGGCGACGACATCCGGGGGTGACCGGCAAAAAAAGGCGAAGAACCGGCGGGAAACAGGCGGGGAACAGGCCTGGCACAGTGATGACCAGCGGGAATGCCGGAAACCGAGCCCGGCGGATCACCTGACCCGCCGAACCCGGTTTCCGAAAATCAGCTTGTTTAGTTATTTATCAGGTCGAAGCTCTCCCAGGGACCGACCGCGTCGCGGTTGGCGATCAGCGGCTGGGCGCCGCCGCCCTCGGCGCACACCAGCTTGTTGTTGACCTGGGCCCTGAGGCTGACCGAGCCGTCCGGGTTGGTGATGAGCTGGAAGGTCTCCCAGGGTCCGGCGGAGGGACGGTTGGCGATCAGCGGCTCGGCTCCGGCGGCCTCCGCGGCCACGAACTGGTTGTTGATCTTCGCCCGGAGCGCGATGGTGCCGCCGCTCTGGTTGATCCGCTCGAACTGCTGCGCCGTGCCGTTGGACGTCCCGTTCGCGATCAGCGGCGAGCCGTTGGAGGCGGTGACGTAGAGACCGTTGGCCTTGGAGCGCAGGCTGATCGTCCCGGTGCCGCTCGTGCCGGCCGGGAGACCCAGGGTGGAGGCGGTGCCGCTCAGCGCCTTGACGCCCTGGTTGGCGGAGCCGGTCAGCGTCGTCGAGGCGTAGCCGCTCAACGGCTTGGCGGTCCGCTCCACGACGTACACGGTGTTGGCGGCGGTGGCGAAGGAGACCTCGCCGGTGGAGACGGTGGCCAGGACGGCGTTGTCGGAGGCGCGGCGCACCCGGATCTGCTGGGTGCCCCAGGGGTTGACCACCGTGGCCTGCTTGCCGTGCAGGCTCCTGAGCCCGACGTACTTGATCTCCCCGGCCTCGCGCTCGGAGCTGACCTGGAAGCCGTCCTTGGCCAGGAGGGTGAACTTGCCGACGAAGGAGGAGTCGCCCGGCGCCGCGGGGAACACCCTGATCTTGTCGTTGTAGCTCTGCATGAGCGACTCGTTCAGCGCCGACAGGTGCACGCCGAGATACTCGAAGACGCCGTTGGTGTTGGTCGTCATGCCGTTGGGATGGTTCTGGTACTTCTGCAGCATCGTCTTCATGCCCTGGTACGCCTGGTCACCGAGGCCGAGACGGGCCGCCTGGACCGCGTCGTTGGACCAGACGTTGCCGTAGGGGAACGGCCGCTGGTTCCAGGTGTTCAGCGCGGTCTGATAGTCGGGGTAGCCGATGCCGGTGATGTTGTACGGCCAGATCAGCTCCGAGGCGACGTTCTCGTTGTTCCTCGTCTGCGAGATCGGCGGCTCGTGGGGCAGGTAGGCGCCGTTGCCCGTCGGGTAGGCGACGAGGTTGTTCACGATGTTCTGCCAGTCGGCGCGCAGGCCGGCGTCGAGGCCGAGCTGCTGGCTGACCTGGATCGTCAGCGGGAAGATGCTGCGCACCGCGGCCAGGTCGGTGATCGCGTTGCGGACGTTCCAGTACGTCTCGTGGGAGTGGGAGTTGGCCATGTAGTACTTGCCGGTCGGCCCGTCGAAGGACAGCAAACCCTTGTACAGCTTCGCGGTCTCCCGCATGTACGGGTACGCCACGTCCCGCAGGTAGTTCGCGTCGTTGGTGTAGCGGTACTGCAGGTACATGTTGTACGCGGCCTGGTAGCCGGTCGTCAGGATGTTCTTGGTGTAGTCGCTGTTGACCGTGCCGCGCGCGTTGCCGTCCCAGCCCATGGTCTCGGGCACCCACAGGGCGTCGATCCCGTACCTCGTCTGCGTGTACGACTTCAGCGCGGTGTAGTTACGGCTGTAGAGCCGGTTGAAGTTGTTCATCAGTTCGGTGTGATTGGAGGCGAAGAACGAGTTGTAGACGTCTCGCTGGTTCCAGTACCAGTAGGCGTTGCTCCACTTGGAGTTGTCCTGCGTGGCGCGGAAGACACCGTTGATGAAGTGCAGCGGGTAGTTGCCGTAGCTGCCCGCGGCGATCATGTACGTGCTGAGGTAGTAGACGTTCTCCAGATAGTCCGCGTCGCGGTTGGAGTTGGAGTACTGGACGAACGACTTGGCCCAGAACGCGTGCCACCAGTTGCGGTAGTTGTTGAGCGTGTTGGTGTAGCCGGTGTTCTTGACCGAGGTGAGCTGGCTGCGGGCCTGGGCGACCGAGTCGCGGTTGGGGGCGTTGATCCGGCTCGCGGCGGTGAACCAGATCGTGTAGCTGGAGGTGGGCGTGATGTTCAGCCGCACCTTCCTGCCGTCCACGACCTGGGTGGTGAAGTTCGCGCCCTCGACGGTGGCGGCCATGGTGTAGCCGAAGCCGTTCGCGTCGGTCTGGCCCCTGCTGAAGCCGGCCACGTTGGCGTCGGAGAAGGTGGAGATCGTCCGCCAGGTGTTCAGGTCGGGCACGTCCGCGATGTTCTGGACGGTGGCCGGGTCCCACATGCTGAGGTCGAACGCCACGTTGGACACGCCGCCCCGGGTGTCCTCGACGTGGATGCCCATGACCTCGGAGTTCGGCGACCCCATCACGGTCACGGTCCGGTTGGAGTCGTACTTGGTGGTCAGCGTCCCGTCGTACAGCGAGAGCCGCTGCTGGAAGGTCGTGTACCCGGTGTCCATGGCCGGGCTGGTGCTGAGGTTCGCCAGGCCCGCCGCGTAGGTCGACTGCTGCGACAGGTCCACCCCCGACACCTGCATCGTCAGCCCGTTCTGGTTCCAGGCCATGGCCCCGGTGCGGCCGTTGCCGACGGTCAGGCCCTGGATCGGGTTGGTGTTGGGGCGGTTGTAGACGATGTCGTGCTTCGACAGGTACGACCCGTAGTCGACCTTGAGCGCCCCGGTCGCCTGGTCGAAGGCCGTGTCCCCCGGTGCCGCCCACGCCGGCACGGCCATGCCGACCGAGGCCAGGCATGTCACGAGGAACCACATGAGTAAGAGGCGTACTGGTTTTCTCGACATGATCTTCCTTAATCGCCACCGGGGACGGCGGCCACGCCGCCCCGCCTTGACCAAGCGCGCGACTCACCCACCTCGGTGCCGGCGCCTCCGCCAGGGGAGAGCGGGTCGCTTCGGCGAGACGTCGCGATGGGTGGGTGACGTGATGCAGGGGGAGCACGCCGGGGAGTTAGGGAGCCGCCGCCGGCAATCGGCGACCGGCGGCGGCTCCCTAACTTCCCCGTGGGTGCAGATCCGCCACCGGGACACCTGTGGTCACAGGCCGGGCCTGCTTCACACTCGGTAGATCGGATCTGTCAGCCGTAGTTAACATCGGACGTCTAAGCACGTCAAGATAGGAAATATCGCCTTTGGGCAGCAAAATTTTGCTTCCTGATCGCAATAACTCGCTGACCAGGCCATATTTTGTCCATACCGTCCGGAAATTACCGCCTGCTGCAAATAAATACATCCGATGTATCAAGATCGTCACCAAGTGAATCGCGCGTAACACACGCGACGCATTGACGCTTTCGCCGCTTCATGCGAATCTTTTGTCGTACGGCGGCGAATGTCCTTACATCTCCGCCGAAAGATTGACACCAGGTGCGGCGGCGCGCTCCTCTACCCCCCTAGGAGTAGGCGTATGCGCCGGATCCCGCGAGTTCTCCTCGCGCTGGCCGTCATGATCACCGGAGCCATCGCGCTGATGCCCGGTACCGCCTCGGCGGCTCCCCTGACCAAGGTCCTCATCTTCTCCAAGACCGCCGGCTTCCGGCACTCCTCCATCCCCGCCGGGATCTCCGCCATCCAGCAGCTCGGCGCGGCCAACGGCTTCACGACGGTCGCCACGGAGGACGCGGGGGCCTTCACCACCGCCAACCTCGCCCAGTACCAGGCGGTCATCTGGCTGTCGACCACCGGCGACGTGCTCAACGCCACGCAGCAGACCGCGTTCCAGTCGTACATCGCGGGGGGCGGCGGATACGTCGGCGTCCACGCCGCGTCCGACACCGAGTACGACTGGCCCTGGTACGGCGGCCTGGTCGGGGCGTACTTCGCCTCCCACCCCGCCACCCAGCAGGCGACGATCCGCGTCGAGGACAGGGCGAACCCGTCCACCTCGCACCTGGCGCCCACCTGGACCCGCACCGACGAGTGGTACAACTACCGCGCCAACCCGCGCACCGCCGTCAAGGTGCTGGCCAACCTGGACGAGTCGTCCTACAGCGGCGGCGGCATGGGCGCCGACCACCCGATCACCTGGTGCCAGGACTACCAGGGCGGACGGGCCTGGTACACCGGACTCGGCCACACCGAGGAGTCCTACGCCGACCCCAACTTCACCAAGATGCTGCTCGGCGGCATCCAGGTCGCCGCGAAGGCCAAGGCCGCCGACTGCCGTCCCGAGACCGGCTACACGCCGCTGTTCGACGGCACGCAGGCCAGCCTGAACCAGTGGCGGCAGGCCGGCGCCGGCAGCTTCACCCTCGCCAACGGCACGCTGTCCTCGGTCGGCGGCATGGGCCTGCTCTGGTACCCCGTCTCGACCTTCTCCAACTACTCGCTCAAGCTCGACTGGATGATGCCCGGCGACGACAACGGCGGCGTCTTCATCGGCTTCCCCGACCCCGGGAACGACCCGTGGAAGCCGGTCGACCTGGGACACGAGATCCAGATCGACGCCAGCGACGCCGACCCCACCCGGACCACGGGCAGCGTCTACAGCTTCAAGGCGCCCGACACCGCCGCGCGCGCCGCGGCGCTCAACCCGCCCGGCTCCTGGAACACCTACGAGATCGCGGTGCACGGGCAGCGTGTCGAGATCTACCTCAACGGCACCAAGATCAACGACTACACGAGCACGCGGAACATCGCCAACGGCTACATCGGCGTCCAGAACGACGGTGACGGCCTGGACATCAACTACCGCAACATCCGCATCAAGCAGGACGGTCCCTCCAACCCTCCGACCACCGACCTGGCGCAGGGCAAGACGGTCACGACCTCCAGCGTGGAGAGCGGCAGCGCGCACGTCGGGGCGAACGCGGTGGACGGCAACCCCGCCACCCGCTGGGGCAGCGCCTACGCCGACCCGCAGTGGATCACGGTCGACCTGGGAGCCACCTACAACCTCAACCGGGTCCGGCTGAACTGGGAGGCCGCCTACGGCAGGGCGTACCAGGTCCAGACCTCCGCCAACAACACCACCTGGACCAACGTCTACTCCACCACCACCTCCGACGGCGGAGTCGACGACCTGACCCTCACGGGGACCGGCCGCTACGTCCGCGTCCACGGCACCCAGCGCGCGCTTCCCGCCTACGGCTACTCCCTGTGGGACCTCAGCGTCTACGGCACCCCCGCCACCTCCACCCCCACGCTGCTGTCCACTGGCAAGCCGGTCACGACCAGCAGCGTCGAGAGCGGCAGCGCGCACGTCGGGGCGAACGCGGTGGACGGCAACCCCGCCACCCGCTGGGGCAGCGCCTACGCCGACCCGCAGTGGATCACCGTCGACCTGGGGGCCACCCGCTCCATCAGCCGGGTCCGCCTCAACTGGGAGGCCGCCTACGGCAGGGCGTACCAGGTCCAGACCTCCACCAACAACACCACCTGGACCAACGTCCACTCCACCACCACCAGCGACGGCGGAGTCGACGACCTGACCGTCACCGGAACCGGGCGTTATGTCCGCGTCTACGGCACCCAGCGCGCGCTGCCCGCCTACGGCTACTCCCTGTGGGACCTCGACATCTACGGCACCTGACGCCCCCTTCTCGCACGCATCTGCCTTTTCACCCCCCGGGAGACCTTCGTGTTAGGTTTCACGCGCCTTCGTACGGCCTTAGGCGTTCTCGTCCTCGCTCTCGCCACCGCTGCGGCGGGAGCCACCGGCACCACCGCGGCGGCGTCGACCGCCGCCGTGCTCAAGACCACCTCCACTTCCACGCTCGGAACCACCGCCGCTCTCGCGCCGCCACCGACCAGCGCGTTCGAGAAGGTCAAGCTGGACGGCGGGCTGTCGATGGGCGAGCCCATCGAGCTCTCCGTCCTGCCCGACGGCAAGGTCCTCTACATCAACCGGGGCACCACCTCCGGCGGCGGCCAGGTCCGCCTGTACAACCCGGCGACCAAGGCCACGACCGTGGCGCTGACGCTCCAGCTGGACGCGCGCTTCGAGGACGGGCTCATCGGCATCACCGTCCACCCGCAGTTCGCCACCAACCGCTGGGTGTACCTCTTCTACTCGCCCAAGGTGACGCCGCTGGTGAACCGGATCTCCCGGTTCACGTTCAACGCCACCACCAACGTCATCGACCCGGCCAGCGAGGACATGATCATCGAGTGGCCCACCGAGCGTGAGCTGTGCTGCCACTCGGCCGGTTCGATGACCTGGGACAGCAACAACAACCTGTACTTCGCCGTCGGCGACAACACCAACTCCGGCGGCGACTCGGCGGGCATGGCCCCCATCGACGAGCGCACCGGCCGCAACCCGCAGTACGACGCGCAGCGCACCTCCGGCAACACCAACGACCTACGCGGCAAGATCAACCGTATCCACCCGGAGAACAACGGCACCTACACCATCCCCGCGGGCAACCTCTTCGCGCCGGGCACCGCGCAGACCAAGCCCGAGATCTACATCATGGGCACCCGCAACCCGTACCGGATCTGGGTCGACAAGAAGTCGAACAACACCCTGCACTGGGGCGAGGTGGGCCCCGACGCGAACGCGACCCTCGCCAACCGCGGACCCGCCGCCTACGACGAGTTCAACCGCGCCACCGGCCCCGGCAACTACGGCTGGCCCTACTGCGGCGGCCCCAACGTGGCCTACAACGACTGGGACTTCGCGGCCAACGCCCCCCGCGGCTGGTTCCCCTGCGGCGGCACGACAGGGCCGGTCAACAACTCGCCGCGCAACACCGGCCTCCAGCAGCTGCCCCCCACCAAGCCGGCGCTGGTCTGGGAGCAGCACGGCGGCAGCAAGGAGTGGCCCGCCCTGGACAACCCCGGAGGCTGCGGCTCCCCCAACCACGCCGAGGTCTACCACTACGACCCGAACCTCGTCTCGGACGTAAAGTGGCCCGTCTACTACGACAACAAGCTGCTGATCTCCGAGTACTGCCGTAACTGGATCAAGGAGGTCCAGTTCAACAACGGCAACCCGACCACGGGGACGCCGACCGTCATCGAGCCGGTGCTCGCGGGCATGAACCTCGTGCACCCCATCGACATGGAGTTCGGCCCCGACGGCTCGCTCTACCTGATGGAGTACGGCAGCGGCTACTTCTCCGGTGCCGCCGACGCCGGTCTCTACAAGATCAACCACGTGCAGGGCGGCCGGTCGCCGATCGCCCAGGCCACGGTCAACAGGGACAACGGGCTGGCCCCGCTGGCGGTCACCTTCTCCAGCGCCGGAACCTCCGACCCCGACGGTGACGCGCTCACCTACGCCTGGGACTTCGACGACAACGGCACCGTCGACTCCACCGCCGCCAACCCGTCGTACACCTACACGACCAACGGCGACAAGCGGGCCCGGCTGACCGTCAGGGACCCGGCCAACCACACCGGGACCGTCGTGATCCCCATCGTGGTGGGCAACAACCGGCCCACGGTGACGCTGAACGGCCTGCCCGCCGGAGGCATGTACAGCTGGGGTGAGGACCTGACCTCGACCGCGACCGCGACCGACGCGCAGGACGGCACACCCGCCTGCGCCGACGTCGTCATCCGCGCCGCGCTCGGCCACCAGGAACACGCCCACGAGGAGGGTCAGGGCACCGGCTGCGGCTTCACCGTGAACACCGGCCCCATCCACGCCGGGCACGACGCCGTGCAGTTCTTCGTGATCCGCAGCAGCTACACCGACCGCGGCGCGACCGGCACCGTCCCGCTCACCGGCGAGAAGGAGATCACGCTCTGGCCCAAGCAGTGGCAGGCCGAGCACTACGCGCAGCTCAACGGCCCCAGGGTCGTCGACCAGGCCGCGGCGGAGGGCGCCAAGCGGCTCGGTGACATCCAGAACGGCGAGTGGGTCAAGCACCACGCCGTCAGCCTCAAGGGCATCACCGGCGTGAAGGCGCGTGTCTCCTCCGCCAACGCGGGCGGCACCCTGTCGTTCCGCTTCGACTCGCCCACCGGCCCCGAGGTCGCCCGCGTCACGGTCGCCGGAACCGGCGGCTGGGACAACTACGCCGAGGTGACCGCCCCCGTCACCAAGCCCGACGACAACACCCACGACCTGTACATCGTCTTCACGGGGACCGGCACCGGCGCCCTGTACGACCTGGACAGCTACACCTTCACCGGTGCCGGCGCGAGCACCCCGCCCGGCAACCCCGACCCCGGCGGCGACATCGCGCGGGGCAAGCCGGTCACGACCAGCAGCGTCGAGGACGGCAACGTGCTCGTCGGGGCGAACGCGGTGGACGGCAACTCCGCCACCCGCTGGGGCAGCGCCTACGCCGACCCGCAGTGGATCACGGTCGACCTGGGCGCGAGCTACAACCTCAACCGGGTGCGGCTGAACTGGGAGGCCGCCTACGGCAGGGCGTACCAGGTCCAGACCTCCGCCAACAACACCACCTGGACCAACGTCTACTCCACCACCACCTCCGACGGCGGAGTAGACGACCTCACCGTCACCGGCACCGGGCGTTATGTCCGGGTCCACGGCACCCAGCGCGCCCTTCCCGCCTACGGCTACTCCCTGTGGGATCTCAGCGTCTACGGCACCCCCGCCACCTCCACCCCCACGCTGCTGTCCACCGGCAAACCGGTCACGACCAGCAGCGTCGAGGAGGGAAACGGCCGGGTCGGGTCCTACGCCGTGGACGGTGACCCCGCCACCCGCTGGAGCAGCGCCTACAGCGACCCGCAGTGGATCACCGTCGACCTGGGAGCCACCCGCTCCATCAACCGGGTCCGCCTGAACTGGGAGGCCGCCTACGGCAGGGCGTACCAGGTCCAGACCTCCACCAACAACACCACCTGGACCGACGTCTACTCCACCGTCGCCTCCGACGGCGGAGTAGACGACCTCACCGTCAGCGGCAGCGGGCGCTACGTGCGCGTGTACGGCACCCAGCGCGCGCTGCCCGCCTACGGCTACTCGCTGTGGGACTTCGACGTCTACGGCAGCTGATCCCGTGGACGTGAAGCCGGACGGCACGTAACACCGCACAGGTTCGACGACAACGGAGACCTCGCGTTCGCGCGGGGTCTCCGTTCGCGTCCCGGGAGGACGCGACGGAAAAGCGGGGGCCGTCAGCCTGGGCGGGTAACCGGGAACGTGGGAACCGTCGACCCGAGCCGGAAACCGGGAACGTGAGGACCGTCGACCTGGGCCGGAAACCGGGAACGTGGGAACCGTCAGCCTGGGCCGGAAAGCGGAGATCGAGGGCGCGGGCCGGAAAGCGAATGATCACGGTAGGGTTGCGGCTTATGCGGCTCTCCACGGTGTCCTTCCGATACTCGCGGCGCGGCCCCTGGATCCTGAGGGATGTCGAGCTCACGCTCCGTCCCGGTTCCGTCATCGAGGTCACCGGCCGCAACGGCGCGGGAAAATCTACGCTGCTGCGGCTCCTCGCGGGCTTCGTCCCCCCGTCCCAGGGCTCGATCTCCGACCGGCCCGGCGTCGTCGGCTACGCCCCCGACGTGTTCCCCGTGGACCAGCCGTTCACCGTCGCCGCCTACCTGACCCACATGTCCAGGATCCGGGGCCTCTCCTCCACCTCCGCCGCCGGGGACCTCGCGGGACGGCTGAACGCGACCCACCTGCTGGAGCAGCCGCTCGGCGACCTGTCCAAGGGCAGCGCGCAGAAGATCGGGCTCATCCAGTCACTGCTGGCCCCGCCGGACCTGCTGATCCTGGACGAACCCTTCGCCGGGCTCGACGAGCAGACCCGCACCGAACTCCCAGTGATCATCGAAGAGATCGCCGCACGCGGCGGCACGGTCGTGGTCAGCGACCACCAGAAGCAGCTCCAGGACTTCCCCGGCGCCGACCACTGGCTCGTCGCGGACGGCGACGTCTCCCTCGGCACCCGCGAGCCCTCGCCCCTTCCCGCGGACCCCGGCGCCCCCATTTCGGAAGAACCCCGGGTTCCCCAGAAGGTCTCGCAGAAGCCCTCGCCGCCCCCTCGGCCCTCCTCGCAGGGATCGTCCCGGCGGGTGGTCATCGAGGTGATCGTGGACGCCGGTGACGCCGACGAGGTCGAGCAGAAGCTCCGCGCCGACGGTTACCTCACCAGGCGGTCATCATGATCCACCTCGTACGTTTCAAGATCGCCGCCTACGCCCGGTCGCACCGGCTGCTCCAGCCGATGATCGGGCTCTTCGCGATGCTGGCCATCTTCTACTCCACGCTGACCCCGCCCGGCAAAGAGCTGTCCGCGTACGCCGACTCGGCCGGGCTGCTGATCCTCATCTTCGCCTGGGCCGCCCGGGGGCTGCTCGACACCGAACCCCCGACGCAGCGGCTGATCTCCATGACCGCCACCGGGCGGCCCGGCCGCGAGGTCGGGGCCGGGCTGCTCGCCGCGCTGACCGTCAGCCTCGGCATGGCGGCGATCGCGATCGCGCTCCCGCTGGTCCACGGTTTCGCGGCCATGCCCACACCCGCCGACCTGGCGCTCGGCATCACCCTGCACGTGCTCGGCGTGAGCGCGGGAACTGCCCTGGGCGCCCTGACCAGCCGCCCGATCCTGGCCTCCCCCGCCGTCTCGATGCTCGCCCTCTTCGGCGGCTATCTCGCCCTGCTGCTGATCAGCCTCACTCCGGTGGGCCGCCTCTCGGTGCCGATCATGCCCTGGATGCGCGCCGCCAACGCCGGCCTGCTCGACACGGTCCTCCTCCCCATCTCCGCCGCCACCCTCTTCTGGACCGCCGCGAGCCTCGTCCTGTACGCACGCCTGCGCCGCCTGAACCCCTGAACGGGGTGTCACGGATGTCGGCCGATCGACGGCGACGGGCGCCGGAAAACGGCTGGGGCCGCAAAGGTCACACGCCGATCGTGTCGCTGCCGGGGCCTGCGTCACACAGGCATGGGTGTCGTTGAACCACCGGACTCGCCGTGGTTCAACGACACCCACCCAATCGACAGCCGCACAAATCTCACCCGGATGGAGGCCCGCCTCCGAAGTCAGAAGGCGGGCGAGGCCGCGACCGGGCCGACCGCCCAGTGGTTCGAGCCGGTCGGCCACGTCCGCGACGGCGTCTGCTGCTTGAGCACGCTCTCCTCGGCCGTGCCCACGGCGCAGCGCGTGCCGCGCGGCGGCACCTTCAGCGAGATCAGGTACTCGTCGAAGATGTCCGTCTGGCACTTGTCCTTGCCGTAGATGCGGTGTCCCCAGCCCTCGTATGTGAGCAACACCGCCTTGGACCCGAGCTGACGGGCCGCGTTGGCGGACCATATCCACGGGGTGGCCGGGTCGTGCAGAGAATTCCCGAGCAGCAGCGGGGCGTCGCCCGTGTATCGCAGTGCGTGCGGCGCGTTGGTGGTCGGGTAGTTCATGCAGATCGGCAGATCGTCGATCGGGTACGGGTGGTACCCCGTGTCGGGTGCGAGCCGGTTGGAGACACGCATGAGTGCGGCGTACTCCGAGTAGTTACGCACCTGGAGGTTGTAGTCCTGACAGAGAACCGCGGTCGGCAGATACGCGACGTCACCCTCCACGGGCTGCCGGCCGGACAGCGGGGGCACCCACTCCGGCGGCGGCCCACCGTTCAACCAGTTGATCACCTCGGCCAGTATGCGCCAGGCCGGCCCCTCGGTGCCCAGTGCGGCGTTGTAGATGACCTGCAACTCGGTCATCGTCTGGCCCGTGCTCGGGTACTTCAGCTCACCGCGCCGCGCCTTCTCCCGCAGGTCCTTCCAGATCACACGGATGTCACGCCCATGCAGGACGCAGCCGGTGTCCTGCTCGCACCAGCCGACGAACTCGTCGAACGCATCCTCGATGGCGATCGCCTCGGTGGCCAGGAAGCCCGCGACGCCGAGGCTGTGGTCCATGTTGCTGTCGAGCCCGAGGGCCCGGACGCGGCCGGGGAACAGCTCGGCGTACATCTGGCCGATCAGCGTGCCGTACGAGATCCCGTAGTAGGTGAGCTTCTCCTCGCCCAGGGCGGCGCGCAGCGCGTCCAGGTCACGGGCGACGTCGGCGGAATCGACGTGGTCGTACAGCGGACCGGTACGAGCGCGGCAGTCGGCGTGCAGCTTCTTGGTGAACGCGTTCCAGGCGTCGAAGTCGGCCTGGCCTTTCATGACGGTGTGCGGCATCCGGTTGTACACCGACGCCGAGCAGATCACCGGGTTGCTGCGCCCCACACCCCGAGGGTCGAATCCGACGATGTCGAACCGCCGCTGCAGTTCCTCGGTGTAGGACCCGGGGGCGCCGTACACGGCCTCCACTCCCGACCCGCCCGGACCACCGGGATTGATCACCAGCGAACCGACCCGCGCGGCCGGATCCGTGGCCTTCCGCCGCGCGACGGCGATGTCGACCTTTGCCCCGCCCGGCTTCGACCAGTCGATGGGCACGCTCAGCGTGCCGCACTCAGCGGCGGGCTCCTCCTCACAAGGCGCCCAAGCGATGGTTTGCGCCCTCAGGACCTCGGTGTCCGCGCCGGCCACCCCGACCGGTAAAGCCGTCGCCGTCGCCAGGAGGACGGCGAACCAAGAGGTTCTTCTTCGCACAGTGCTCCAGTCTCTAGTCGATCTTCTGTCGTAACGGGCGACGGTAGCGAATCACTACATACTCAAAGACGGAAACAGGGAAAATGGCATCATTTCCCCTGAATAGGTATTCGATCCAGTGGGACCCATCGCGTGCGCCGGCGCCACGAGGACCAGCAGCTTCACCTCCGGGAAAGCCGGGGCGTGCCGAATCACCATTTACCAATATCGATCCCGCCGGCGCGGGCGTTCGTCAGGGCGGCCTTGCGGCTGCGTGAGCTCGCGGGCGACGAAGGTGACGAGTACATGGTGCTGCTGGTGGTCGGCGAGCTGGTGACCAGCTCGGTGCGCCACTCCAACTCCGGCAGGCGCCAGGGCGGCCCGGTCATGGTGAAACTCCGGACGAAAGGCCCGGTGCTGCGACTGGCCGTCGTCGATGAGGGCGCGTCGGACAGCGCTCCGCAGGTTCGGCGGGTGGGAGCCGTCAGTACCGATGCCATGACCCGCGATCAGGCGGTCACCCGTGCGGAGCGGTGACCTCCCAGAGGGCGCTCACCGGCATGGCGCGCATGCGGTCACCGAACGGAAGCGTCTGCGTGCCCGTGTAGAGGACGATTCCCACCGCGAAATCGTCGCCGAGCCGATTCGCGAGGTGCCGTAGTCCCTTGAAGTCGTCCGGTCGCACCGTCGACGACGCCTTCACCTCTACACCGACCACGCGCCCCTGGCGATTCTCCAGGACGGCGTCGACCTCCACCTTGTCCTTGGTCCGGTAGTGGAACAGCTCCACGCGTTCGTCCGACCAGGTGAGCTGGCGAGCCAGCTCCATGAGGACGAAACCCTCCAGGAGCGGGCCGAAGGCGCCCTCTGGACGCACCAGGCTCCTGGAGTCGACCCCCAGGAGGTTCGCGGCGATCCCGGAATCGACGAATGCCATCTTGGGCGTCCCCGTCGAACGGCTGCCGAGATTGCGCGACCAGGCGGGAATCCGCTTGATCAGGAAGACCTCTTCCAGCAGCCCCAGATAGCGCGGGACCGTGCTCGCGGAGAGCCCGATCCCGTTGCCCAGGGATCCCGGAACCAGCAACTGGCCCGACCTGGCGGCCAGCAGCCGGATCAGGGCCCGCATCTCCGCCGTCCGCTCGATCTCCGCCAGCTGGCTCACGTCACGCGCGATGAGATCCGCGACGTACGAGTCGAGGAACCGCTCCCGCCTGCGGATGTTGGAACGCGAGACCGCCTCGGGGAACCCTCCCCGGACCAGCCGTTCCGCGTACTCGGCGCGGCTGATTTCAGAGGTGTGGTGAAGACTTTCGGGCTCGGCGAAGACGGCGTCCACGAATCCGTCGGCCGTGCCGTCGATCTCGCCCTGCGAGAAGGGCCACAGCTCGATGGTCTCCATCCGGCCGGGCAACGCGTCGGGAAGCCCCCGGAGCCCGAGCACGCGTGCCGATCCGGTCAGCAGGTATCGGCCCGGCCTCGGGTCGGTGTCCACCTGTTCCTTGATCGCGAGCAGCAGCTCGGGGGCCCGCTGGATCTCGTCGATGACCATGAGCTCGGGAAATTCCACGAAGCCGGTGGGGTCGGCGAGCGCGGCCTGGCGGACGGCGGGGGTGTCGAGGTTGCGCCACTCTCCGGCGCGCCCCTTGGCGAGGAGGCGGACCAGGGTGCTCTTGCCGGACTGGCGTGCCCCCGTGATGAGGGTGACGCGGGTGTCGGCCAGGGCCTCCTCGACGAGTTTTCCAGCACGCCGTGGAATGACCCTGCCGAGAGGGGTCTGTGAGCCGCTGACCATGGGGCAAGCATGTCACGGCCGGAGGTCTGATGACAGGATGGTCGCTGGGTGGCTGAAAGAATGGTCGCCGGGTCGGTGGTGGATCGGTCGCCGGGTCGGTGGTGGATTGGTCGCCGGGTCGCCGGGTCACCGGCAGGGCGGCCGCCGATGGGGTGGCGGGATGGTCGCTGCCCGGTCGGCGTTGACGTGGTCGCGCCAAGGGGACGCCGAGGGGACAGGACGAGGAGCCCGGCAGGCCGCATCGGGCCGGTCGACGTTGCGGCGGGAGTGTGGGGCGGCCGGGGGCGCTGCCCCGGGCAGGTGTCCCGGGGCGGCGGTCGGCGCCTCGGTGGGCGCAGCCGTACGGCAGGAGGCTACTCGGCGGCGGCGAGCTGGCCGCAGGCGCCGTCGATCTCGCGGCCGCGGGTGTCGCGGACCGTCACCGGCACGCCGTGGTACTCCAGGCGCCGGACGAAGGCCCGCTCGTCCTCGGGGCGGGAGGCGGTCCACTTCGAACCCGGGGTCGGGTTGAGCGGGATCAGGTTGACGTGCACCAGCTTGTTCTTGATCAGCTTGCCGAGCAGGTCGGCACGCCACTCCTGGTCGTTGATGTCCTTGATCATCGCGTACTCGATGGAGACCCTGCGCTTGGTCTTGGCCGCGTAGTCCCAGGCCGCGTCGAGGACCTCGGCGACCTTCCACCGGGTGTTGATCGGCACCAGCGTGTCGCGGAGCTCGTCGTCCGGGGCGTGCAGCGAGAGCGCCAGCGTCACCGGCAGGCCCTCGGCCGCGAGCTTGCCGATCGCCGGGACCAGGCCGACCGTGGAGACGGTGACGCCGCGGGCGGAGATGCCCAGGCCGTCGGGGGCGGGCTCGACCATGCGGCGGACGGCACCGATCACGGCCTTGTAGTTGGCCAGCGGCTCGCCCATGCCCATGAAGACCACGTTGCTGACCCGCCCGGGACCACCCGGGACGTCACCGGCCGCGAGCGCGCGGGCCCCGGCGACGACCTGCTCGACGATCTCGGCGGTGGTCATGTTGCGGGTCAGGCCCGCCTGGCCGGTGGCGCAGAACGGGCAGTTCATGCCGCACCCGGCCTGCGAGGACACGCACATGGTCGTACGGTCGCTGTAGCGCATGAGGACCGACTCGACCAGCGCGCCGTCGAAGAGCCGCCACAGCGTCTTGCGGGTGGTGCCCGCGTCGGTGGTCATCTCCCTGACCGAGGTCAGCAGATTGGGGAACAGCGCGGCGGCGAACTTCTCCCTGGCCGCGGCCGGGAGGTCCGTCATCAGCTCGGGATCGCCGTTGAGCTTCTCGAAGTAGTGCCGGGAGAGCTGGTCGGCGCGGAACGGCTTCTCGCCCAGCTCGGCGACCACCGCGCGGCGCTCGGCCATGGTCAGGTCGGCCAGGTGGCGGGCGGGCTTGGCCCGGCGCGGCGCCACGAAGGTGAGCTGGCCGGGTACGGGGGTCCCGGACGGGCTGACGGTCGACAAGTCCAACGCCTTCTCTCAACGGTTACGCGAATGCTCGAAGCGGTGCCCGACAGTGATCTAGAGTCCGAGGGTATGGCGACAAACCGCCCCACGGGCCCCGCGGGAGAGCGGGGAGACGGCGTCGAGGTCGTGCTCACCGACGTCAATCCCTACGGGAGCCGCACCCTGGTGGTCGAACGCGACGAGACTTCCTCGGTAGCTTACCTGTGCGGGCCGGGGGGAACGGTGCACGGAGCCGTCTGGCTGGCCAACCACGGCCCGGCCCCGGACGGGATCGACCCGGACCGCCTGAACTCCGAACTGCCGCCGATGGCCCCCAGGGCGAACACCCGGCACCCCGACGGCAGAGGCCCGCTGGGCACGCTGCGATCGCTGTGGTTCGAGGAGGGCGACGGCGTCGCCCTGTACGAGAACGACGAGCTGCTCGCGGTCATTCCTGGATGGGCGGACATGAGCCGGGGAATGCCCGGCTACTCCCGCGACGCGCTGGGCGAGTCCCCGTTCGCCTGGTCGCTGGAGGAGGCCCACGACGGTCTCGCCTCCCGGATCTCCAAGGCCCGCGCCTACTGGGAGTGGCGCGGAGGAGACGGCGCCTGGGCCTCGTTCCAGCAGTTCGTGATGGGCCACCTGGACCGCAAGGTCGGCACCGCGGGCAGGTTCTGGGACGCGGGAGGCGAGCGGATGCCCACGGTGGGCATCACCGAACGCCCTCCGGAGCGGGACAGGGAGCACACGATCCTGTCCACGGTGGGGATGAGCTGCCAGCGGATGCCCACCGTCGAGCAGTACATCGACCGGCCGGACGCGTACGCCCGGGTGGAGCTCGCCGTCGCCTCCCCCGGCGACGCCCGCGACGCGGCCCGGCTGTTCCTGTGGCTGGGGCAGTATCCGTGGCACTCGGTCACCTGGCTGGGCCACGGCCACACCGCCAAGTGGTACCACCGGCCGGAGACCTTCCCGCTCGGCTCCGCCTACGGCGGCGTCATGATGCTGACCGGGCTGCCGGGGCTGCCCGACATGTCGGGCTTCTCCTTCGGTGGCGACTCCGTGCAGTGGCTCTGGCTCGTCCCGATCACCCCGGACGAGCTGAGCCTGGTCTCGGCCCAGGGGTACCGGGCGGTGCTCCCGCGCCTGTCCGCGGCCCGGCTCACCAGGGCGGGATGACCGGGCCGTACGGGTGACGACAGGCCCGGAGCCTCACCCGCGGGCGGGACCTGCGGGCAGGTGGACTCGGACCGGGCGGCTCAGACCAGCGGACCAGCGGGTTAGACCAGCGGACCAGCGACTCAGACCAGCGGGCCGGGCGGCTCAGACCAGCAGGGTGAGCAGCGCCCAGACCGGGATCAGCGCGGCGACGAGGGAGTCGAGGCGGTCCATCATGCCGCCGTGGCCGGGAAGCACGCTGCCCATGTCCTTGACGCCGAGATCGCGTTTGATCACCGACTCGACCAGGTCGCCGAGCGTGGCGAAGACCACCACGACCGCGCCGATGAGGACGCCCTTCCAGATGTCGTCCTCCAGCAGCCACGCCACCAGCCAGCCGCCCACCGCCATGCAGGCCAGCGCCGACCCGGCGAAGCCCTCCCAGGTCTTCTTCGGGCTGATCACCGGGGCCATCTTGTGCCTACCGAAGGAGATTCCGGCGAAATATCCACCGATGTCGCTCGCGACGGTGGTGGCGATGAAGACGACCACCCGGTCCGCGCCCTGGTCCGGGTTGGCGAGCAGCAGCGCCACGAACCCGACGAGCAGGGAGGGATAGACGACGACCATGATGGTCGCGGCGGTGTCGCGGACGTAGTTCTCGGTGCCCAGGAACATCCGCCAGATCATCAGCCCGAGCACGGTCATCGCGAAGACGCCGACCAGCCAGGCGGTCCCGCCCCAGTAGGCGGCGGCCAGCATGACGGCCATGCCCGCCAGAACCGGGATCAGGGGGACGCGGATGCCTCTGGCCTCGAACGACCGGACCAGTTCCGTCACACCGATGCCCACCGCCGCGACCACCACGGCGAGGAAGAGCACCTTCACGAAGTACAGGGAGGCGATGACGACCGCCGCCAGGGCGAGCCCCACCGCCGCTGCGACGGGGAGATTACGGCCGGTACGGCTACTGCCCGCCACGGGTTCCACAGGGGGTCCTACTTTCATACCTACACAAAATCCTTGTCCCGCACGGACGGCCCGCGCGGGACAAGGATCATGGCTCAGACCTCAAGCAGCTCGGATTCCTTGTGCTTGAGCAGCTCATCGATCTTGGCGACATGCTTCTGGGTGAGATCGTCGAGCTCCTTCTCGGCCCGGCGCACCTCATCCTCACCGGCCTCGCCATCCTTGATCAGCTTGTCCAAGGTCTCCTTGGCGTTGCGACGGATGTTACGAATGGAGACCTTGGAGTGCTCCGCCTTGTTCCGAGCGACCTTGATGTACTCCTTGCGGCGCTCCTCCGACAGCTCGGGGAAGGCCACGCGGATCACCACTCCGTCGTTACCGGGGTTCACACCGAGGTCCGAGTTGCGGATCGCCTTCTCGATCGCGGCCATCGAGCTCTTGTCGAAAGGCTGGATGATGACCATGCGTGCCTCGGGCACGTGGAACGAGGCGAGTTGCTGAATGGGGGTGGGCGTCCCGTAGTACTCAGCGCTGATCTTGTTGAACATCGACGGGGTGATACGACCTGTGCGGATGCCCGCGAAGTCGTCCTTCGCCACCGACACGGCCTTGTCCATCTTTTCCTCGGCTTCGAGGAGAGTTTCGTCGATCACAGCGGCTCCCTGTCTTCTCGGTCACTCCCCATCCTCACGTACTTCGCGGGACGCCATCACGCGGAAGGTCCACCGGACCGCCACGGTCGCGTACCGCTCAGCTCGCTACGTCAGGTTCGCACCCTGTCTTCTCGGTCACGCGCCCCTCCTCACTCGCTTCGCGGGACGCTCCTACCTCGCGTACCACTCCACTCGCTACGTCGGGCTCGCTCCCGTTGCCGTACCGGCCCCGTCACCGTGCCGGCCTGTTGCCATGCCGGCCCGTTAGCGCGCCGGACTCACCAGCGTGCCGATCTTCTCACCGCGTACCGCCCGCAGGATGTTGCCCTCACCCATGAGATCGAAGACCACGATGGGAAGGCTGTTGTCCATGCACAGGCTGATGGCGGTGGCGTCCATGACCCCGAGGCCACGGGTCAGCACCTCACCATATTCGAGATGGTCGAACCGGACGGCGTCGGGGTTCTTGCGGGGGTCGGCGTCATAGACGCCGTCCACCTGGGTGCCCTTGAGCAGCGCCTCGGCGCCGATCTCCAGCGCTCGCTGCGCGGCGCAGGTGTCGGTGGAGAAGAACGGCGAGCCGAGCCCCGCCCCGAAGATGACCACGCGGCCCTTCTCCAGGTGACGGATGGCGCGGCGGGGCAGGAACGGCTCGGCGACCTGCTGCATGGTGATCGCCGTCTGGACGCGGGTGTCTATACCCCGCTTCTCCAGGAAGTCCTGGAGCGCCAGGCAGTTGATGACCGTGCCGAGCATGCCCATGTAGTCAGCCCTCGCGCGGTCCATGCCGCGCTCGGACAGGGCCGCGCCCCGGAACATGTTGCCACCGCCCACGACGACCGAGACCTGCACGCCACCGCGGACGGCCTCGGCGATCGAGTCGGCGAGGTGGCCCACGACGCCCGGGTCGATGCCCAGCGGCTCGCCACCGGCGAACGCCTCGCCGGACAACTTCAACATCACCCGCTTCCAGCGAAGCGGGTCCGAATACGAAGAAACCGCCGGCGTAGCGGGTCCTGGGTTCTCCTGCACGGCGGCGGCCTCCTCGTTTGATGCTCTGCTTGAAGAGCGGATGTCAGGGATTAGGCCTGGCCGACCTTGAAGCGGACGAAGGCCTGGACCTTGACACCATTCTCGTCCGCGAACTTCGCGACCGACTTCTTGTTGTCCTTGACGAAGGACTGGTCAAGGAGGGTGAAGTCCTTGTACCAGCCGTTGATCCGGCCATCAACGATCTTGCCGATGGCGGCCTCGGGCTTGCCCTCCTCGCGGGTCATCTCCTCGAAGAGCGCGCGCTCCTTCTCGACGACGTCGGCCGGGACCTCGGCGGGGCTGAGGTACTTCGGGGCCATCGCGGCGGCGTGCTGCGCGATGTCCTTGGCGACGTCGGCGTTCGGGGAGTCGAGCTGCACGAGGACGCCGACCGCCGGGGGAAGCTGGGGGTCGGTCTTGTGCATGTAGGCGCCGATGAAGCCGCCTTCGAGCACGGCGAACCTGCGGATCTCGATCTTCTCGCCGAGCGCGGCGTTGGCCTCGTCGAGGTGCGCCTTGACGCTCTTGCCGGCGAGCTCGGAGTCGAGCAGCGAGGGCACGTCGGAGGGCTTGGTGGCCAGGATGTGGTCGACCACCTGGCCCGCGAGCTCCTGGAAACGCTCGCCCTTGGCGACGAAGTCGGTCTCGCAGTTGAGCTCCAGCAGCGCGGCGGCGGAGTCGCCCTCCTGCTTCAGGGCGACCAGGCCGTTGGAGGCGGTGCGGGCCTCACGCTTGCCGACGTCCTTGGCGCCCTTGAGGCGCAGGATCTCGACCGCGCGGTCGAAATCGCCCTCGGAAGACTCAAGAGCCTTCTTGCAGTCCATCATGCCGGCGGCGGTCAGCTCACGAAGCCGCTTGACGTCGGCCATGTTCACGGAAGCCATTGTCTTTTCCTCGTGGGAATCGTCGTGGATCGGGTGGGTGCCCCAACTGAGCGGCACCCACCCGGAAGGGTCTTGCGGGTCGTACGGCCGGGGGCCGTACGGAGTGAACTAGGCCTGCTTCTCGGTGGGCTCGGCCTCGGCGGCGGGAGCCTCGGCGGCCTCGGCCGGAGCCTCCGCGGTCTCGACCTCGGCGGTCTCGGCGGGGGCCTCCGTCGCCTCGACCTCGGCGACCTCGGCAGCCTCGGCGGTCTCGGCCTCGGCGGCCGGGGCGGTCTCGGCGCCGCCCGCGAGCAGCTCCTGCTCCCACTCGGCCAGCGGCTCGGCGCCACCGGCGACGGCCGGCTTGTCGTCCCCGCGGTTGGCACCGGCGCGGGCCATGAGACCGGCGGCGACGGCGTCGGCGACGACGCGGGTCAGCAGGCCGACGGCGCGGATGGCGTCGTCGTTACCCGGAATCGGGTAGTCGACCTCGTCGGGGTCGCAGTTGGTGTCGAGAATGGCCACGACCGGGATGTGAAGCTTGCGAGCCTCGCTGATTCCGATGTGCTCCTTCTTGGTGTCGACGACCCACACCGCGCTCGGGATCCGGGACATGTCCCGGATGCCGCCGAGGGTGCGCTCGAGCTTCTCCTTCTCGCGGCGGCGCATGAGGAGCTCCTTCTTCGTGAGCCCAGAGGCGGCCACGTTGTCGAAGTCGAGCTCCTCCAGCTCCTTCAGGCGCTGGAGCCTCTTGTGCACGGTCGAGAAGTTGGTGAGCATGCCACCCAGCCAGCGCTGGTTGACGTACGGCATGCCGACACGGGCGGCCTGCTCGGCGATGGCCTCCTGGGCCTGCTTCTTCGTGCCGATGAACATGATCGTGCCGCCGTGCGCGACGGTCTCCTTGACGAAGTCGTAGGCCCTGTCGATGAAGGCCAGCGACTTCTGAAGGTCGATGATGTAGATGCCGTTGCGCTCGGTGAAGATGAAGCGCTTCATCTTCGGGTTCCAGCGACGGGTCTGGTGGCCGAAGTGAACGCCGCTTTCCAGCAGCTGTCGCATGGTGACGACGGGGGTGGACATTGATTGTCCTCCAGATCGGGGCGCCCATCTCTGGGCGCTGTTCTCGGTTGATACGCGACAGCCTGCGGCTGTCGCCCTGATGCCCCGAACCGGATCCAGCCGGGCTCTCGCCCGGACCGAGGGACCCCGGTTCTTGACGGGGCATGCGAAGTCGGCCCATGACTCACAGGCCACCAAAAGTGTACCCGCAACCGCGCCTCTTCCCGACCTTCGGGCGTCAAGCGACCTTTACGCGTCGCGTGGAAGGCCGTGCGGCCGGCGCCGGACGCGAGGGAAGAGGCTGACCTGCGCCTCGGAGACCCGGGCCCCGGGCGGGGCGTCCCCCTGGTCCCTGACGGTGGTCTTGTAGGGGGCGAGCATCTCGTCGATCCGCTCGCTCAGCGCCTTCAGCTCCTCGGCGTCGACCAGCAGGATGGCGCGGCTGAACAGCGCGGCCTCACGCCACTCGCGTGACTCCCGCTCAAGGTTCTCCATCGCCCTGTCCACCTCGTCCGCCGCCTGTTCCCGGAACGCCTTGATCAGGAACTCCTTGGCGCTGCGCACGTCCGGACGGTCGTCCGGATCGGGGCTGACGCTGAAACCCACGGCACTGGAGCGCCACAGGCGCTCCCTGCCGTCACCGCGCGCGGGCGCGTCCTCGACGAAGCCGTACTTGGCGAGCATGCGCAGGTGGTAGCTGGCCGCACTGGGCGTGACCCCGACGACCTCGGCGACCTCGGTCGCGGTGCAGGGCCCCTCGGCCTGGAGCCGGTTCAGGATCGCGAGCCGCGCGGGGTGCGCCAGCGCGCGCATCGCCGTGGGATCGGTGAGGGACTTGCGCCTCGGTACCTCGGTCATGTGCAGACCGTACCCCTCCACATATGAAGCATTGCCTTCATAACTATGAAGGGTTATCTTCACAGTTATGAAGTGTTCCCTTCATAGTCTCCGGAAGCCGGAGAGGGACGGATACCCGTGATCGCCGTGACCCCAGCGCCCCCCGCGACCGATCCGGTGCCCCTCAGGAGGCAGCGCGACTATCGGCTCCTGCTCTCCGCCCGCGCCGTCACCGAGACCGGCACCGAGGTCTCCCGGCTGGCGGTGCCGCTGACCGCCGCCGTCCTGCTCGGCGCGTCACCGGCCCAGATGGGCGTGCTCACCGCCGCGACCTCGCTGCCCTATCTGCTGATCGGGCTCCAGGCGGGTGCCCTCGCCGACCGATTGCGGCGGCACCGGCCGGTCATGGTCGCCTGCGACGTGGTCTCGGCCGTCGCCATGGCCACGATCCCGGCCGCCTGGATCACCGGACTGCTCAGCGTGCCGTGGCTGATCGCGGTGGCGTTCGTCGTCGGCGCCTGCTCGGTGATCTTCCGAGCGGCGAACTTCCCGCACCTGATCACCGTGGTCCACGAGAGCCAGCGGACCGAGGCGCTCGCGGGCTTCCAGTCGGCCTTCGCCGTGGCGAGCGTCGCCGGGCCGGGCCTCGCCGGACTGCTCGTCCAGCTGATCACGGCGCCGTTCGCGATCCTGGTCGACGCGATGTCGTTCCTGGCCTCGGCCTTCCTGATCAGGTCGATCAAGGCGCCGGAGAATCACACGCCGGCTCCCCCTCGCGGCATGTGGGCCGAGATCCGGGAGGGCCTGGGCACGGTGGCCCGGCACCCGACGCTCCGCGCGCTCTGCGGTGCCGGGATCACGATCAACTTCTTCGGCAGCGTCTACATGGCACTGTTCGTGATCTACGCGCTCAACGTGGTCGGCCTGCCCGCGGGACTGGTCGGCGCCATCACCGCCTTCTTCGGCGTCGGCGGCCTGCTCGGCGCGGCCCTCGTCCCGCGCCTGACCAGGCGGTACGGCGAGAACCGGATACTGGCCTGCTCCGTGCTGCTCTTCCCCTTCGACTTCGTGATCGCCGCGCTCGCCTCGGGACCGGTGTGGCGCAGCTTCCTGCTCCTGTCCGCCAGCGCGATGGCCTCCGGCATGGCCGTCGTGGCCTTCTCCGTCTGCATGGGCGCCATCACGTTGCGCGAGACCCCCGCCGAGCTACGCGGCCGGGTCAACGCCACGCAGTCCTTCATGGTCCAGGGCATCCTCACCCTCGGCGGTCTCGCGGGCGGCCTGGCCGGCGAGTTGCTCGGGCTGCGCCCGGTGTTCTGGATCTCCGCGGCCGGGGCCCTGGCCACGATCGCGTGGATCTGGCTCTCCCCTCTGCGCCGCCCCTCCGCCCCCCGCCCCCGATGACTCCGCGGACCGCCCCCACGGGCATGTCCACGCCACGAGTACGCCGCCACCGCGGATACGTACGCCACGGCGAGGCCTCTTGAGGGAGCCGTTCGCCCGGGAGGCCGCTCGCAGGAGAGCGTTCCCGGGAGGTTGTTCGCAGGAGACCGTTTCCGGGGGCCGTGCGCGGGAGGGCGCCCACAGGAGACCGTTTCCGGGAAGCTGTTCGCGGGAGACTGTTCCCGGAAGGCTGTTCGCGGGAAGCCTGCGCGGGGAGACCGTGGAACGCCTTCACCACCAAGCGGGCGGATGCTCGCCCCTCCGCGGAGGCGGGCTCGACCAGTACGGCGACACGCCGTCGACGGTGCCGGGCGGCCGGAGGTAGGTCAGGCGTCCGAAGGAGCTGTCCATCTCCTCGACCATGTCGGTGACGTCAGGCTCCGGCGTGGCCGCCCCGTCGACCCGGCCGAGGCCGTCCAGCCATCGCGCGGTCCCCGCCAGGGTGAGCTCCACCCGCCAGGATCCCCCCTCGGCGGCTCCGCGGAGCAGGGCGGCCATCGCGCCGAAAGCCGCCAGGTAGCCGGTGGCGTGGTCGAGGACCTGGGCGGGCAGCGGGTGCGGCCGCGATCCGTCGCCGCCCTCGTGGGCGATACCGCACACCATCTGCACCAAGCTGTCGAACCCGTGTCCGCCCGCCCACGGCCCTCGCCTCCCGTACGCCGAGATGTCGACGCACACGATTCCCGGCCTGATCTCCGCCAGCCGCCGGGGGCCGAACCCCAGAGCTTCGAGAGCCCCCGGCCGGTAGGACTGCACGAACACGTCAGCCCCCGCCACCAGGTCGCGCAGCGCGGCACTCCCGGCCGGAGTCCTCAGGTCGAGATGACAGGACCGCTTGCCGAACGCGGTGCCGACCACCAGCCCCGGCACCTCGGGAAGGTGCCCGGCGCCCACCCTGAGCACCTGGGCCCCGTGGGCGGCGAGCGTGCGGGTCGCCACCGGCCCGGCGATCACCCTGGTCAGGTCGAGCACCCGCACCCCGTCAAGCGCCCGCCCTTCCCCGCCTTTCGAAGCGCCCCTCCTCCCACCGCCGAGGTCACCGATCCGGGTCAGGTGGACGAGCCGTGACGCGGCGACCGCTCGCGACTGCGGGTGCCCACGCCATCCGGCGCGGTCGCGCATGGCCGCCGCGCATCCTCCCGCGGCCGTCACCGCCTCCTCGATCTCGACGGCGGTACGGCCCGCGCAGGCGCGTTCGACGGCCTCCCTGCCCGTACCGGCGGGCAGTCCCAGCGCCGCGAGGGCCGCGTCACGGTGATGGTCGAAGTTGCAGTGCAGCCGGACCCAGCCGTCGGCGGTGCGGTAGTCGCCGGAGAGGGGGGCCCACAGATCCATGGCGGCTCCGTCGATCCTGAAATGGCGCTCGTCCAGGAAGGCGATCGCCGCCTCCCGCACGTCCACCGCGGCCTGGCTCCCACCTCCACCGAGCGCCGCGGCCGCCGCGGTGGCGGCCCCGACGGCGATGGCGGCGGCGGTGCCCACGCGAAAAACCGAGGGCAGCACCGGATCGTCCCCGCTCACCCGGACCGGCGGCAACTCGACGCCCGCCTCGGCGGCCAGCCTGCGAACACCCTCTTCGACCACGCGATCCCCGCTCACACGACGTACTGGGACTCATCCACCCGTACCAGATCCCGGGACCGGCCCCTCGTTCCCCATCCTCAGGCCAATCCCCGGCCGCCTATCCACAGAATCCCATTCGGCCCATGTCCGCTCCACCGTCAATCTTCATGCTTACAGGCATGAAGTCCGTTCACACCGTGGGGCTACGAGCTCTGCTGTGCTCACTGGTCCTGGCCACACCGGCGGCAACGGGTGCCCATCGCGCGACCGCCCTCGCGCACCCCAGCGGCGCAACCGGCCGCGCCTACGGCGTGACGGCTCCCGTGACCACCCCCGGGAGTGGGCCCAGGAGTGCACCCGGCCAGGTGGGGACGACGCGCCCGGCCGTGGCCCCCGCCCCCTCCCCTGCCTGGGAATGGCCACTCGCCGGGCGGCCGCGCGTGCTCAGGGGCTTCGCACCACCGGCGCAACCGTGGCTGGCCGGTCATCGGGGCACCGACCTCTCCGCGCCTCCTGGAGCCGAGATCCGCGCCGCGGGAGCGGGAACGGTCGGCTACGCCGGACTACTCGCGGGCCGGGGCGTGGTGACCGTGCTCCATCCCAATGGCCTGCGGACGACCTACCTGCCCGTCCAGCCCTCTGTGCGGCGCGGGCAGGTGGTGGTCACCGGTGAGGTGATCGGCACCCTCCAGGACGTCCCGGGGCACTGCCCCGCCACCTGCCTGCACTGGGGCCTGCTCCGCGACCGCGCCTATCTCGACCCTCTGCTCCTCCTCGGCCACGGCCAGGTCCGCCTGCTTCCCCTATGGCCCGCTCCATGACCCTGCGGCCTGCTCCGAACCCGTGAGCTCGATCTCCGAAGGTCCCGCGAACCGAGGCCGCCCCCAGAGGAACCCGCGAAAGGCTCGAGAAGGGCCCGGGAAGGGACTATCCGCCGGGAGGGCGGTCGGGACGGAGGCGCCATCCCCGGGAGACCCGTTCGACGTAGCCGGCTGCGGCGAGACCTCCGAGGCAGGAGAGCACGGTCTCCAGATCGACGCCCGCGGCGACGGCTATCGTCGCGGGGCCCACGCCGATCCGGGTGGGCATGGCCTCGACGACCTTCCGGGTTTCCGGGTCGAGCCGGTCGCGCGGAAGCACCGGGCCGCGCGGCTCGGGGGCCAGGTCGGTGCCCATCGTTCCGGCGAGCTCGATCACCTCCTCGGGGCCGGTGACGCAGGTGGCCTTGCCCTGGCGGATCAGCCGATGGCACCCCGCCGAGAACTCCGAGGTCACCGGGCCCGGCATCGCGGCCAGATGGCGGTTGAGCGCGATCGCGTGCCCGGCGGTGTTGAGCGCCCCGCTGCGCACGGCCGCCTCGACGACCACGGTGCCCCTGGACAGGGCCGCGATGAGGCGGTTTCTGATGAGAAACCTCGGCCGGGTCGGGTGGGCGCCCATGGGGCACTCGCTGACCAGCACCCCCGCGACCGGATCGCGGCGAACAACTGCTCGTGCGCGCTGGGGTAGGCGACATCGGCGCCGCAGGCGAGCACGGCGACGGTCGGCCCCTCGCAGGCGAGGGCACCCCGGTGGGCGGCCCCGTCGATGCCGTAGGTTCTCTGGCCGCTTCAGAACTGTTGTTGCGAGGCTGGCAGGACCGGTGCGGAAGATCTCAGCGTGACGGGATCAGCGTCTCAAGAGACTGATGCTGGCCCCGGATTCCTAGCATTAGATGGCCATCTCGTTGATAAGCATTGCGCAACGCTCGAGCCATTATTCGAGCTCACGCTTGTCCTTAAAATTATTTCGCAGGTCGGCGCGGAAGCGAATGTTCTCGCTTTCAGCGATTCGAAGAGCCGGTTATCGAGCGCCTCAGGTCATGTTGGTCTGCTGAATTTTCAGTGTTGGCGCTATGCGGGATGGACCGATGGTTTTGAATCTCAACTCGGAGGTGATGATCCGGCCGCTGGGTCTGCGCTGTCATCATCCGAGCCGACGAGGTAAGCACGCAGAGTTTCGAGAGTGAGCCGATGGGACTCGAGAGTCTCGAACAGTTGGTCACGTTCGTGTTCTGGAGCAAGTACTGCGATGAGTGTCCTCAGCACTGCCTGATGGGGCGGAGCGGCCCGGCCAGTGAACAAGTTGTTGAGCGTGCTGTAACTGACTGATCCCTCTGGGCTAACTTCCTGCATCTGTTTCGCCATCTGACGATGGGAAGGGCGGCCTGCCTCCTCCCTCAAGTTGTTCAAAGCCTGCGTGAACGTGGCCATTTCAGAGTGGTAGGCGGCCCGAATCCCGGCTGTCTGCGAGACGTGGCTGTCTCCGACCCGGCCAAGGTGAATGGCCATGGGCTTCACATAGGCGAGCCGATGCTCCTGGCTGATCCACTTGGACTTGTGCGAGAGGGCTCGGCGTTGGAGTTCGAGTTGAGTTTCGACAGCGCTGCGTCTGCTCATCCACTCGCCCTGGTCACCGCCCCAGGCAGCGACTAGGGCAGCCAGGACATCCCGGTTGGGCAGGCGGGCTCCACGCATGACGGCGAAAAGCGTCGATCGAGCGATTTTCTCTCGATCGCTGATCTGATCGATGCTGAGGGCCCGACCGCCTGCCTGATCACGTAAGTGCCGCAGTTCCAGGGCGAACGCGGCTAGTGGCCCCGACTGGGGGTCGAGTGGTGTTGGTCTGCGGGGCATCGCTCCTCCTCGACCTTCATCCGAAGTGCGCGGAAATGCTCGTGTTGTACTCGCATTGTCTCATAGCTCTTGAACAGCTGCCAGGAAGCGGAAGGCTTGGTCACGCCGGGCCCGGCGTCCTTCGTTGTCGAGAGAGAAGAGCGAGATCATGTGTGTAGCCGATCCCCAGGCGAAGGGTGACGAGCGGCTGCCGCTGCGGTGGGCCGTTATCCTCCTGACCACGGTCGGCGCTGGAGCCGTCGCTGGGCTGCTAGCCGGCCCGTTGGCCGCGATCGGGACAGTGATCGCAGTACTGGGCCTTCTGGCAGTGATCGTCGGCCACTGAGCTCCATCGTCGCACCAGACCATCCGGGTCACGTAATGACG
The DNA here is from genome assembly GCF_051192615.1 of Streptosporangium sp. G11. Classification (NCBI taxonomy): domain Bacteria; kingdom Bacillati; phylum Actinomycetota; class Actinomycetes; order Streptosporangiales; family Streptosporangiaceae; genus Streptosporangium; species Streptosporangium sp. G11. The sequence continues at coordinate 64,170 of NZ_JBPJUQ010000017.1, forward strand.
CGTTCTGTCGACTTGGCGTGCATCTTTCACTGTTGGGTCGGCAGAACACGGATGTGGGCGGATCTGCACTTGCCTGGCCCCTTGCGAAGGTCGTCGTTTTCGATGGTGAGGGCGTTGTTTGCGGGCGAAAACTTCATCCTCTGGCGGAGAGTCTCAGCGTGATGAGGTCAACGCCTCAGAGGGGTGATGTTGGCTCCATGTTCCTTGCAGGAGATGGCCAGCTCGTTGATGACCATCGCGTAGAGCTTGAGCCGTTGTTCAAGCTCTCGTTTTTCCTCATGCGCCTTTCGCAGCTTGGCCTGAAGGCGAATGTTCTCGGCTTCCAGAGATTGAAAGGCAGGCGGCAGTTTGGCGTGCTCTTTCGCCTGTTGCTGAAAGTCGGCCATGAGGTCTTGGTGCTTGTGGGTGAGCACCCATCGCTTGATGCCAGCCTCGACGGCGAGCTGGGTGACGCTCAGTGCGCCGGTGGAGCGGATGGGTTCACCAGCGAGTAGCCGTCGGGCGGCAGCCTTGATCGCCTCCCGTTCGGCCTCGTTGGTCTCACGTGTGGGCATGGATGCTCTCCCAAAGTGGAGTGGATCGGGATGCCTGTTTCGGCCGTCTCGTGGTTCGAGTCCGCAGCGGGGCCTATCTGGTTGGGGGGTGCTGCCGACTTCGCTCGTGGTCGGTGACGAGGCATTCCAGCCGTTCCAGTTCGTGTTGTTCTCGTTGGTGGCGGAAGGTGGGTGCGAGTGCATCGGCGACGATCACTCGGAGTTCGGTGATCTTCTGCTTGATCTCGTCGATGTCGCCGTCCGTGCGGGCGATGTTGCCGCAGCGAGGACGGCAGTCGTCGAGATCAGGGGTGGAACGGGCGTTGTCTTCCTCGACCTTCATCTGGCAGAGCGCCTTGTCCGGGTCTGGAACACATGTCATGCCCAGGCCCTGAACGATCTGGATGTCAGGGTTGCCCAGCAGGTCCCGTGCCTCGCGGGACGTGCGTAGCACGCGGCCGCTGAACTTGGTAGCGCCCAGCTGAACCCGCTGTTTGTAGGCGTCCGCAGCCGGACCGCTGACGTGTTCCCCGGCCTGGAGTCGCTGGTCAGCCTCGACCAGTTGCTCGATGCGGTGGAGCCATTGCTCGAAGGCAAGTTCGTCGGGGAACCCGGAGTCGTAGGTGCCGCTGTAGCCGAGGGTCATCTTGACGTGGACGTGCCCATATTGGATCGCGGTGGCGACCAGGCCGCGGGGCTTGCGCGCGATGAACCAGGCCAGGGTGCGGCGGAACCGGCCGATGGTGATGGGGCGGTTGTGGCGGTCAGCAGGTATGGCCTCGGGCAGGCCGTATTGAGCGCAGTAGTCGTTGACCCAGGCGATCAGCTGGGTGATGTCCATCTTGATCATGGAGCCGTCGCGGGCCAGGCCGGTTCTCTGTCCGAGGACCGTTTCGCCGACGTTGCCTTCGGTGTTGAGAGTCGTGGGGAAGAGGATGTCGTAGTCGTGGAGCTGCTCCAGCACGCCGATGGCGGTGGCGACCGGTTCGATGACGGTCCAGGGATCGGGGCGGATCTCGCCTTCGGCCTTGGTGTTGCCGTCCTGGTCCACCACGCCTTTGCTGTGGTGTCCGGTGATCAACCACAGGTCGTTGGTCGCGTCGAACGTGGCGCATCCGCGGCGCAGGTTCAGCATCTCGCCGGCGCGCATCCCGGATAGGTAGGCGATGACGACGAAGCACGCGACCGACAGCAGGCGCGCCAGAACCGGCGCCTCGTGATAGCTGATCAAGGTGGAACGCCAGGGCCGCCCCTGCAGCGTCCCGGTGACCGGCTGATAGAGGTAGGCCGCCTCGCCGATCGGAAGGCCACTGGCTTCGATGATGCGGTGGTAGCCCTCGACGTAGCGCATGTTCGCGGTGGTGTTGAGCAGGCGGCTCAGGTGCGGATAGTTCACGCTGAGGCTTCCGTCGGGCTGACGGCGGCCGGGCAGCGGGAAGCCCTTGACCTTGAGGTGGGAGAGCAACGCTTCCAACTGCTGCTTCGTCAGTTCGTGCTGGTGTTGGGTGCTGCCGTAACGGGCTGGGGAGGTGCCTCGCGCGCGGCGAGCTCTGGGGGTGCGGGCACTCAGCGTGACGAACTCGTGATAGGCGCGGGTGATGTCGTCGGCGAAGCACTCGACGAACCGCAGTGACCACAACAGCAACGCTTCCATCGTGTCCGGGCTGATGCGGTGCGTCCGGTTGGTCATGTGCTGGGTGCGGCGGCCGACCAGGTCCTGAACCTTCTCACCGTGCCAAGGCGGCCACTCGGGAAGGCGCGCCTCGGCCAGGAGCGCGTCGCGCCGTGACCAATACCAGCGAACACCGCCCAGCAGGTCCATCCGCTGATCCAGGTTGAACTCCTCGTTCGCGTTGACGTGCTCCAAGTAGAGGTCCAGGTCCTCCTGCGTGACGTCGGCGAACCGTTCAACGCCGCGGACCTGCAGCCAGATCGCGAACTCGCGGACGTGGCGGACGATGACCACCACGGTGCGGATCGCAGGTCGATCGACGGGCATCCTGAAAGCTCGGCGCTGCGGCCCTCGATCGTTGATCAACAACCAGGCGAAGTGCTTGATGTGCAGGCGAAAGCGCTTCGGAACCTTGTCGAAGGTCACCGTGCTGACTCTGGCGTTCAGGTCATGCAACGCGGGCGTGAGGTTCCAGCGGTCATCGGCGAAGACCGACAGATGGCGTTCCTGAACTTCCGGCCGAAGTGGGCGGTTGACCAGCACCGCAGTGTCTGGGCCAGGCAGGCTGGCAGCGCGCCGACGTGGTTGGGGGGAAGTCATCGAACGTCCAGTTCCCTGTTCAGGAGCCGCTGGGCCAAAGCCCGCTGGTCCGGCGTGATCGAGACGCGGGCCTGCTCGATCATCGCGTCCGGGTAGTGGCGCAGGAGATCATCCAGTTGCGCGAGGGGGCCGGCGAACCTTTCGGCCCAGCGCAGCGGGGTCATCGTCGGCTTGCGCACCAGCATCTCGTCGCGGACCGCGACTTGGATCGGCAGATGGGTGGGCAGGGCGCGGGCGCAGCGGCAGCTCAGACACAGCATGAACGAGGCCTCGCAGGGCCTGCCCGGGGCGGTGAAGGAACCGTTCAGGTGGTCAACGCAGGCGCCGAGCACGGTATCCAGCTCGCCGGCCAGGACACGCCGCAAAGTCACCACGTCCATGTCGAAGCGCTTGGCGATCAGCTTGGGATCCTCGACGGCAGCACGAACGTCGCCGGTGCTCAGCAACCTCATCCGCTCCAGTGTCCGGGCCTTGCGGACTTGTTCGCGCTGAGTCTTGGCCACCACCTTCCTGTACTCGACAAGATCGCCTCTGCTGCGGACCAGATACTCGTTGGCCAAGGTGGCCTCGGTGTGCGCGACTGGCCGTTGGTGGCGTTCCAGCCAGGTCAACCGCAGCCGATCGCAATCGACCGGCAGGCCCAGGCTGCGCCCCCAATCGAACGTGGCGTTCTTCGGCAACCCCATGCGCCAGCCGCGACCGCGGCCCTTGCCGCCACTAGAGGCCCAAGGGACAAACAATCGATCCGTCCCCGCCTGGCCCCGGCCGAAGTCCATCAGCTCGACCAGCAGCACGTAGAGCCCAAACGGGGTGGTCAGCTCGCCTCGGCGCCGAGCAGGCGTCGTGGCCGGCGGGCCCGCGATCCAGGGAGGCAGGTCACTCCAGGGCGCGGTCATGCTCGACTTGCGCGCTCCGCGCCGGGGCTTGACCAGATCCACCAGCACCGAAGCGGTCCGTCCGGCATACCCGTCCGGCCGGTGAAACAGCGCGGGTGCGGTCGCGATGGTCGTCAGGTTCTCCCCCGTCAAGCAGATCAACAGCACGGCCGCCGCAGCGGCCTCATGGACAGTCATGCCGAGCTGGGCCATCACCACCCGAGGACCACCATGGCGACCGACGACCCTCTTCGTTGTGTGCCCCTGCAGCTTCGCGGTCGGCCCCGGGATGCGGCGCGGAACATCACCGTGCTGGTCGACGTAGTCCAGTAGCCAGCCGCGCTCCCAGGCCAGAACGTCATCTTTGCTGATCTTGCCCTCACGCCATCGATGGAGAAAAGCGCGGCCCTCGCGCAGCCGCGCCGCCGCGGCGCGAACCTCCGCTCGGGCCGTCTCCTGGATCTTCTTCAACTCCTGCTTGGTGTAGAGAACCGTGGGATCATCACGCTTGCGGGGAGTTCTCATCCCGTCCAGGTGGATCAGGAACTCTGCCGGGGCGCCCTCACCGACTCGCAGGGCGCTGCGGACACAGCCCAACTCGCGTGACCACCCATTGCTGTCGCGGCGGCCGAGCGCGTAGCCGTCCAGGTGAACCGGCCGCAACCCCGCCGACGTCTTGGGCGGGTGCCGTAACTGGCCCAGGTAGCGAGCGAAACGCCGCATCCCCTGGAAGGTCGTATCCGCTGAGGCCATGCGCCGCTTGGACCCGCCAGGACCGGTGGCTTTCAAAAATGCCTCGGCGAACCACAGCCGCAACTGTGGCGCGACGGGGAAGGTAGCGAAGTCGAAGTCTCGGTGCGTGCCGTCGATCTCCGAGAAGAACCGCACCACCATCGCCTCACCGTCCGCGTCGTGAAACAGCCGCTGCGGCGGGCGGTAGTCGGCCGGCGGCAGCGAGGCGCTGCGGCCCCGGCCGCTCATCCCTCGCCCCGTCGCGGATCGGTGCGGACATAGGGATGGTGGGCGAACATCTCCCCCAGCAGATCCGCCACCGCGCTTCCTCGGGTGTGCTCCAGAAGCACGATGACATCCAACGCCCGAAATGGTTCCAAATATGTGTTCTTGGTCGTGGTGACGTCGACGTGCCCCAGCATGGTCTGCACCAGATGCCACACCTCGCCGAACTGCTCACGAAAGTCGCGCAGCTCCTCATCACTGAGGTGGGCGTAGCGCAGCTCGTAGGACAGGCGGCCGGCCGAATACCAGCGCAGCGCGAACGAGTGCCGCAGCATATGCGGGGTGGCCACCAATCCTTCCAGCCCTGCGCGTCCCAGCCGATCGTTGGCGCGCTCGAAGGTCTTCTCCCAAGCATCAGCTGGTCGCGCCAGCCCGTCCTCGTTCAACCACACGGCCAACGGCTCCAGGCCACCAGGCGTGCGCCGAAACAACCGCAGACGCGCCCGCGGGTCCAGCTCATCCAGCCAAATCAGATGGCGCTCTCCGCTTGAGGCATCCACCAGCTCCAGCTCGCCCGCATGGGTCATCCCTTCCAAGACGCGCACCCCGGTCAGCCGCTCGTAGCGGCCACTGCGCCGGGCTCGCCGTATCGCGGCCGCGCGGGCGCCCTCCATGTAGGACAACACGTCGGCCAGCACCCTCCGAGGCATCCAGTAGAGCCGCCCGCGGTTGCCCTTGGCGCATTTGCTGGCCAGGTAGCACGTGGAGTAGCTGCGATCAGCGTCGTCGGCGGGTAGTTCGACGTTCAGCACGCTGGCCCACTCGCTCAGGCGCAGGCCGGTCCCGTAAAGGCCATCGGCGAACGCCGAATCCCGCTGGGTGTTGCGGCCCCGCCACTTCGGGTCCTCCAACCCGTCGATGTCGAACCCGCGCAACCCCATGTCGCGCCAGCGCTGGTAGCCGCTGGGATCCAGCCACTTGACGTCCTTGTCGCGGATGATGTGCGGGCCGGCTCGGATCCGCCGTACCTCCTGGTCGAACTGCCTGCCCCTGACCAGCTCCGTGGACACCGGGTTGTTCACCCCGTATCGGGGCTCGGCCCACGTGTAGAACACGTGCATCGCGATCAGGTTGCCGTGGACGGTGCCGCCGGTGACGCGTCGTTCGTTCGCCGGGTCGGTCAAGCGCCAGAACACGAACTCTTCGACGTCGTCCTCGATCGCTTCCCACCAGGGACGGCCGATCCGATCAAGGAACGTCAGCCATATGCCCAGAGCCGTGATGTACTTCTTGGCCGTCGTGTCGGCCCGATTTCTTATCTTCGCCGAGCTGAAGAAGGCATTCACGCGCGCATCTGGATGGCCTCTTGGATCAAGCAGGAACCATTTCCCATGCCGTGACCCGTTCGCTGCCGCAAGGCGTGAAAGCGACGGCAGCCCTCGTAATACGGGGTCGTCAGCGAAGCGGGACCAGTCCTTCTCGACATCTAATCGATGCGTTGTCCAACGCCCGATTCCTCGCGGGGGTAGCGAGTCCATCACGGATAGCGATCTTAGCGAGCCGGCCCGTCAGCCGTCCTTGCAACAGCTGAACTGACCAGAGAACGTAGGCGCCGCCGGAGACGACAGCCCACCCTCTCTCGCTCAGCCCGGCCCCGAGCTCCGCCGCCACGTGCGCGCCATAGGGCGTGGCGGCTCGGGAACCGACGACCGCGACGGATCTGAGGCAGGAGAACCGCAGGTCGGCGTCTCCGTGGAGCCAGAGGGCATGAGGCCGGGAGTCTCCCAGGTCATCCAGCTGGGTCGGCCATTCGGGATCGCCGGGAACCACCAGCCTGGCCCCTATCCGCTCGCCCTCGGCCAGGTCACGCTCGGGGTCGGCCGTCTTCAGCCTGGCCGCCCAGGAGGCGACCATCCGGTCGATCCTGGCCGCGAGCCGCCCCTCCCGCGCGGCCTCCGAACCGTCACCCGCCCCGGACCCGCCGTTGCCGGATCGGCCGCCGGACACCTTTGATCTCCCGTGCCGCACCTCCCCCGAGGCGTCGCCGTGGAGGGGGCGTCCCCCGGGGGAACCGAACCCTCCGCCCGGCGGCTCCGGGCTCCCCTCACGCGGGCCAGGACCTCCGCCGCACGGATCGAGGCCTCCGCCACGCGGACCGGGGCCTCCACCACGCGAACCTGGACTTTCACCACGCGGACCGGGATCTCCATCGTGCGGGCCGGAGCCGCCCTCGCGTGAACCGGCGCCTCCCTCGCGCGGGCCGAGGCCTCCGGCCGGTGGACCGGACGCTCCGACCGGCGAGCCGGGCTTTCCGGTCGGGCGGCGGCCGTGGGCACCGGCGAACCATCGGGTGAGATCCGCGTCCGCGGCGCCCCTCCTGACCAGGGCGACGGCGGCCTCGGGACCGCGCAGGGCGACGAGAGCGCCCATCACGGCGTCACCCGGCTCGGCCAGGCGCATCAGGGTGAGCCGTGCGAGCCTGTCGCTCATCGTTCCTCCCCCAGCCAGAGCCCGAGCGCGGAGTTGGTCTCGTGGAGCTCCGGCCGGTCCTTGCCCGCCAGATCGGCCAGAGTCCAGGCCAGCCTGAGGATGCGGTCGAGGCCACGGGCACTCAGCCGACCGCTGTCGAGATGCCCGAGCAGCGGCGACATCGCCACGGGCGGCGGCCGGTATTCGGTGTGGAGGGCTCGGGCGGGCACCTCCGCGTTGCACCGCCACGGCGTGTTCGCGAAGCGTTTGGCGGCCCGCTCACGCGCGAGCAGCACCCGCTTGGCCACCACCCCGCTCGACTCGATGAACCGGCGGTCGGCGAGGAGCTCGCGCCTGGTCGAACGGAACAGGCCGACCTTGACGTCCACCCGGTCGAGCAGCGGGCCGGAGAGCCTGGCGAGATAGCGCCGCCGGGCCGCCGGAGCGCACGCGCACGGGTCGTCCGGGGTGGAGGGCCGCGCGCACGGGCACCTGTTGGCCGCCAGCACCAGCACGAACCTGGCGGGGAAGGTCACCGACCCGAGCGCCCTGGAGACCGTCACCCTCCCCGATTCGAGCGGCTGCCTGAGCGCGTCGAGAACGGTCGCCGAGAACTCGGGGGCCTCGTCCAGGAAGAGCACTCCCCGGTGGGCCAGCGAGACGGCCCCCGGACGGATCATCCCGCTGCCCCCGCCGATGACGGACGCGACGGTCGCGGTGTGGTGGGGTGCCACGAACGGCGGGCGGACCAGCAAAGGACGGTCTCTGGGCAGCACACCGGCGACCGAGTGGATGGCGGTCACCTCCAGGGCCTGATCCCGCTCCAGGGGCGGGAGCAGGGTCGGCAGCCGCTCGGCGAGCATGGTCTTGCCCGTGCCGGGAGGACCGAGCATCCAGAGGTTGTGACCCCCCGCGGCGCAGACCTCCAGCGCGCGACGGGCGAGGGGCTGCCCGGCGACGTCTCCCAGATCGGGAGCGTCGCCCGGCCCGCCCCCGGAGTCGTGGACGTCTCCGGGACCGGCCTCACCGGGAAACCCCGAAGGGAGCGGGCACGCGGCCCCCGGATCACGATCTCCAGCCTCGGGCTCTCCGGAACCGGCCCCTCCGGAACCGGGTGGGAGACCTCCTACCGGCTCTTCGCTCCGCAACCAGCTCACCAGCGCGCCCAGCGTCGTCGCGGGAACCACGGTCACACCCGGCACGAGACCGGCCTCGGCGGCGTTGCGAGCCGGGACGACGACGGTGCGAGCACCGGCGGCGACGGCCGCCAGCACGGCGGGGAGCACACCCCGCACCGGCCTGACCGACCCGTCCAGGCCGAGCTCCCCCAGGAAGAACGGCTCGGCGACCCTGGCCACGGGCACGAACCCGGCCGCCGCGAGCAAGGCCATCGCGATGGCGACGTCGAACAGGCTTCCGCGCTTGGGCAGGCTGGCGGGAAACAGGCTCACCGTGATCCGGGAGTCGGGCCAGGCGTAGCGGCTGTTGACCAGGGCGGAACGGACCCGGTCGCGGGCCTCGCTCAGCGCGGTGTCGAGCATGCCGATGAGGTGAAGACCCGCCACGCCACTGCCGACATCGGCCTCGACCTCGACGAGACGGCCGGACACCCCGACCAGGGCGACGCAGCGCGTGCGTGCGACGGCCACTCACCCCACCCCCCAAGGGGAGCGGATGATCCATGACAGGCCGGGAGACATCGACGGGCCGGGAGACATCAGCACACCCCCCGCTCGTGACGGACGACGAAATCCCCGGCGAACCGCTCCAGGGCGACGACGTCGACGCGGATCGCGTCGAATCGGTCCTGACGCTCGGCGAGCCATCTGGCCGCGATCCTGCGCAGGCGGGCGATCTTCGCCTCGGTGACCGCCTCGAAGGCGGTGCCGTGACTGCGGCCCGAGCGGGTCTTCACCTCCACCGCGACGAGCGTGCGCCCCTCCCGGGCGACGACGTCGATCTCCCCGTCCGGGCACCGCCAGTTGCGATCCAGGATCTGCAGGTCGTGTGCCAGCAGATAGTCGACGGCGACCTGTTCGCCGTGCTTGCCGAGCTCATCCTTCGCGGCCATGGAACCACCTCCGGTTCCAGACCTTCGCTCAGCTCACCGCACCACCGAGAGGCCGAACACGGTTCTGTGGAAAACCCACCGAGCGTGGGCTCAGGACCTGTGGATAACGTCTCGCGGCCACTCAGCCGCGCCACAGCGCCTCAAACGGCCCAGCCCGCCCTTGGGACCCACCCGGGCCCCCAGCCCGTAGACGATGCTCTCAAAGCCGCTCAGGAGAAGCCCTCAGGAGGAGAAGCCCTCCTTCGGCATCTCCAGGTCGGGCTTGGCGAGCTCCTCGACGTTCACGTCCTTGAAGGTCACCACGCGGACGTTCTTGACGAACCTCGCCGGGCGGTACATGTCCCAGACCCAGGCGTCCTGCATCTTCACGTCGAAGAACACGTCGCCGTTCTCGGCGGTGCGCACGTCGAGATCAACGGAATTGGTGAGATAAAAGCGCCGCTCGGTCTCCACGACATACGTGAAGAGGCCGACAACGTCGCGGTACTCACGGTAAAGCTGCAGCTCCATCTCGGTTTCGTACTTTTCGAGATCCTCTGCGCTCATACCGGTCCTCCTGTTAAACGCCCACCCCGGCCCGCCCGATCAGACGGCACCGGCCCCCACTTCATTCTCACCCATCACCTCGCCCGCTCCTGACCGCGCCACCGTCGAGAACGAGAAGCGGTGATCCGGACACGGACCGTAGGTTCTGAGAGCTCTGCGATGGTCGGCGGTGCCATACCCCTTGTGCACGGCGAATCCGTACCGGGGATGGCGTTCGTGCAGCGCCACCATCATCTCGTCCCGCGTCACCTTGGCCACGATCGAGGCCGCGGCGATGCAGGCCGCCACCTGATCTCCCTTCCACACGCCCAGCGACGGTGCGGGCAGGCCGGGAACGGGGAACCCATCGGTCAGAACGTAGCCGGGATGACAGGATAATCGTGCCACCGCCCTGCGCATTCCTCCGACGTTGGATTTGTGGAGGCCCCGGGCGTCGATCTCACCCGACGGGATCACCACCACGCTCACCGCCTCCGCGGTCGCCGTGATCCGCTCGTACAGCGACTCGCGCCGGGAGGCCGTCAGCAGCTTGGAGTCGTCCAAGCCGTCGATCGGGCCGCCCAGCACCACGGCGGCGATCACCAGCGGCCCGGCGCAGGCGCCCCGGCCGGCCTCGTCGACCCCGGCCACGGGACCGAGCCCGCGGCGGCTGAGGGCCCGCTCGTAGCCGTACAGTCCCGAATCCCGCCGGACCACACTGGGTCTGGGGCGAAACGCAACCGTCATGGCACCGCGGGTGACAGAGCGACCATGACCAGAGAGTACGCCCCCTCCGGTCCATTCGGTACCGCTATCTCACCTTGAGGAAGCTCTCCGGCCTCGAAAGGACCGCGGCCCTGGAGAACGGCCAGTAGATCGCGACGGCACGGCCGATGACATCGCTCTCGGGAATCGACCCCTCCCCCAGCCTCTCCTCGTGGGCGCGCGAGTCGGCGGAGGCGGTGCGGTGATCGCCCATGACCCACAGCCGCCCCTTGGGAACGACCTTCTCGAACGGCTCCCCCGAGGGGAAATCATCCGGGAAAAGGTAGGAGCTCTCTTCGAGCGGCACCCCGTTGACCGTGATCCGGCCCTTGGCGTCGCAGCACTTCACCGTGTCGCCGCCGACCGCGATGACCCGCTTGATGGTGTCTTCGTCGTTCCAGCCCTTGAAGACCACGATGTCGCCGCGCTCGGAGTCGCCGTGCAGCTTGTTGACGACCACCCGGTCACCCACCAGAAGGGTGTTCTGCATCGACTCCGACGGGATCCAGAACGACTGGAAGACGAAGACCTGCAACAGCAGGGCCACCACCACCCCGCACACCAGCAGGAACAGTGACTCGCGCAGGCCACCGCCCTTGCCGCTCTTCTCTTTCTTCTCAACCTCGGGTTCAACGGTCATGGGGTTCGGTTACCGTCCTGAGAGCCGGCGACGACGACGCCACAGCACCAGCGGCACGGCGCCCGCGAAGCCTGCGAGGAGCGGAGCCGCCCCTCCCACGGCCGCGGCGGCCTTGAGGGCCGGCTGGCCGAAGGTGTCGGGAATGGGGAGGGTCGTGGCCCTGGAGAACGGCCACACGATCACGAAGGCCCGGCCGATCACCTTGTCCACCGGGATCGTCCCGCCACCGGGGTCGCCGAGGTGGGAACGGGAGTCGAGGGAGACCAGCCGGTGGTCACCCATCACCCACAGGCGTCCCTCGCCGACCTTGGCCTCGAAGAAGCTCTGGGACGGCACGTCGCCGGGGTAGAGGTATGCCTCGTCGATGGGGACCCCGTTGACCGTCACGCGGCCCTTGTCGTCACAGCACTTCACCGTGTCGCCCGCGACGCCGATGACCCGCTTGATGTAGTCCTTCTCGCCGGGGACCACGCCGAAGGCGGTACCGACCCAGCGGAAGAATCCCGCGACCGGGTTGGGCGGCTCCTCAAGGTCGATCTCGGGATCCCAGGAGTCGACCCCGGAGAAGACCACCACGTCGCCGCGCTCGATGTCTCGGACACGGTAGACGAGCTTGTTGACCAGGACCCTGTCGTTCGTGAGGAGGGTGTTCTCCATCGACTCCGAGGGAATGTAGAACGCCTGGATCACGAAGGTCTTGATTATGAGGGCGAGCACCAACGCCACGACGACCAGGACAGGCAGCTCCTTCCAGAAGGAGCCCTTCTTCTTGTCCTTGCCATCCTTGGCGGTCTTCTGGGTGTCTTCGGCGACCACGTCCACCTCGTCCTCGACAGATCGACGCGAGACTGCGCCGTACTCCCGGTCTTCGCTAGTCATCGCTGATGAGCCTAGATGATGGGCGGTACCAAGTGGTCGAGTGACGGGGTACCGCATAGCCATGCGTATTGCCATAGGAGGTCAAACCTCCTTACATGCGACTGGCCCGCTCCCCGGTGAGGGGCACGGGCCAGGTCGGCGGACGCCTGACGCGCCTAGCGGGCGTCGCGCTTCTCGCGGATGCGAGCGGCCTTGCCGCGCAGGTCACGCATGTAGTAGAGCTTGGCGCGGCGAACGTCGCCACGGGTCACGAGGGTGATCTTCTCGATGACCGGGCTGTGCACCGGGAAGGTCCGCTCGACGCCGACGCTGTAGCTGACCTTGCGGACGGTGAAGGTCTCGCGGGAGCCACCGCCCTGACGGCGCAGGACGAAGCCCTTGAAGACCTGGACACGGGACCGGCTGCCCTCGATGACCCTGACGTGGACCTCAAGCGTGTCACCGGGCCGGAAGTTCGGGATGTCGGTGCGGAGCGCGGACTTCTCGAGCTCGCTGATCAGCGTGTGCATGGCAGTGGTACCTCATTTACAAGCGCACGCGGAGGTCCATCCGGCCGCGACGGAGCGGCGTCGTGATGGACACGCGTGCTGAAGTGGACTATGTCTCGGAGCCGGAACCGTCTGCCCGGCGGCGCACGCCAGCCGGCGTTCAGTCGGCGGCAACGCTTCAGTCTGCCATATTTTCCCGACCGACCGGAAATCAACCGGTCAGAGCGGCCGGACCCGTGGAGCCCGCCGGACCCGTCTCGGGGAGATCCAGTTCCGCCAGGACCCGCCTGTCGTGCTTGTCCAGGCTCTCCGGATCAAGCGCCGCCAGCAGCTCGGGCCGGTTCCTCGCGGTACGGCGCAGCGCCTGGTCCCGCCGCCAACGGGCGATCTTTCCGTGGTGCCCGGAGAGAAGGATCTCCGGCACCTCGTGCCCCCGCCACTCGGGTGGCTTGGTGTAGACGGGACCCTCAAGGAGGTTCTCCATCGCGCCGGGCGCGAAGGAGTCGTCCACGGCCGAGTTGACGTTGCCGAGAACGCCCGGCAGCAGCCGCCCGACGGCCTCGATCATCACCAGCACCGCCACCTCGCCCCCGGCGAGCACGTAGTCGCCGACGCTGACCTCGTCCACGCGCATGCGGGCACCGTACTCGGCCATCACCCGGGAGTCGATGCCCTCGTAGCGGGCCGGGGTGAACAGCAGCCACGGCTCGGCGGCGTACTCCATCGCCAGCCCCTGGGTGAAGGGCACGCCGCTGGGGGTCGGCACGATCATCCTCGGAGGTTCGGCCGGGCCGGAGGCGAGGACCGCGTCGACGGCCTCTCCCCAGGGGCCCGGCTTCATGACCATGCCGGGACCGCCGCCGTACGGGGTGTCGTCCACGGTGCGGTGCACGTCGTGGGCGTGGTCGCGAAGTTGGTGGAGGTGGACCTCGAGAATGCCGCGCTCGCGGGCCTTGCCGATGAGGGAGACGTCGAGGGGGGCGAAGTACTCGGGGAAGATGGAGATGACGTCGACGCGCATGTCAGACGATCTCGTCCGGATCGAGCAGTCCGGCGGGGCCGTCCACGACGAGGATGCCCTTGACGAGGTCGACCTCCGGGACCAGCGCCTTGACGAACGGCACGTAGACCTCGACGACCTTGGCGCCCCCGGCGCCCCCGGTCTTGCCGCGCCGTACGACGAGCAGGTCCTGGCCGTGGTGGAGCACGTCGGAGACCTCTCCCACCTGCTCGCCGTCGGGTTTGACCACGGTGAGGCCGATGAGCTGGTGGTCGTAGAACTCGTCGGGGTCGTCGGGGGGCGGGATGTCCTCCGAGTCGATGACGAGCATGGTGCCGCGGAGTTCCTCGGCCTGGTCGCGGCCGGCCACGCCCTCGAACCTGACCAGCAGGACCCCGGAGTGCCAGCGGCGGGACTCGACGACCAGCGGGCCGGTCGACGCGGGATCGGTGGCCAGGGTGGTGCCCGGGGCGAAGCGCGTGTCCGGCTCGTCGGTGCGCACCTCCACGGACACGTCCCCTCGGAGCCCGTGCGGGCGGCCGATCCGGCCTACGACGAGCTTCACGCCCGCCTCCTCACGTAGTGGTGTCTGTGGAAAGCAGACGGGCCACCCACACTGGGCGGGTGGCCCGTTCGCTCGATGGACGCGTCTCGCCGGCTAGCGGGCCTCGTTCAGGTCGAGAAGATCGACCCGGATGTACTTGCCGTCGCCGAGGGCGTTCACGACCGTGCGAAGCGCCTTGGCCGTACGGCCGCCGCGGCCGATGACCTTACCGAGGTCCTCGGGGTGGACCCGGACCTCAAGCACACGCCCGCTGCGGATGCGGCGAGCGTGAACCTGGACATCGTCAGGATGCTCGACGATGCCCTTCACCAGGTGCTCGAGGGCCTCCTCGAGCACCTCAGGCCTCGCCTTCCGGCTTCTCCTCGGCGGCCGCAGTGGGCTCAGCCGGGGTCTCGGCGGCGGCCTCTTCGGCCTTGGGGGCCTCAGGCTTGGGGGCCTCGGCCTTGGGAGCCTCTTCAGCCTTGGGAGCCGCCTTGCGGGTCGACTTCTTCGGCGTGGTGGCGGCCTCCAGGGAGAGCGCCTCCTTGGCCGCGGCCTCGTAGACGGCGTGACGGTCGGCCTTGGGCTCGGCGACCAGGAGCGGAGCCGGAGCCGGCTCGCCCTTGAACTTCTGCCAGTCGCCGGTCAGCTTGAGGAGCTTGAGCACGGGCTCGGTCGGCTGCGCGCCGACACCCAGCCAGTAGGCCGCCCTGTCGGAGTCGACCTCGATGCGCGAGGGGTTCTCCTTCGGGTGGTACAGGCCGATCTCCTCGATCGCCCGGCCGTCACGCTTGGTGCGGCTGTCGGCGATGACGATGCGGTACTGCGGGTTGCGGATCATGCCGAGCCGCTTGAGCTTGATCTTGACTGCCACTGGTGTGGTCTCTCCTGCATTAGAGCGTGGGTGAGCGGCGTCTCATCGAGTGGGGCACGAGGAGAGGACCGTTCGAGGGACAGGCATGGCACGCGGGAGTGAGAGGGCAACCACGTGTCACGATGTTCCAACATGTCATTGTGCCAGACGCGCGGGGGTGCCCGGCCAACCGGCGGCCATCCGGTACGGCGGCCGGAGGGCAAATCTCGGTAATCCCCGTGTGTCCGGGCCCCCCGGCGGGCCCGCCTGGTGCGCTAAATGGCCGCCGTGGCAACCACCCTCAGATCTCTGCTGCTGACCGCGACCGGATCCGTCACCGTGCTGGGCGCGGTGCTGGCCATCAGGGCGACGACCCCGGCGGGCCAGGCCGACGTGTCCCCGGCACCCATCTCGTCCCCCGCCGAAGTCCTCGATGGAGCTCTCGGAGGAGCTCTGGGAGGAACCTCGGAACTCCCCCGAAACCCAGGAACATCGGGAACCTCGGAACTCCCCGGGACCGCGGGAACCTTCTGGGCCTCAAGAATCTTCGAGGAGCTCGGCACCGGCCGGGATCGCGCCTCCGGGCACTCTCAGACCCCCTGGGAGGCGCCGGAACCGCCCGGCACACCCGCCCTGCCGGGAGCTCCGCTCCCGCCGGGAACTCCCGTACGGCCGGGAACGGCCACTTCGCCCTGGACACCGGCTCTCCCCCGGGCGGCCACGCGGCCGGGGGCGCCGGTCCCGGCCGGGGCTCCCGGACTCCCCGCGAGGGCCGGGGGCCCCGTCATGCCGGAGGCCGTGCCCGAGGCGCCGCTGCCGCGCGAGGCCCCGGTGCCGCCGGAAACCCCCGCCTCGCCGGTGATCCCGGTCCCGCTGGGAGGCTCGGCACCTCCGGGAATTCCGGCCCCGCCGAAGATCCCGATCCCGCCGGGAGCGCCCGCACGGTCCGCGTCCCTACTGTCCCTGCCGCCCCTACTGTCCCTGCCGTTGCCACCGTCCCTGCCGTTGACGCCGCTCCCGCTGTACTCGCCGTACGAGCGGGAGGGCGAAACGCTCCGGTGGGAGGGCTACTTGGGGCGTACCCCGAGGAGTTCGAGCACGGCGACGAGGATGAAACCCGCGACGATGATCACCCAGATCCACCTGGCGCGCGAGTGGAACCCGTCGTCGCTCATTTCTGTCCGGGGAGCTTGAACTTCGAGGGGTCGAAGCCCGGCGGCAGCTCCAGGCCCGGCGGCAACTGCTGCCGGGAGCCCAGCTTGCCGAGGAGGCCGCTGCCCGCGGGGGTCGCGGGCTCGTCGGTCTTGTCGGGGGCGGCCTTGCCGAGCGCCGCCTTGCGCGGGTCACCGCTGACCCTGCGCCCCTTGGCGGCCTTCTTCTGCGCGGCCTTGCCGGCCTTGCGCCCGCCCGGCATGCCGGGGATGCCCATGCCGCCGGCCATCCGCTTCATCATCTTCTGAGCGTCGAAGAAGCGGGTGACCAGACCGCTCACCTCGGTCACCGTCACGCCGGAACCCCTGGCGATGCGGGCGCGGCGGGAGCCGTCGATCATCTTCGGGTTGTGGCGCTCGGCGGGGGTCATCGAGCGGATGATGGCGGCGATGCGGTCGAGATCGCGGTCGTCGACCTGGTTGAGCTGCTCGCGCATCTGCCCCATGCCGGGCATCATCCCGAGCAGGTTCTTGATGGGGCCCATCTTCTGGACCATCATCATCTGCTCGAGGAAGTCTTCCAGCGTGAAGCCCTCGCCCGAGGTGAGCTTGCTCGCCATCTTGGCGGCTTCGCCCTCGTCGAAGGTCTTCTGGGCCTGCTCGATCAGGGTGAGGATGTCACCCATGTCGAGGATGCGCGACGCCATCCGGTCGGGGTGGAAGGCGTCGAAGTCCTCGAGCTTCTCACCGGTGGAGGCGAACATGATCGGCCTGCCGGTGATGTGGCGGACCGACAGGGCGGCGCCACCGCGGGCGTCGCCGTCGAGCTTGGTCAGCACGACGCCGTCGAAGCCCACGCCCTCCATGAAGGCCTGGGCCGTGGAGACGGCGTCCTGACCGATCATGGCGTCGACGACGAACAGGACCTCGTCGGGCGAGACCGCGTCGCGGATGTCGGCCGCCTGCCTCATCAGCTCCTGGTCGATGCCCAGGCGGCCCGCGGTGTCGATGATGACGATGTCGTGCTGCTGCCGCTTGGCATGGTCGATCGACTGGCGGGCCACGACGACCGGGTCGCCGACGCCGTTGCCCGGCTCGGGCGCGTAGACCGCGACGCCCGCGCGCTCGGCCACGACCGAGAGCTGCTGGACGGCGTTGGGCCGCTGGAGGTCGGCGGCGACCAGCAGCGGCGTGTGGTTCTGCTCGCGCAGCCAGCGGGCGAGCTTGCCGGCCAGGGTCGTCTTGCCCGCGCCCTGCAGGCCCGCGAGCATGATGACGGTCGGCGGGTTCTTCGCGTAGCGAAGCCGCCGGGTCTCACCGCCGAGGATCTCGATGAGCTCGTCATTGACGATCTTCACGACCTGCTGCGCCGGGTTCAGCGCCTGGGAGACCTCGACGCCGCGGGCGCGTTCCTTGACCTGGGCGACGAACGCCTTGACCACGGGCAGCGCGACGTCGGCCTCGAGCAGCGCGATACGGATCTCGCGGCAGGTCGCGTCGATGTCGGCCTCGGACAGCCGACCCTTGGATCGAAGGGAGGAGAAGACCGATGTCAGCCGGTCGGAAAGCGTCTCGAACACGTGATTGGCCAGCCTCTGCGCTACAGGTCTGCGACTCGACCTCCCAGCCTATCCGCTGGGAGGTGCGACTGACGCCCGGCCGCGGTCAGCGGCCCCAGCCGGGGACGGCCATCCGCATGGTGAGCGCGTGCTCCACAAGCGTGATGAGCGTGGCCTTCACCGCGTCGCGCGAGCGGGCGTCGGTCCGGGAGATGGGGATGTGGGGCGCCAGTGTCAGCGCCTCGCGTACCTCCTCCTCACCGTGGAGGTAGGTCCCGTCCCAGCCGTTGACCGCGACGACGAAGGGGAGCTTGGCCTCCTCGAAGTAGTCGATCGCCGGGAAGCTGTCGGCCAGCCGCCGGGTGTCGACGAGCACGATCGCGCCGATCGCGCCGCGGACCAGGTCGTCCCACATGAACCAGAACCGGTGCTGACCCGGCGTACCGAACAGGTACAGGATCAGGTCGCGGTCCAGCGAGACGCGGCCGAAGTCCATCGCGACCGTGGTGGTGGTCTTGTTCGGTGTGAGGCCGAGATCGTCGATCCCGGCGCTGGCATCGGTCATCACCGCCTCCGTGGTCAGCGGCAGGATCTCCGATACCGCTCCCACGAACGTGGTCTTGCCAACACCGAATCCCCCGGCGACGACGATTTTCGTCGATGTCAGGCCGCCGCCGCGGCTAGAGCCTGCGAAGTCCACTGAGCACCCTTTCCAGCAGGTTGAGATCCGGCTTACCCGCGTCCAGCTGCGGCTGGTGGATCTGCACCAGGCCCTCGGCGGCCATGTCGGCCACCAGGATCCGGGTCACGCCGAGCGGGATGCGGAGCATCGCGGAGATCTCAGCGACCGAACGCACTTGCCGGCACAGAGCACTGATCGCCTGATACTCCGGGGTGCGGGTGGATAAATCATGATGTATGGAGGTCGCCGAGGAGACCAGGGCCTCCAGGGCGAGTTGGGTCCGGGGGGCTGTACGCCCCCCGGTCACCGCATACGGACGGACGAGGGAGCTCTGCTCCGACGGCGCCGGGTGCATGAGATGCGAAGGACCGCCCTGATGCCGGTGGGGGTCGTCCATTGATTGATAGGGATACCCGCCGTGCGGGTCGCCCTCACCGGTCCAGCCGCGGCCTGCCACGGCAGCCTCCTAGCGTCATCGCCGTCACCGTGAATGGGAAGACTGCAGTTCCGCGCGGACGGCCGGGGTCAGCACCTGGCCCGCCCGCTCGACGAGCAACGTCATCTGGTAGGCCACCAGCCCCATGTCACAGTCGGCGGCGGCCAGCACCGCCAGACAGGAACCGTCACTGATCGACATGATGAGGAGCAGCCCTCGCTGCATCTCCACCACGGTCTGGGTGACCGCCCCGCCCTCGAAAACCCGCGAGGCACCCTGGGTCAGGCTGATCAAACCCGCCGCGACCGCGGCCAGCTGGTCCGCCCTGTCCCTGGGAAATCCGTCCGAGTACGCCAACGGCAGACCGTCGGCCGACACGACGACCGTGTGCGCCACACCTGGGACGTTGTTCACAAAGTCAGTGATCAGCCAATTGACCCCCCGGGCGGCCTGGCTCATTTCGCGCACGTGTCATCCTCCTTGGCGACCATGATGAGCTCGCTCACCGGTCCTCCTTGTTTCCTTCAACGTCCCGGCCGAAGTCGGGATACGGCCGCCCGTCTCCGGCTCCGCCCTTGGCGGCCGCGCGCCCCTGCCGTACTCCCTGCTGGAAGCTCGCAAGCCTGCTGCGCACCGCCTCCGGGGAGACCGTCGGCCGGTGCACGGGAGTTTGGGGGGCCGCGCTCAGGTCGGGCGCGGCCGTACCGGGTACCAGGTTCGCCTTGGGCACCCGCTTGGGCAGCCCGGAACCGGTGATCCCGCCGAGTGAGGGTTCGCTGGCGGCCTTGGCGGCCTGCCAGCCCACGTCCGCGTGCGACGACCAGCCGCCACTCCCCTGTGCGGGGGCGGCCGGTTGCGAGAGCTGGACGGTCTCCTGGACGGCCTGGGCCTGAGGCGCCTCTTCGACCCGCTCCTGGACGGCCGGGGCCGGATCGACCTTCCTGAACCAGTCGGACTCGACGGCCGCGAAGATCGGCAGGAACTCCTCCTTCGCCTCTTCCATGGGCGAGGAGTCGGGGATCACCGGCAGCGGGCCGGTGTTGTCCGCCGGATCGAAGACGCGGCGCCCGAACGGCCCGGAGTTGCCGGTCGACGGCCATCCCCCGGAGTCGCCGCGCGAGGAGGTCGACCAGACGTCGGAGCCGCTGTCCCTGCTCTGCTGCCCGCCGGGCCAGACGGGGGCGTCGCCGCGCGGGGGCGCGCTCTGGCCCGCGGACCACATTCCCACGTCGCTACGAGGTCCGCCCTGTCCCTGCCGCCACCCCGAGGGGTCGGGCTGGGAGGCGTTCGGCCAGCCGTGGTTGGGGTCGGCGCCGGGCGGCGGTACCTGTCCCGGCCAGGGGGTGTCGACGGGGGCCTGCCCGAACTGGCCGCCTCCGAAGGGAGGCTGCGCCTCGAAGGAGTTGAACTGCTGCCCCATGTCGAAGGAGGCGAACGAGTTCTGGTGGGCGGCCTCGAACGAGGCGAAGGACGGCATCGGGGGGGAGGTGGGGCTGGCCAGCACGGGCGGGCGGTCCATGGAGGCCATGGACCCGGCCCAGTCGCCGCTCTGCATGCCGGGGGGAGGCCCGCCCGGACGGTTGGTGACGGCGAGCAGGTTCTCCGGGAGCAGCACCATCGCGGTCAGGCCGCCGCTGTCCTGCTGCCTGAGCTGGACGCGGATGCCGTGCCGCAGGGCGAGGCGGCCGACCACGAACAGGCCCATCCGGCGGGAGACGGAGACGTCCACCACCGGCGGGTTGGCCAGCCGCCAGTTGGCCTGGGAGAGCTCATCGGCGGTCATGCCGATGCCGATGTCGGTCACCGAGACCATCACTCCGCCGCCGTCGATGCGGTTGCTGGAGACGATGACCTTGGTCTCACGCGGGGAGAAGGAGATCGCGTTCTCCACGAGCTCCGCGATCAGGTGGACGACGTCGTTGACGGAGGTGCCCGCCACGGACACGCCCGCGGACAGCTGCAGGTCAACCCGCTCGTAGTTCTCGACCTCCGACAGCGAGGCGCGGACCACGTCGATGAGCGGGACCGGCTGGCTCCACCGGCGGGCGGGCTCCTGACCGGCGAGGACCAGGAGGTTCTCGGAGTTGCGGCGCATGCGGGTCGCGAGGTGGTCGAGGCGGAAGAGGCTGCCGAGCCGGCCCTCGTCCTGCTCGCCCTGCTCCAGGCTCTCGATGAGGGAGAGCTGGCGCTCGACCAGGGTCTGGCTGCGCCGGGAGAGGTTGACGAACATCGAGTTGACGTTGCTCCGCAGCGTGGCCTCCTGGCCCGCCAGTCGCACGGC
Source organism: Streptosporangium sp. G11 (assembly GCF_051192615.1). Taxonomy (NCBI): domain Bacteria; kingdom Bacillati; phylum Actinomycetota; class Actinomycetes; order Streptosporangiales; family Streptosporangiaceae; genus Streptosporangium; species Streptosporangium sp. G11. The sequence continues at coordinate 85,150 of NZ_JBPJUQ010000017.1, forward strand.
CTCGCGGTGGACCTCGTCGAAGGCCCGGGCCACCTCACCGATCTCGTCGTCGGAGGCGACGCCGATCGGGGTGATGTCGGTGGTCGAGACCTCGCCGCTCTCGCGCATGCTCTGGACGGTCTCGGGAAGACGCTGGCCGGCGATGGACAGCGCCTCGGTACGGAGCCTGCGCAGCGGCCTGACCAGCGAGCGCGCCATGATGGCGGTGACGATCAGAACGAGAAGAAGGAGCAGGCCGCTCAGTCCCGCGGCGATCAGCGCGCCGCGCTGCTCGGACGCCTGCAGGACGTCGCTCTGCATGATGAGGTCGTTGGCGACCTGTTCCTCCACCGTGCGCATGCGCTCGATGATGTCGGTGGAGGCGTCGAGCCAGGTCTGCTGGTCGCCGAGACCGCTTCCCGAGACGTCGACGTTTCTCAGCGGCAGGCCGCTGAGGGCCAGGAAGATGGCGCGGGCGCGCAGGGCTGCCGCGCGGTCCTTCTTCTGGCTGCTGACCGTGTCGTCGTAGAGCTGGCGTTGTTGGATCGACGCCTCGGACCGGAAGGTCGCGAGCTCTCCCTCGAACTGCGCGCGGGCGGCCAGCATGGCGTTGAGGCCCTCGGCGCTGAACCCCTTGACGGCGAGGGCGGCGGCGAGGTTCGCCCGCTCCCTGGACGCCTGTTCCTTGGCCCTGGTCAGCGCGGCAAACGCGACCGCGCCGCTGCCGAGTTGCTCGTCGGAGACACCCTGGATGATCTCGTCGTGCAGGGCCAGCAGGTCCGCGATGGTACGGGAGTACATGGCGATCGTGGGCTGGGCCGGCAGCTGGGTCTTCGCTCCCGACGCCAGCTCGCGCACGCTCTTGAGCTCGTCGATGCGGCGGCGGATCTGGGTGAGCTCGGTCTCGCCCCGGCTGCCGAGGGACTCCAGGAGGCCGCTGTCGGCCATGGCGCCGTTGACGCGGGTGCCCACCTTCGTGGCGACCTCGTCGACGACCCCGTACTGCTTGCGCAGGTTCGACCTGCCGGTGGTCTGCCGGCCCTGTGCCACGTACCGGGCCGACAGGTCACGCTCGAGCTGCAGCTCGTTGACCAGGTCGCTGAGGCCTGCGGTGAGCTCGGCGGTGGTGCGCACGCGCTCGTACTCGGCGGCGCTGCTGATCGAGGTGGTGACCCGCAGGCCACCCAGCACGATCGCGGCGGCCGTGGGAATGACGATGAGCGCGATCAGCCGCGATCTCACTCGCCAGTTCTTGAGCGCTAGTTTGCCACCGTTCCTCGCGGACTTCTCGGAGTCGCGACCGTCAAGGTCCTGACCCGGGCCGCTCTGCGGCCGCCCCCCCTGGTTGTCGAATCCCAGGGCAGGTGCCAGCCCGGATTCGCGTTCGCTGGGGATTGACGCTGTCCTCACTGGCCTCCGCTGCCTCTCCTCGGATCGTCTGCTTGGAGGGGATCGCGTCACGCATTGATGTGCGAGTGACGCCGACGCATCCATGGGGTAGGGGTTATTGGAGCACAGCCGGATGAGTTCGGCCAACAGCACATAACGCGCATTCTTCACCTAACAGGCACACAAGATGCGCAATCGGGCGATGACTCTCCGTCCCGTAACCACAAACTTCCGCAAAGTTGCCAAACAGATTTATTGACATCTTTCGTGGCGCCCGCTACGCCGCCATCTAGCGATTGATACGCGTGTGGCAACACGGGACTCCTATGACCGTTTTGTAGCTTCGGGGCGATAGGGGTGAAAGAGGTGATATTTGTAATTTGACTGATCTACTCCGCTACTCTGATCCGCGGTCGGCATACCCCCCTTGACCAACATGCCTCCCGGGACCCCCTCCATGTCGCCCGATGAGTTACAGCGAGTTCCGGCAGGGGCGGTCAAATGCAGCTAAGGAGACCCATGAGGTTCAAACTTGCGAGCCGGGCCGTCATCGCAGGAGTCGCCGCCGCCCTTGCGCTGAGCGCCTGCGGAGGCTCTGACACCCCCACTGACACCACCGCCGCGAACGCGGGTGGCCTGGAGAAGACCACCATCAAGATCGGTGCGCTGCCGATCCCCGACTCGGCCGCACTCTACATCGCCAACAAGAGGGGCTTCTTCAAGGAAGAGGGCCTCACCGTCGTCATCGAGCCGGTGCCCGGCGGCGCCCAGGCGCAGCAGGCCCTCCTCGGCGGCACCCTGGACGCCACGCAGACGAACTACGTCTCCACCTTCCTCGCCGTCTCGCAGGGCCAGAAGCTGAAGATCATCTCTGACCTCTACCAGGCCGCCCCGAACTCGTTCAACCTCATGGTGCCCAAGGACTCCGGGATCAAGACGCCCGCCGACCTCAAGGGCAAGAAGATCGCGGTCAACAGCCAGAAGAACATCGGCACCCTGGCGGTGACCACGGTGCTCAAGACGCACGGCCTCACCGAGAAGGACGTGGAGTTCCTGGAGTTCCCCTTCCCCGAGATGGGGGCCCAGCTGGCCAGCAAGACCGTCGACGCCGCCTGGATGACGGAGCCGGCCCTCACCGCGGCGCAGAAGAACCTCGGCGCCCAGAAGCTCGCCGACACGATGGTCGACTCCACCGCGGACTTCCCCATCGCGGGCGTGGTCGTCACCGAGAAGTTCGCCACCGACAACCCCAAGACGGTCGCCGCCTTCCAGAAGGCGATCGCCAAGGCTCAGCAGATCTCCGCCAGCGACCGCAAGGCCGTCGAGGAGATCCTGCCGACCTACACCAAGATCGACGCTGCGACCGCGGCCGTCATCACGCTCGGGTCCTTCCCCACCAGCCTTGACGAGACCCGTCTGCAGCGAGTCGCCGACCTCATGCTTGAGCAGGGTTACCTCACGAGCCCCCTCCAGGCCAAGGCCATCCTCCCCGGAAACCTCGGGTGACAAGGCGCAACCCGCTCGACAGCAGACTGCTCTGCGGCGCCATCGGCGTCGCGGGGCTGTTCTGCCTCATGGAGGTGGCGGGCCGGGCCGGGCTGATCGATCCGCTCGCGTTCCCGCTGGCCTCCACGGTGCTCGGCCGGGCCGCCGCTCTCGTGACCGACGGGGAGTTCCTCTCCGACGTCGCCTCGACCCTCGGCGCGTGGGCGACCGGTCTGCTGCTCACGGTCGCGATCGCCGTGCCCGCCGGGTTCCTGCTCGGCAGCCTGCCCCGCGTGGAGAGCGCGCTCCGGCCGATCGTGGAGTTCCTGCGCCCCATCCCGTCGATCGCGCTGATCCCGCTGGCGCTCGCCGTGTTCTCCGACAGGTTCGACATGAAGGTCACCCTGGTCGTCTACGCGGCGACCTGGCCCATCCTGATCAACACGATGTACGGGCTCAAGGACGTCGACCCGCTCGCCAAGGAGACGCTCCGCAGCTTCGGATTCGGCAGGCCGGCCGTGCTGTGGCGGGTCTCCCTGCCCAGCACCGCGCCCTTCATCGCCACCGGTGTCCGGCTGGCGTCGGCGATCGCGCTCATCGTGGCGATCAGCACGGAGCTGCTCGGCGGCGGTGCCGACGGCATCGGCAGCTACGTCCTGGAGAGCGCGGGCGGCGTGGACGCGCCGGAGTACGTCATCGCCGCCGCCATCTGGGCCGGGATCATCGGCGTGGTCACCAACGGGTTGTTCGTGCTCACCGAGCGGCGGCTCTTCCGCTGGCACACCGCCCGTACGGAGGTGGTGTGATGAGCGCGTTGCGCGCCGTCGCCCGGCTGTGGCCGGTCCTGGTCGTCGTGGCACTGTGGGAGCTGGTCACCCGCGTCCTGGAGATGCTGAGCTTCCCGCCGCCGTCGCGGATCGCGACCAGCGCGTACACGATGTGGCTGACCGGTCCGGCGGAACGGCTCTGGCTCACCGAGTCGGCGCTGGAGAACATCCCCGCGAGCGTCGGCCGGCTGCTGGCCGGGTGGGTGCTGGCCGGAGTCGTCGGGATCGTTTTCGGGGTCGCCCTGGGCCGCTCCCCGCTGCTCTTCCGCCTCATCGACCCCCTGGTGCAGTTCGCCCGCGCCATTCCCCCGCCCATGCTGCTGGCGTTGTTCATGGCACTGTTCGCCATCGGCCCCCAAATGCAGATCAGTTTCATCGCGTTCGGCATCGTCTGGCCGATCCTGATCAACGCCTGCGAGGGGGCCAGGCACGTCGACCGCCAGCACCTGGACACCGCGAGAGTCTTCGGGCTGTCGGGCGGCGAGCGGCTGTTCCGGGTCATCCTGCCCTCGGCCATGCCGAAGATCTTCGCCGGGCTCCGGGTCAGCCTGTCGCTGGCGCTGATCCTCATGGTGCTCTCCGAGCTGATCGGCAGCACCGACGGGATCGGCTTCCAGCTCCTGGACGCCCAGAGGTCGTACGACTTCTCCGGCGTGTGGGCGACCATCGTGGTGCTCGGCGTCCTGGGATACGCGCTCAACTCGGCGTTCCTGGCGGCCGAGCGACGTGTCCTGTCCTGGCACCGATCCGCCAAGCAGACGACCTGAGGACCTGCTGTGCTCGAAATCACGAATCTGTCCCATACCTACGGCAGCGGGCCGACCGCGCACAACGCGCTGGGCGGCATCAACCTGAAGGTCGCCCAGGGCGAGCTGGTGTGCGTCGTCGGCCCCTCCGGGTGCGGCAAGTCCACCCTGCTGCGCTCCATCGCGGGGCTGATCCGGCCCAGCGGCGGCCAGGTCACGCTCAACGGCACCCGCGTCGAGCAGACGCCTGACAACCTGGCCGTGGTGTTCCAGGACTACAGCCGGTCCCTGTTCCCCTGGATGTCGGTGGCCGACAACGTCTCGCTCCCGCTGCGCCGCAGGGGCCTGGACAAGCGGCGGCGCAGGGAGTCGGCGCTGGAGGCACTGGAGGAGGTCGGGCTGCAGGGCGCCGCCGCCAAGTACCCCTGGCAGCTGTCCGGCGGCATGCAGCAGCGGGTGTCCATCGCCCGCGCGCTGGCCTACCGCCCGGCCCTGCTGCTGATGGACGAGCCCTTCGGCTCCGTCGACGCCCAGACCCGCGAGGACCTGGAGGACCTGACCCTGCGGGTCCGCGGCCTGCACAACATGACCATCGTGCTGATCACCCACGACATCGACGAGAGCGTCTACGTCGGTGACCGCGTCGTGGTCCTGTCCAAGTCCCCCGCCGGGATCGTGGGCGACCTGCGCGTGGACCTGCCGGGGCCGCGCGACCAGATCACCACCCGCGAGCACCCCGACTTCGTGCACCTGCGCGCCGAGGTCGGCCGCCTGGTGCGCGGCATTCGGAGCCCGTCGGCCTCGGCCCCCTGAAGACGACACGACCTCCGGAAACACCACCTCCAGAAACATGACTTTCCTCCGGGCCGCACGCCGGGGAAGAGAGGATTTCCATGAGCGACCCACAGGCACCGGTCTGGGATGCGATCGGCGGTGTCTCCCGCTTCGCGGCCCTGGCCACGATGGCCGAGCTGGGCTGCGCCGACCACCTGCGAGACGGCGCCCTGACCGTCGACGAGCTCGCGCTGCGTTGCGGCGCCAACGCGCCCGCGCTCGGCAGGGTACTGCGCCAGCTCGCCTCCATGGGCATGGTCTCGACGGCCTCGCCCGGCACGTACGAGCTGACCGAGGCGGGTGCCACCCTCCGCGACGACACGCCCGGCTCGCTGCGCTCCGCCGTACGAATGATCTCCGAGGACGGCTTCTGGTACGGCATGGGCAAGGTCCCGCGGACCGTGCGCACCGGGAAATCGGGCTTCATGGAGCGGCACGGACCCCTCTACGAGTACCTCACGGCCAACCCCGAGGCGGGTGCGCTGTTCGACGACTACATGGTGGTCAGGGCGCAGCCGTTCGCGGACGCCGTGGCCTCCCGCTACGACTTCTCCGACGTGCGGACCCTGGTGGACGTGGCCGGCGGCAAGGGGCACATCCTGGCCGCCGTACTGAAGGAGTACTCAAACCTCAGCGGGGTGCTGTTCGACAGGGAACGCGTGGTCAGCGGGGCTCGCGCGTTCTTCGCCGAGGCCGGTCTTGAAGACCGGTGTAGTTTCGCCGACGGCGACTTCTTCGCCTCCGTGCCCTCGGGGGCGGACGCCTACCTGCTGAGCAGCGTGCTCCACAACTGGTCCGACGAGGACTCCGTGCGGATCCTGCGCAACATCAGGGAGGTCATCTCCGACGACGGCCGGGTGCTCATCGTGGAGTTCGTGGTCCCGGACGACGACCGGCCGCACATCAGCAAGGACGTCGACATGCGGATGCTCGCCCTTTTCGGCGAGGGCATGGAGCGCAGCACCTCCGAGTACGCGGAAATCCTGGGCAAGTCGGGTTTCCGGCTCAACCGGCAGATAGAGCTTCCCGGAGGTTCCTCCATAGTCGAGGCTCTGCCGATGTAGGAATCGCGGACGGCGGGCGGTGGCGTGAGGTTCACGCCACCGGCCGCCGCCGTTTCGCCGGCTTCCGCACGGAGCCGCCTCCGCACGGAGCCCCTTCCGCACGGAGCCACTTCCGCACGGAGCCTCTTTCTCGCGGACCGGCTTTCTCGCGGACCGGCTTTCTCGCGGATCCGCCCTCGCGCCGGCCCGCTTTCGCACGAGCCCGCTTTCGCACGAGCCGCTCATCACACGGGGCCGCCTATCACACGGCCCGTTTATCGCACAAAACAGAAAGGACCACCGTGAAATCGGTGGTCCTGGGGTGAATTACCGCCTCGGATCGTCGGCGTGCCGGGGGAATCACGGCGCCGCGCGTCCGGCCGGGCGCACGACGCGCCCGCGGCCGGGAAAGCACCGCGCGAAGCTCCGCCACCGAATCCGATCGCCTTAAAGGCATGCTTTATCAATTGATTTCGGGTGTGCTTATCGAATGGGCGGATGCCTCCGGCCCCGGGCCCCGGGACGTCGCCCCCGGGAGGACGGGAAGCCGGGAGAACGGCTGTGGGCCCCGTCCCTGAAGGAACGGGGCCCACAGCGTGTGACGGTCAAACTCTGAGCGTCAGGACGTGCTCGACCAAGGTGATCAAGGTCGACTTCACGGCGTCGCGGGACCGGGCGTCGGTCCGGACGACGGGGATGTGCGGGGAGATCGTCAGAGCCTCCCGCACCTCCTCCTCACCGTGGACGTGCGATCCGCCGAACCCGTTGAGGGCCACGACGAACGGCAGGCCGGCCTCTTCGAAGTAGTCGATCGCCGGGAAGCTGTCGGCCAGCCGCCGGGTGTCGACGAGCACGATCGCACCGATCGCGCCCTTCACGAGGTCGTCCCACATGAACCAGAACCGGTGCTGACCCGGCGTACCGAACAGGTACAGGATCAGATCACGGTCCAGCGAGACCCGGCCGAAGTCCATGGCGACCGTGGTGGTCCGCTTTGTCGGGATGTGCGAGAGGTCGTCGACGTCCGCACTGGCCTCTGTCATCACCGCTTCCGTGGTCAGCGGCATGATCTCGGAGACCGCACCGACGAAGGTCGTCTTGCCGACACCGAACCCGCCGGCAACGACGATCTTCGTCGACGTCATTCCGGCGTCAGAGCCTGCGAAGCCCACTGAGCACCCTTTCAAGCAAATTGAGATCCGGCTTACCCGCATCCAGCGACGGCTGGTGGATCTGCACCAAGCCCTCGGCCGCCATGTCCGCGATCAACACCCGGGTCACGCCGAGAGGCATGCGCAACAGGGCGGAGAGCTCGGCAACCGAGCGCACCTGCCGGGACAACGAGATGATCGCCTGATATTCCGTGGAGAGCGTGGAGGGATCCACGCCCGCGAACGTCGCCGAGGAGACCAGTGCCTCAAGAGCGAGCTGCATCCGGGGAGCGGTCCTGCCCCCGGTCACAGCGTACGGACGGATCAAACGATCCCGCCCGCTCTTGGCCTGGGGCGTGTTCGGGGGGTCGTCCCCCGGCCCACGCCAACCTGGTGCGTCCATATCACCCCCCTATCGCTGAACCGACTGCAGCTCGGCCCGGAGCGCAGGCGTAAGCGCCTGGCCGGCACGCTCTGCGAGCAATGTCATCTGGTAGGCCACGAGACCCATGTCACAGTCCGGCGAGGCCAGCACGGCCAGCGCGGAACCATCGCTGATCGACATGGTCAGCAGGAGGCCCCGCTGCATCTCGATCACCGTCTGTGCCACAGGGCCGCCCTCGAACACCCGGGAGGCGCCCTGGGTGAGGCTGATCAGGCCGGCCGTGATCGCGGCGAGCTGGTCCGCCCGGTCCTTGGGAAAGCCCTGGGAGTAGGCCAGCGGGAGTCCGTCCGCGGAGACGATCACCGCGTGCGCCACTCCGGGCATCTCCTTGACGAACTCGGTGATCAGCCAGTTGAAACCGCGAGCGGCCTGGCTGAGTTGGTTGTTCACTGCTGGTTCTCTCCCTCGACGGCGTTGGAGCGCTCGCTCATCTCAGCGCGTCCCTGCCGTACGCCTTGCTGGAAACTGGACAGACGGCTGCGCACCCGATCCGCCGATATCGGCGGCATCGGGGGGGCCGGAGCAGCCGGAGCGGCCGAGGCCGCTCCGGGAACGAGGTTCGCCTTGGGCACCCGCTTGGGAAGGCCCGCTCCGGTCAGACCGCCCTCCACGGGCTTCTTGGCGACCTCGGCGGCCGCCCAGCCCTGGTCGGAGGGGGTGCTCCACGGCTGCCGCTCGGCCGCGGGCTCGGCCGGCCTGAGCGGCTGCGCCTGCTGCTGCGGCGTCCGCTGCGGCAACGGCTGCGCCTGCTGCTGGGGCGTCCGCTGCGGCAGCGGCTGGGGCTGCTGCTGCTGGGGCGGCGGCGTGGAGTGCGTGATCTGCGGGATGTTCTGGGTCTCCAGTCCCTGCGGACCCCGCCTGACCCGCTGCTCCAGCGGCCGTGGCCTGGTCTCGGCCACGGGCTCTGGGGCGGGGGCGACCTCCTGTTCCGGCTCGGGGGCGACGGACGCGTTGCTGCGGAACCAGTCGGACCCCACCGCCGCGAAGATCGGCAGGAACTCCTCGGGCTCCGGATCCGTCGACGGCATCTCGACCACGGGAAGGGCCTGGGTGTTCTCCACCGGTTCCAGCCGCTGCGGCGTCCAGGGGTCGAGCGCGGGCGGATCCGGCCATGCCGAGGGGAACGACGGCGGCGCCGTCGAGGCCAGCGGGGACGACCACAGGTCCTCCACCGCGGAGGCGGGCACCACCGGTCCCGACCACAGGTCCGCGGACGTCGGCGCCGGCACCTGGGGAGGCGCCTGTGCGGGCGGCATCCCGGGACCGGCGTGCTGCCGGGCTCCGCGCCCGGCACCGGTCCCGAACGGGTCCGGGTTCGGGGCGGAGCCGAACGGGTCGGGGTTCACCGAGGCGAACGGGTCCTGGTTGGACATGGAGCCGAACGAGGTGGACGGGCCGCCGAAGGAGCCGGACGGCATGCCCTGCGCCGACAGTGCCATCTCGGGCATCATCGTGGACTGGGCCACCACCTGCACCGGCAGGAGCACGACGGCGCTGAGGCCACCGGCCTCCGGGCGCCTGAGCTGGACCCTGATGCCGTGGCGCATGGCCAGGCGGCCGACCACGAACAGGCCCATCCGGCGGGAGACCGACAGGTCCACCGCGGGGGGCTCGGCCAGGCGGCGGTTGGCCTCGGCCAGTTCCTCGTCGCTCATGCCGATGCCGGAGTCGGTGACCGCCAGGATGACGGCGCCCATCTCGTTGCCGTTGCTGGTCACCGTGATCTTGGTGTCCTGCGGCGAGAAGAAGATCGCGTTCTCGACGAGCTCCGCGATCAGGTGGACGATGTCGTTGACGGCCTGGCCGATGATCGAGATGCCCGACTCGACCCGGAGGTTGACCCGTTCGTAGTTCTCGACCTCCGACAGCGAGGCGCGGACGACGTCGCTGAGCGGGACCGGCTCACTCCACCGGCGGCTCTGCTCCTGGCCGGCGAGGACCAGGAGGTTCTCGGAGTTGCGGCGCATGCGGGTGGCCAGGTGGTCCAGCTTGAAGAGGCTGCCCAGCCGCCCCTCGTCCTGCTCGCCCTGCTCCAGGTCGTCGATGAGGTCGATCTGCCGTTCCACCAGCGACTGGGTGCGGCGGGAGAGGTTGACGAACATCGCGTTGATGTTGCTGCGCAGGCGGGCCTCGTCGCCGGCCAGCCGGATGGCCTCGCGGTGGACCTCGTCGAAGGCCCGGGCCACTTCCCCGATCTCGTCGCGGGAGACCACTCCGATGGAGGGCACCTCGACGTTCGGGGCGAGGTCGCCGGACTCCCGCAGCACCCGGACGGTCTCGGGCAGCCGGGTCTCGGCCACCTCGAGCGCCTCGCTGCGCAGCTTGCGCAGCGGCCGGACGAGCGTGCCGGCCACCCAGGCGGTGATGAGCAGGATCAGGACCAGCAGGACCAGGATCGAGGCACCGGAGATCATGGCGCTGCGCTGCTCGGCGCTCTGCATCTCCTGGCTTCGGGAGACGACCGCGGACGCCAGGCGGCGCTCGACGGTCCGCATCCCGTCCACGATCGAGGTGGAGGCGCCGTACCAGGTGTTGGCGCTCACGAGCCAGCCGCGGCCGACGCGCTCCAGCGGCTTGTTCTCGCGCATGAGGGACATGACGAGGGCTCGCGTGGAGTCGGCCTGGTCGACCCTGGGACCGGTGACCGCGTCGCGGAAGGCCTTGATGTCGTTGGCGGAGGCCGTGGCGCGGAAGGAGTTCTCCTCGCTCTGCTGGCTCCGGTACGCGCCGAGGAGGTCGGCGGGGTCGTCGAAGTCGAACTTGCGGTCCAGGAAGCTGACCAGGAGGGTGCCCCGCTGCCTGGCGACCTGCTCCTTGGCCCGGGTCAGCGCGCCCAGCGCGAGCGCGTCCCCGATGAGGCGCTCGTCGCCGCCGCTGCGGCCCAGGTCGTCGTGGAGGGTGATGAAGTCGGTGATCATTCGCGTGTACATGCCGAGGGCCGCACGGGGAAGCACGCTTCCCTCCGTCATCAGCCTGCGCAGGCCGGGAAGCCCGTCGAGCCAGCGGCGGATCTGGGCGACCTCGGTACGGACACGGGCGGCCTGCGACGTGTCGAGGGCGTTCATGGCGATCAGCGCCTGGTCGCTGCTCCGGTCGACCACCCCGCGCTGTTCCCTGACCTTGTTGAGGTTGGGACGGGTGGTGCTGGCGATGTACCAGGCGGTGAGGTCGCGTTCCTCGGCCATCTCGTGAGAGAGGGTTCCGAGCGACTCGACCAGCGAGGCGACCTCGGTCATCCGGCGGTACTCGTTGGCCGTGGACAGGGCCGTGGTGAGCTGGAGGCCGGTGAGGAGCACGGCCGCGGCGGTCGGGAGCAGGATCAGCGCGACCAGACGGGGACGCACGCGCCAGTTCGCCGGCAGGAGTCGACTGCCCACCCCTGACGCGCGGTGGCTCCGGCGGTCTTGTGTCATCACTGGCCTACGTAACCCCTCGCCGGATTTGGAAGCGGCGGAAGCAATTTGAGCACATCCTTTATGTCACTTCGAATGGAGTAAGTGCCGACAAATCCCCATAAAAGGGACATACGGCGTCAAAGCTTTCAGGCTGGCCGGAAGGAATCCCTCACCTCCGAAGCCTGGTGCTTGATCATCAGATGGCGGGTCACAGAGTATTCCTGAACCGCCTCCTGACTCATGTCCTTGCCGAAGCCGCTTCCCTTGACCCCGCCGTGTGGCGCCTCGGACGCGATGGGCAGATGGTCGTTCACCCAGGTCACGCCCACGTCGAGCCGGTGCGAGACGCGCAACGCCCTCGCCACGTCCCTGGACCAGACCGAGGAGGCAAGCCCGTAGGGGGTGTCGTTGGCCAGCCGTACCGCCTCGTCCTCGCCGTCGAAGGGCAGCGCCACGAGTACCGGACCGAAAAGCTCACCCTGAACGATCTCACTGTCCTGCGCGGCGCCGGAAATCAGCGTGGGCGGATAGTAGAAACCGGGCCCTTCGAGCGGGACACCGCCGTGGAGGACGGAGGCGCCCGCCGCGACGGAGCGCTCGACGAAGCCGTGCACGCGGTCGCGGTGCCCGGCGGAGATCAGCGGGCCGATGTCGGTGGCCGGGTCCCAGGGGTCGCCCACCGTGATCTGGGCCAGCGTCGCGTGGAGCGCCTCGACGGCCTCGTCGTACACGTCGCGGGCGATGTAGACGCGGGTCGCGGCCGTGCAGTCCTGACCGGTGTTGTAGGTGGCGCCCATCGCGACGCCCCTCGCCATCTCGGACAGGTCCGCGTCGCCGAAGACCAGCGCCGGGGCCTTGCCGCCGAGCTCCAGGTGGACCCGCTTCAGGGAGGCGGTGGCCCCGAGCATGACGGCGCGGCCGGTCGCGGTGGAGCCCGTGACGCTCACCATGTCGACGCCCGGATCGGCGACCAGGGCCTCGCCCACCTCGGCGTCGCCCAGGACGACCTGGAGCAGGCCGTCGGGCGCGCCGGCGCGGGCGAACAGCTCCGCCATCCTGAGCGTGGTGCCCGGAGTCTGCGGGGCGGGCTTGATGATCACGGCGTTCCCCGCCGCCAGCGCGGGGCCGATCTTCCACACCGCCATGACGAGGGGGAAGTTCCAGGGGGCGATCGATCCCACGACCCCGACCGGGCGCCGTACCAGCACCGAGGTGTAGCCGGAGCTGAGCACCCCCGCGCCGGTGCCGTCCAGCGAGCGGGCCGCACCGGCGAAGAAGCGGAGGTTGTCGGCCGCGAACGGCAGCTCGCCGTCGCGGAAGACCGCCACGGGCTTGCCGGTCTCGGTGACCTCCAGCCGGGTGAGCTCCTCGGCGTCGGCCTCGACGAGGTCGGCGAAGCGCAGCAGCACCCTGGACCTTTCGGCCGGGGTCGCCGTGCTCCACTCCTCGAACGCCACGCGGGCCCGGCGCACGGCGGCGGCCACCTCCTCGATCGAGGTGTCGGCCACCTCCCGCAGGAGGTCGCCGGTCGCCGGATTGATCAACTTGCCCATGGAACTTCTCTCGTCGTGGTGATGATGCGGGGAGACGTCAGGCGCCGGCCCGCTCGATCAGGTCGGCCGCCCTGCGCAGGCCGTCACGCCCGCGGATCTCCTCGCCCGCGGCGGCCAGGCGCTCGCGGAGCGCGGTGTCGCCCAGGAGCCGCTCCAGCGCGCCGGTCAGGTCCTCGTCGGAGAAGCCGTAGGTGGACAGGCGCACACCGTAGCCGAGCTCGTGGACGCGCTGCGCGTTGTCGTACTGGTCCCAGAACAGGGGCAGCAGGATCATCGGCTTGCCGAAGTGCAGCGCCTCGGTGGTGGTGTTGTTGCCGCCGTGCGTGATGACCAGGTCGACCAGGGGAATGATCTTGGTCTGCGGGACGAACTCGGCGCCCCACATGTTGCCGGCCAGCTTGATCTCCTCGTGCAACGGGCCCATGGAGACGATGAAGCGGTACGGGGTCGTGCCCAGCACGTCGATGACCCGCTGCATGAGGGCGACGTCCGCCGAGCCGAGCGAGCCCAGCGAGAAGTAGACCAGCGGCTCCTGCCCGGCCAGCGACCCGGGGATCTCGAAGCCGCCCTCCGTCTCGCGCACCGAGGAGTCCAGGCGGTGCCAGGAGTCGCCGAGCGGCCGGGCGCCGGTGTAGTCGGCGATCTCCGGGAAGACGTACAGGTTGAGGTCGCCCTCGTGGATGAAGTCCAGGTCCGGCAGCGGGGCGGCGCCCTGCTCGACGACCCACTCGTTGAAGGCGGTCCAGATCTCGCGGTGGGTGCGGTCATACTCGGCGTTGAAGGCGCCCCACTCGGAGCGGTCGTCGGCGGGCAGCCCGGAGAAGACCGGGGCCACGTTCTCGCCGCGCACCTCCAGCGGGTTGCAGGAGACGATGCGGACGAACGGCTTGCCCGCGGTGAGCAGCGCCGGGAACGTGATGACGTTGTCCTCGACGATGACGTCCGGCTGGACGCGCTCGATAATCGCCTTCAGCTGAGGCTCGCAGTACTTGGCGCCGTCGATAAGCGCGTCCCAGATCGGCTTGGTGACCGTCTCCAGCTGCTCCAGGGTCGACTTCCGGTATTCCGGGGCGGTGTCCCTGATGAAGTCCTTCCAGAACTGCCCGGCGTCCTGCTCCTCTTCCGACGGCGGCGCGAGATCGACGAGATCCTCTTCGAATCCGAGAGCCTCCAATTTCCCCTTCCAGGAGGCCTCAGCTGCGAAAACGACTCGATGTCCGCGCTTAAGAAGAATGTCACCGATGCCGATGCAGTTGTTCGTCGGCCCGTAGGCACTCTCCGGCATGAACAGGATCGTGAGAGACATCACGCCTCCTTGCGTCTAGAGGTTGCGGCTTTTGAAGAGTGATTCAATTCTCGGCTGGTAAAAACCCTGGGAAAGGGCCACTATGGACCCCGGCACAGAGCGTGGTTTTCAACGAGCGGGGGAATATGACGCGCAAGGGACGGGCGGACCGGCGCCTGGATCTCATCGCGGCCGCACACCGGGCGATCATCCGGCACGGCACCGAGGGGGTGCACCTCAACCACGTCGCCGAGGAGGCCGGTCTCACCTCTGGGGCGGTCCTCTACCATTACCCGCGTCTCAGCGAGCTGCTGGTCGACGCCCACCACTCCGGGATGGAGCGCTTCTACGAGCAGCGTCTCAAGCGGATCAGCGGCATGCGCGACCCCGCGGAGAAGCTCGTCGTGACCATCCGCTCGGGGCTGCCGCACGGCCCGGACGACCCGGACGTCCGGCTGCTCAACGAGCTCGGCGGCGCCGCGCCCCGCAACAGGATGTACGCCCTCCTGCTGACCACCCTCTACGACCGCCAGGTCTCCCTCTACCAGAGCATCCTCGACACCGGGGCCGCCCTGGAGACCTTCAAGCTGTCGGGAGACTCGCTGCCCATCGCCCGCAACCTGGTCGCGCTCGAAGACGCGTACGGCTACCGCATAACGGCCCGCCACCCGGTGATCGGCCCGCAGGAGGCGGCGGAGCTCATCCTCGACTACGCCAGGACCGCGACGGACAACCCGCTCAAGTTTTCTCATTGAGGGATCAGCACTCCGTCTTCGTCCGCCCAGCCGAGCGCGACGAAGGACCCCGCCTGGACCTGTGTGGCGCCGGGAGTGGCCACCAGGACGGGCGTGGGACGCCCGTCCACCTGGACCGACACGTGCGAGACGCCGCCGTAGAAGCTCACGTCGACGACCTGGCCGCGCAGCACCCCCTCGGCACCCAGCCGCAGCCGCTCCGGCCGTACGGCGAGCAGCGCGGGCGTGCCGTCGGGCAGGTTCGAGACCCCGGGAAGCACGCCGAGCCCGTCGCCGGCCAGGCCGACCGAGCAGGCCCTGCCGGGGAAGATGTTGTTGGCCCCCACGAAGTCGGCGACGAACGGGGTGCGCGGGCGCTCGTACAGCTCCACCGGGGCGTCCACCTGCTCGACCGAGCCCGCGTTGAAGACCGCGATCCTGTCGGCGAGCGACATGGCCTCCTCCTGGTCGTGGGTGACCACGACGAAGGTGATGCCGACCTCATTCTGGAGGCGCTTGAGCTCCAGCTGCATCTCCGCGCGCACCTTCTTGTCCAGCGCGGACAGCGGCTCGTCGAGCAGCAACAGCCGCGGCCGCTTGACGATCGCGCGGGCCAGCGCGACCCGCTGCCGCTGGCCGCCGGAGAGCTGCTGGGGCTTGCGCCCGGCCATGCTGTCCAGCCCAACCTTCTCCAGCACCTCGCCGACCCGGCGGCGGACCTCCGCCCGGCCCAGCCTCTCCCTCTCCAGGCCGTACGCGACGTTCTTCGCCACGGTCATGTGCGGGAACAGCGCGTACGACTGGAACATCAGGTTGACCGGGCGGCGGTGGGCCGCCTGGCCGAGCAGGTCGTCGCCGTCGAGCGTGACGGAGCCCTCGTCGGGTGACTCGAAGCCCGCCAGGATCCGCAGGAGCGTCGTCTTGCCGCAGCCGCTGGGGCCGAGCAGCGCGAAGAACTCACCCTGCCGGATCTCCAGGGAGACGTCCGACAGCGCCGTGACGTCGCCGAACCGGCGGCTGACACCTGTGATCTTCAGCATTAGGACAGCGACTCCGTCAGTCGGGTCATCCGCTGGGTCACGATGACCGCGGTGAAGCTCACCAGCAGCAGCAGCGTGGCCAGCGCGTTGATCTCGGGGGTGACCCCGAAGCGGACCATTGAGTAGATGACGATGGGCAGGGTCGGCGTGGTGGGGGCCGCCGTGAAGAACGCGATGACGAACTCGTCGATCGAGAGGGTGAACGCCAGCAGCGCGCCCGCCAGGATGCCCGGCGCCAGCTGCGGCAGCGTGACCCGCACGAACGTGGTGAACGGCGTCGCCCCCAGGTCCCTGGACGCCTCCTCGAGGGAGGTGTCGGCGTTGGTGAGCCGGGTGCGGACCACCGCGGTCACGAACGCCATGCCGAACACCGTGTGGGCCAGCAGCACCGAGTGCAGCCCGAGGGTCGACTTGATCGTGGCGTAGAACACCAGCAGGGCGATGCCCAGCACCAGGTCGGGCAGGACCGCGGGCAGCATGCCGAGCGCGTCCAGCGCCCGCGACCTGGTGTGCCGGGCCAGGCCCACGGCCAGCAGGGTGCCGAGCACCGTGGCCAGCGCGGTGGAGCCCGCGGCCACGATGAGGGTGTTGACCAGCCCCTCGCGGATCTTCTCGTCCTGGGCGAGGACGCCGTACCAGTCCAGGCTGAAGCCCTCGTAGACGTAGGGGGACTCGCCGGCGTTGAACGACATCACGACGAGCACGACGATCGGCGTGTAGAGGAAGACGTAGGCCGCCCAGAAGGGGACGTACAGCAGGCGGGATCTACGCACGTCGGGCACTCCAGGCCTGCAGGAGCAGCAGGACGATCAGCACGGCGATCAGCGCCAGCGCGAGGGTGGATCCGAACGGCCAGTCGCGCGCCTTGAGGAACTGGTCCCTGATCAGGTTGCCGACCATGATGGAACGGCCGCCGCCGAGCAGTTCGGGAATGATGAAGTTGCCGAAGCTCGGCACGAAGACGAACAGGCAGCCGGTGAGCACGCCCGGCAGGGTCAGCGGCAGCGTCACCGACGCGAACGTGCGGGCCGGTGAGGCGCCGAGGTTGGCCGAGGCCTCGCGCAGCTGCGGGTCGAGCTTCTCGATCGCCGCGTACAGCGGCAGGATCATCAGCGGCAGGTACGAGTACACCAGGCCGGTGACGATGGTGCCCTGGTTGTAGAGCAGCTCCAGCGGCTTGTCGATCAGCCCCAGGTCCAGCAGCGTGCTGTTGACCAGGCCGGGACCGCTCAGCAGGACGATCCAGGCGTAGATGCGGATCAGGAAGTTGGTCCAGAACGGCAGCACGATCGCCACCAGGGCGATCGTCTTCCACTTCCGCGGGAGCTGGGCGATCAGGTAGGCCGTCGGGTAGCCGATCAGCAGGGCGATCAGCGTGGCGATCGTGGCCAGCTTCAGCGAGCCGAGCACGACCTCCAGATAGAGCGGGTCGAGCAGCCGGGTGAAGTTCTTGCCGGTGACCTCGTAGATCACTCCGCCGAACCGGCCCCTGCGGAACACCGTGAAGCTGATGAGCAGGGCGAGCGGTATGAGCAGGAGGACGAGCAGGTAGATCAGGCCGGGTCCCAGGAAGACGAGCCTTCCCAGGGCACGCGACCGGCGCGCCCGCGATCTCGCGGGCGCGCCGGAAACGGTGGAGCGTGTCACTGTTTCGCCGTGACCTCGGTCGCGAGCTGGGTGAACTTGGCCGAGTCCTCGCCCAGGTCGATGATCGACTCGCCCTTGAGCAGGTCGGAGGGGGTCATCTGCAGCGGGGCGTTGTCAGCCTTGAGCTTGGCGTCCATCGCGTCCATCGCGGCCTTGTTCGGGACCTTGTAGAGGATGTTCTCCGCGGCCCAGCCGTGGACCTTCGGGTCCAGGATGTAGTTGATGAAGGCGTGCGCCGCCTCCTTGTTCTTGGACGACTTCAGCACGACCATGGTGTCCACCCACAGGTCGCTGCCTTCCTTCGGCACCACGAACTTGATGTTCTTCTCGGTGGTCGGGCACCAGCCGTCCCACGCCTCGACCATCACGGCCTCGCCGGTCTTGAGCTTCTCGCCGAAGGTGGTGTCGTCGTAGCTGAGCAGCTTCGGCTTCGCCTCCTCGAGCTTCGCCTTGACCTTGGCGATCTCCTCGTCGTTCTTGGTGTTGACCGAGTAGCCGAGCGCCTTGATGGCGGGGAGGGCGAGCCAGCGCTCGGTGGTCATCATGGTGACCTTCTTGAGCGCCTCCGCCGGCGGGTTGAGAATATCGTTCCAACTCGTCGGCGGCGTCTTCACCAGGTCCGTGCGATAGCAGATGCCCGTGGTACCCCAGGTGTAGGGGACCGAGAAGGCGTTGCCCTTGTCGTAGGACAGCTCCTTGGCCTCGGGATAGAGGTTCGCGAGGTTGGGGATCAGCTCGGGGTGGAGCGTCTCCAGCAGCCCGGCCTCGTTGAGGGCCTGGGCGTACTGACCCGAGACGAACGCCACGTCGAGACCGGTGTCGGCGCCGCTGGTGAGCTTCGCCATGATCTCTTCGTTGGTGGCGTGGAGGGTGACCTTGAGGTCGGTCTTGAGCTTGGCCTTGACCTCGGTGGCCAGCTCCTTGGGGGTGTAACCGTCCCAGACAGAGATGGTGACGCTCTGCTTGGAGAGGTCGGCGTTGGGGTTGAGCTGCGCCGACGAGGCACTGGCGGCGGGCGCGGCAGCGGGGTCCGCGGCCTCCCCGCCACATGCCGAGACTGCGAGCGCGAGACCGGTGACCAGGGCGGCGACCGGAAGACGACGGGTGTACCGGGTGCGGGACACGGCCGCTACTCCTTCAGAATTCAGTGTAAGTGGGGTAGACCGGCCGTTAGGGACACGGCAGACCAAAGCAGGAGTGTTGCAGTCAACATTAACTTGAGCAAGACTTCCCCCGACATCACCACTGGAAAGTTTGGTCCGTTTGTTAAATCCTGCTTCAATCTGGAACCGGATCGACACGGTTCCCCAGGCCGGCGACGGGCGGACCAGTGAGCTCGTCGAGGCTCTGACCTGCGATGTACCACCCCCTTTCGGGGTCCGCCGCTTCCATCCGCTTCCCGAGACGATCACCACTCTTTCCTCAATCGACACTCAATTGTCATCGATCGGAGAGGCCGTCCGGGCCGCCGAACGCGGGTTCGACGTCGACCAGACCAACCACTCGGTGGTCGTCGGCGAAAGGGTCGTCGTGAAATGGCTCACCCCGCCCGCGCCGCTCCCCCAGCCCGCGCCCGACATGTTCGCGCACCTGACGTCGGTCGGCTTCACCGCGACCGCCACGCCGTACGCGTCCGTCTCCCTGCGCGCCGGCGACGGCTCCGAGCTGCTGCTCGCCCTCGTCACCGCGTACCTGCCCGAGGCCCGGGACGGCTGGGAGTGGTGCGTCGACGAGGCCGTCTCCGGCGGCACCTCCTTCGCCGCCGACCTGGGCGTCCTCTCCGCCGGCCTGCACGCGGCGATGGCGACCCCGTCCGCGACCTTCCCCGTCCCGGTGAGGCACGCGGACGCCGTACGGGCGGGAGGGAGCCCGTGGTCGCTCCGGGCGGACGAGGCCCTGAAGGAGGCGCTGGCGCTGACCGGCGGCGAGGACGGCGACTGGCTCGCGGAGCGCGCCGGCGTGCTCCGCGCCGAGCTGGCGCCGCTGGCCGGCGCGGGGGCCGGCCCGCTGATCCGCATCCACGGTGACCTGCACGTCGGGCAGATCCTCCGCTGGCGGGACGGCTACGCGGTGATCGACTTCGACGGCAACCCGACCGTCGCGGGCGCCGACCCCTTCCAGCCCGCGGCCCGCGACCTCGCCCAGCTCACCACGAGCCTCGAACACGTCGGCCAGGTGGCGATCAGGCGCCGCGACGCGGACCCCGAGGTGATCGCCGGGTGGACCGCCACGGCCCGTGCCACCCTGGAGTCGGCCTACCTGGGACGGCTGGACGAGCTGGGTCACGCCACCCTTCTGGACCGTTCCCTGCTGCGCCCTTTCGAGATCGAGCAGGAGTGCCGCGAGCTCGTCTACGCGGCCCGCCACCTCCCCCGCTGGCGCTACGCCCCGATGGGCGTGCTGCGGTCCCGGTACCGGTGAACCCGGCGAAATCGACGAAGACTAAGGAGACCCCGTGATTCCCGAGCTGTATCTCACCGACCTGGAGGCCAAGCCCGTCGCGCTGGCCGCGCTGGCCGACGCCCTGGAGGCGGGCGACCCCTTCGCGGGGATTCCCTCGGGGATCCGGCGGGTGCTCCTCCTCGGCATGGGCAGCTCCCGATACGCCGCCCGGGTGGCCGCGCTGCGCCTGCGGGCCGCGGGGGTGGACGCCGTGGCCGAGTACGCCTCCGCCGCGCTGTCCTACCCGCCGGGCCCGGACACCCTGGTGGTCGCCATCTCCGCCACCGGCGGCAGCCGGGAGACCCTGGACGCGCTCGCCCGTCACCGGGGCCGGTCCTTCGTCCTCGCGCTGACCAACAACCCGGACTCGGCCGTCACCGAGGGCGCCGACCTGGTGGTCCCGATGGTGGCGGGCGAGGAGCGCGGCGGCGTCTCCTGCCGGACCTTCCAGCACACCCTGGCCCTGCTCCTGGCACTCGGCGGCCATCTGACCGTCCCCGGCTGGGGCGGGCGTGCCCCGGCCGGGGGCGAGCCCGGCGGGTTCGGCCGGGACGTGCCCGCGCTGCTCCGCCGTACGGCCGAGGCCACCGCCGACCTGCTCGACCGCCGCGACGAGTGGCTGGAACCGGCGGCGGCGCTGCTCGACGGCCCGCACGGCGTCTACACGATCGCTCCCGCCGAGCACCTGTCCTCGGCCGAGCAGTCGGCCCTGATGTTCAGGGAGGGCCCCCGCAGGGCGGCCGACGCGTGCGAGACCGGCGACTGGGCCCACGTGGACGTCTATCTCACCAAGACCCTCGACTACCGCGCCATCCTTTTCCCCGGCTCCCGCTACGACGAGCAGGCCATGGACTGGGTCCGGCAGCGCGGCTCCACCGTGCTGGCCGTCGGCGGCGACCTTCCCGGCGCCAAGGCCTGTGTCCGCTACCTCCACGACGACGACCCCGACGTGGCGCTCCTGACCGAGACCCTGGTGGCCGAGCTCGTCGCCGCCCGCTGGTGGCTCGCGCAGAGCTGACGCGCGCCCTCCCGCCCTCCGGCGCGGAGGTGAACCGTGAGCCCGGAGAACCCTAGCCCCTGAGGTGGTTGAGGACGCGTTCGAGGAGGTCGGGCCCGGGGCCCGCGGCGGTGACCCGGGGGTGATGGATCCGCACCAGGCCCTCGGACTCCATGTCGGAGACCAGGACGCGGGTGACGCCGAGGGGGACGCTCAGGAGGGCGGATATCTCGGCGATCGAGCGGATGCTGCGGCACAGATCGCTGATGAAGCGGTATTCCCGGACGTAGGACAGGCCGAGCGGGGCCGTGGTCGTGGTCGAGACCAGCGCCTCCATGGCGAGCTTGGAACTCGGGACGACCCGTCCCCCGGTCACGGCGTACATCCGGACCAGCGAGCTCTCCTCCTCGGCCGGCTCGTCGTGCTCCGGCTCGTACCCGAAGCGCCCGTCCCGCCGGGCTCCGAATCCGGGCGTCTCCCGAGGCGAGCCGTATCCCGGCGGCTCGGCCCCGGCTCCGGTCCCGGTTCCGTGGACGGACGGCGCGAACGCGGGCGGCTCGGCGGGCCACCCGTGGCCCGCGGCCTCGGCCGGGAGGCCGTACCGGGGCGTGTCGTCCCACCGCTCCTCCCACGGGGAGACACGGTCGTCGTGAAGCTCCCGCCCCTGGTCCCGGTTGTCGGCCCGCACGCTACTGCTCCCGGTCCGGAAGCTCGTTGCGCGCCCTGCGCACGCCCTCCTGGAAGCTCGCCATGCGGCTGCGCACCCGCTCGGGCGAGAGGGAGGGCATGGCCGGCGCCGGAGGCTGCTCGGAGCGCACGAGCGGCGTGACCGATCCGGGAACCAGGTTGGCCAGGGGGGTGCGCTTGGGCAGCCCGGCCGCGGTCTTACCGCCGAGCGCGGGAGCGCTCGCCGCCTGCGCGGCCTGCCAGCCGCTGTCACCGGGCGAGGTCCACGGCTCGGGCTCGGCCCGAGGCTCCTCGGAAGCGGCCACCTCGGGACCGGCCGTCTCCGCGCCGGAGCCCCGGGGCAGGTCGGCGATCCGGAACCAGGCGGACTCGACCGAGGCGAAGATCGGCAGGAAGTCGTCCTCCCGCTCCGCCGAGGTCCCCGCCGGGAAACCGGACGGGGAGTCGAGCGGCCCCGGGAGACGGTCGAACGGGCCGGGAAGCTGCGGGAAACCCCCCTGCTCCCCCGGCGGGCGGAGCCGTTCCGCGGGCGGGTTCCACACGCTCCGCGCGGTCGCGTCCGGCCTGACCCGCGAGGGCAGGGACGGCGGCCCCGCGGCGGGAGGTGCCTGCGTGTCCGTGGGCGCCGCCAGCAGGGGAACCCTCGGCGGCGGGCCCGCGACACCGGGGGCGTGGGGGAACGGCGAATCGGCCGCGCCGCCGGAAAAGCCCACCACCCCGGTGGGAAGGCCGGGCGTCCCCGCCGGCATGCCGGGGAAGGCGGTCGCGGGCTGCGGGTAGCCGGTCTGCTGGACCCCGACGGGCGGCAGGATCAGGAGCGCCTCCGGCAGCAGGACCATCGCGGTCAGGCCGGAGTCCTGGGGACGGAGCTGGACGCGGACGCCGTGCTTGAGCGCGAGGCGGCTGACGACGAACAGGCCCATGTGGCGGGCGACCGAGGCGTCGTCGGCCTGCGGGTCGGCCAGGCGCCGGTTGGCCTCCGAGAGCTCGTCGAGCGTCATGCCGATGCCCTTGTCGGTCACCGAGACCATCACCCCGCCGCCGTCGATCCGGCTGCTGGACACCGTGACCCTGGTGTCCGGCTGCGAGAACGAGACGGCGTTCTCGACCAGCTCGGCGAGCAGGTGGACCACGTCACTCACCGCGGGGCCCGCGACGGCGACCTCCGACTGGACCAGGTTCGTCACCCGCTCGTAGTTCTCCACCTCCGACAGCGAGGCCCTGACCACGTCCATCAGCTCGACCGGCTGCCTCCAGCGCCGCGCCACCTCCTGCCCGGCCAGGACGAGCAGGTTCTCGCTGTTGCGGCGCATGCGGGTGGCGAGGTGGTCGAGCTTGAACAGGTCCGCCAGCCGCTGGTCGTCGCGCTCGCCGCGCTCCAGCCGCTCGACCAGGCTGAGCTGGCGTTCCACCAGGCTCTGGCTCCGCCGGGAGAGGTTGACGAACATCGCGTTCACGGTGTTGCGCAGCCTGGCCTCGTCGCCCGCCAGCCGCACGGCCTCCCGGTGGACCTCGTCGAACGCCCTGGCGACCTCGCCGATCTCGTCGCGCGACAGCACCCCGATCGGTGCCACCTCGGCGACGATCTCCCCTCCGTGCGCCTCGCGGACCCGCTGGACGTACGCGGGCAGCCTCTCCCCCGCGACTTCCAGCGCCTCCCTGCGCAACCGCCGCAGCGGCCTGACCAGCGAGCGCGCCACCCCGATGGTGATCACCAGCACGAGGGCCAGCAGGGCGGCGACGGCCGCGGCGACCATCAGGGCGCGGCTCTGCTCGGCGTCGCCGAGTTGCTGGCTGCGTACGACGATGTCCTGGGCGTGCCGCTCCTCGACCTCGCGCATGTGGCCGATGGTAACGGTGGCCGCGTCGTACCACTCCTTGGCGTCGTCCTTCCGCTCCAGGTCCAGGCCCCTCAGCGAGACGCCGGAGGCCGCGCGGAGCAGGACCAGCTCGCGGATGAGTTCGGCGCGTTCGGCGGTACGGCCGTTGACGGCCTCGTCGAAGAGGCGGCGGTTGCGGCTTCCCGCCTCGGCGGCGAAGGTCTTGCGCTCGTTGCGCTCGGTGGAGACCGCGCCGAGGAACTGCTCCATCTGCCCCTGCTCGAACCGTCCCGCCACGAGCACCACCGTCAGCAGCGCCCGCTGGAAGGAGAGGGCCTCCTTGGCGCGGGCGAGCGCGTCCAGGGTGAGCGCCTGGCCGAACAGGACGTCGTCGGCACTGCCCTTGCCCAGCTCGTCGTGCAGGGAGAGCAGGTCGGCGATGACCAGGGAGTAGGCGGCGACGGTCGCGTCGGGCAGCAGCGTCGACTTCAGGGCCTGCTCGCGCAGCGGGGGGAGGTCGTCCAGGCGGGTGATCGCGGTCTCGACCTCTTCCCTGGTACGGCCGGTCACCTCCTCGCCGAGCAGGGAACCGCTCTCGCGGACGCGCGTCACGGAACTGTCGACCAGGTCCATCTGTGCCCGCACGTCCTCCACACCGCTCTCCGGACGGCCCAGGGCGATGAACCAGGCGGTGTGGTCGCGCTCCTCGGCCAGCTCGTGGGTGAGCGTGCCGACGCGGGCGGAGAGCCGGGCGAGGTCGTTGACCCCCTGGTAGTCGCCCGCGGCGCGCATCGAGGCGAACACCTGGACACCGCCGAGCAGCACCGCGGCGATCGTGGGCACCAGGATGAGCGCGACGAGACGCCGGCGCACCCGCCAGTTCCGCAGGCGCAGGCCGCTGCCCGCGCCGTGGATCTCGTGTGTACTCACCGAACGCTGCCCTCTCGGTGGACGAACCTCTGGCCGAATTTCCCGTGGTTCCCGGCAATTCGAGCACATATCAACCGGTGGGGCCAAGCGAACGCAGCTCTATAAATGGGTATTCGTGGTGAAGCAGGGACTCCGATCCGGAGCTCCAGCTATGACTGGAACCCCAGTTTCGGTCGTCCGAATACTCTCATTAGGTATTTCCTGGCTCGTATGGCCGTTTGTATCGTTCCAAACCTGGGCCGCGAGGCCCCGCGATGGGGGTCCGGCGACTTTCGGAAGACCGCAACATTGTGATTCACGATATTTACGCCATATCTTGACTCCCTGCATCCGTAGTCCTCACCACGTCCCCGGTCCACCGAATCCGGGCGGCGAGCCCTGGAGGAGACCGTGGCCACACCCGGCGACGCCGCGAGCCAGGTTCGCGGTTCCCGCCCGCCCTCCCTTCCCCGCCTCCTGGCGCTCGGCGCGGCCACCGCGCTGCTCCTCTCGATCGCCGCGTGCACCGGCCAGGACACGCGGGAGGCGACCGCGCCGGCCACCCCGCCCTCCGGCGGGACCGTGAGGATCGCCGTCAACGACTGGGCGGGCTACGAGGCCGGCGCCGCGGTCATCGGCCGCCTGCTGACCCAGGAACTCGGCTACCGGGTGGAGACCGTGCGGCTCGACGCGCCCCGGTCCTGGGAGGGCCTCGAAGCGGGCACGGTGGACGTGATCGTGGAGAACTGGGGGCGGGAGGCGCTGAAGCAGACCTACATCGAGGAGAAGAAGGTCGCGGTCTCCGCAGGGAGGAGCGGCGCCAAGGGTGTCATCGGCTGGTACGTCCCCCAGTGGATGGTGGACGAGTATCCCGGGATCACCGACTGGCGGCAGCTCAACAAGTACGCCCACCTCTTCAAAACGGATAAATCCGGCGATTTAGGTCAGCTTCTCGACGGGGACCCCTCCTATGTCACCAACGACGAGGCCCTGGTCCGCAATCTCGACCTCGACTACAGGGTCGTCTACGCGGGCAGCGAGAAAGCGCTGATCGACGCCGCCGAACGGGCGACCCGCGACCGGACCCCGCTGCTGATGTACTTCTACGAGCCGCAGTGGCTTTTCACCCAGATCAAACTGGCGAAGGTCAACCTCCCGCCGTACGCGATCGGCTGCGACACCGACCCCGCCCGGGTCAAGTGCGACTACCCGCCCTACCTGCTCGACAAGATCGTGAGCAGGCGGTTCGCCGACACCGGCGGCAGGGCCTACGAACTGGTCCGGAACTTCACCTGGACGAACGAGCAGCAGAACGTGGTGGCGAACGACATGAAAAACAACGGCCTCGGCGCCGACCGCGCGGCCCAGAAGTGGATCGACGCGAACAAAATAACCTGGAAGGAGTGGATACCGGGCTGACGATCCCGGCCCGTACCCCACCGGACGAAACACGACGAGGCCGAAGCCCTCCGCAGGAGAGCCGGGAACCGCCTCGGGGGACGGTCCCGCGGAGCGCGGGACCGTCCCCCGGGGGAGAACGCGGAGCTACACCGACGTGCCGTAGGCCGCGCGGACCCGCAGAACGTGCTCGACCAGAGTGATCAGCGTGTTCTTGACGGAGTCACGGGAGCGGGCGTCGGTCCGCACGACGGGAATGTGCGGGGCGAGCGTCAGAGCCTCGCGCACCTCCTCCTCGTGGTGCGGGAACTCCCCGTTCCAGCCGTTGACACCGACCACGAAGGGGAGCTTGGCCTCCTCGAAGTAGTCGATCGCCGGGAAGCCGTCGGCCAGCCGCCGGGTGTCGATCAGGACCACCGCGCCGATCGCGCCGCGGACCAGGTCGTCCCACATGAACCAGAACCGGTGCTGACCCGGCGTACCGAACAGGTACAGGATCAGGTCGCGGTCCAGCGAGAGGCGGCCGAAGTCCATCGCGACCGTGGTGGTGGTCTTGTGGGGGGTCAGCCCCAGGTCGTCGATCCCGGCGCTGGCGTCGGTCATCACCGCCTCCGTGGTCAGCGGCACGATCTCCGACACCGCCCCCACGAACGTGGTCTTGCCGACGCCGAACCCGCCCGCGACAACGATCTTCGTTGACGTCAGGCCACCCTGGCTAGAGCCTGCGAAGTCCACTGAGAACCCTTTCGAGCATGTTGAGGTCCGGTTGTCCCTCGTTGAGATGCGGCTGGTGGATGCGGACGAAACCCTCGTCGACCATATCCGCCACCAGCACGCGGGCCACGCCGAGCGGAACCCTCAGCAGAGCCGAGATCTCGGCGACCGACCGGTACGAACGGCAGAGCCTGATGATCGCATCCTGCTCGGGGGTGAGCAGCGCCAGGTCCTCCTCCATGATGAAGGAGGAGGAGACCAGCGCCTCCATCGCCAGGTGGAAACGGGGCTCCGACCTGCCGCCGGTGACGGCGTACGGACGGAACAGGGGCTCGTCGTCCCCGGTTCCGTCAATCCCGAGCACGAGCCTCTCCCGTGAGGAAACCGGGCGTGAGCGCGGTCACTACCGGCCCCGGGAAGACTGCAGCTCGGCGCGGAGCGCCGGGGTGAGCACCTGTCCGGCCCTGTCGACGAGCAGGGTCATCTGGTACGCCACCAGACCCATGTCGCAGTCGGGCGAGGCCAGCACGGCGAGCACGGAGCCGTCGCTGATCGCCATGACCAGCAGCAGGCCGCGTTCCATCTCGACCACGGTCTGGGTGACGGCGCCTCCCTCGAACACCCGGGAGGCGCCCACCGTCAGGCTGAGCAGTCCCGCCGAGACGGCGGCGAGCTGGTCAGCCCTGTCGGGCGGGAACCCCTCGGAACTGGCGATCCTCAGCCCGTCGGCGGAGACGCACACCGCGTGCGCGACACCGGGCGTGCCGCGGACGAACTCGGTGATCAGCCAGTCGAACCTGCGTGCCTCATGACTCAGGGTCGTCACGAGCCCTCCTCCTCGTCCACCAGGCTTCTGGTGGTGGTTTCGACTACTTCAGCACGGCCCCGCCGTACACCTTGCTGGAAGCTCGACAGACGGTTGCGCACCCTGTCGGGTGACAGGGGCGGCATGGGGCTGGACGGCACGGCGGCGGCCGTACCGGGTACGAGGTTCGCCTTGGGAGTGCGCTTGGGCAGGCCGGCCGCGGTCACCCCGCCGAGCGAGGGTTCACTCGCCGCCTGGGCGGCGCGCCACCCGGCGTCTGCGGGGGTGTTCCAGCCGTCCGGGTCGCCCGACGGCGCGGGCTGCGCGGCTGCCACCGCCGTCACCTGCTCCCTCCTCGGCGGTGTCTCGCGGACCGGCATGCCGGTCGGGGGCGTCGGCTCCTCCCCCCACGGCGCCTCCGGATCGCGGGACTCGCTCCGCGGTCCGGGGGACGCCACCTGTCCCGAGGGCCCGCCCGTGACCGCCTGCTCGCCCGATCCGTCCACCCGGCGGAACCAGGCCGACTCTATCGAGGCGAAGATGGGCAGGAACTCCTCCTGCTCGGCTTCGAACGCGGAGACGCCCACCGCGGGCATCGCCCCCACCGTCGTGTCCTCGTACGAGGACTGACCCCAAGGGGAGAACTCGGAGGCGGGGGTGCCCCCGTTGCCGTTGCCGTTGACCTGGCGCTTGGGCAGGGGCGGGCCACTCCTGCCCGGGGCACCGGGCGATCCGGAGGGACCGGCGGGAATCGGCCAGTCAGGGGCCGAGTGGTCAACGGCCGGCGGAGCGGAGCCGAACGAGGGCGCCTCCACGGACGCCTGACCGAACGACGTCTGGCCGAACGAGCCCTGCCCGAACGGCGTCTGCCCGAACGACGGCCGCGCGAACGGGTCCTGCCCGAACGGGGACTGTCCCTGCTCGAACGAGGGGTGCGTGTGCCCCGACAGGGGCTGGGGCTGCCCGTACGAGGGCTGCTGGACGGGCGGGTGACCGGCGGCGGACGGCTGGGCGGAGAACTCCTGCTCGGACCCCCAGGAGGGCGTCTGCACCGGCTGGACCGCCTGGACGACGAGCGCCGGAGGGAACAGGACCATGGCGACGAGACCGCCGCCCTCCTGCGGGCGCAGCTGGACCCGGATGCCGTGGCGCAGCGCCAGGCGGCCGACCACGAACAGGCCCATGCGCCGCGACACCGAGACGTCGACGACGGGCGGGTCCGCCAGCCGGCGGTTCGTCTCGACCAGCTCGTCATGGGTCATGCCAATGCCCGGGTCGCTGACCGCGAGCAGTGCGCCACCGCCCTCGATGACGCTGCTGGAGACCACGACCTGGCTGGCCCGGGGGGAGAACTGGATGGCGTTCTCCACCAGCTCGGCGACCAGGTGCACGATGTCGTTCGCCGCGCTGCCCGCGACCGAGATCGTGCGGTGCACCTTGACCTGCACGCGCTCGTAGTCCTCGACCTCCGACAGGGAGGCGCGGACGACGTCGACGAGCTTGGCCGGCTGGCTTCGCCTGCGGGTCGGCTCGTGACCGGCGAGGACCAGGAGGTTCTCGGAGTTGCGGCGCATACGGGTGGCCAGGTGGTCGAGCCGGAACAGGTCGGCCAGGCGGCCGCCGTCCTCCTCGCCCTTCTCCAGGCCGTCGATCAGCGAGATCTGCCGCTCGACCAGGGTCTGCGTGCGCCGCGACAGGTTGACGAACATCGCGCTGATGTTGGAGCGGAGCTCGGACTCCTCGGAGGCCAGGCGCACGGCCTGCCGGTGAACCTCGTCGAAGGCCTTGGCGACCTCCCCGATCTCGTCGGCGCTGTCGACCGAGATGGGATCGATGTCGGGCGTACGGGCCTCGCCGGAGATCCGGAGGCGCCGCACGATCTCGGGAAGCCTGAAGCTCGCGACCTCCAGCGCCTCGACGCGCAGGCGGCGCAGCGGCGTCACCATCGAGCGGGCGATGACGACCGTGAGGCCGAGCACCAGCAGGAGCAGGATCAGGATCAGCCCGGAGGTGATGATCGCGTTGCGCTGCTCGGCGTCCTCCAGGTCCCGGGCCCGGGTGACCACGTCACCGGCGACCTTGGTCTCGACCTTCCGCATCCGCTCGAGGACCGCGCTGTTGTCCGAGAACCACTGCTTGACCTCGTTGAAGTCGGACAGCAGCCGTCCGGTGCGCGTGGGGTCGCTGGCGAGGACGATCACCCTGGCCTTGATCAGCTCGGCCCGGTGGACCCGCTCGTCGATCATGGCTGTGGTGAGAAGCTGCGCGTTGGCCGGGCTCGACTCGACGCCGAAGTCCGCCTCGTACTCGTCCATGCGGGAGCGGGAGGCGATGAACTTCTCGACCTCCTGCGGGTTGATGAGCGAGGGCGCGTAGTAACCGGCCAGCAGCCGGACGCGCTGCTTGGAGACCTCCTCCTTGGCGTACGCCAGGGCGCTGAGCGCGCGGGTGTTGCCGATGATCTCCGGATCGTCACTGACCAGCGTGAGCTCCTCGTGGAGCGTCAGCAGCGGGGCGATCATGAAACTGTACCGTTCCACACGGGCGATACCCGGCAGACGGCGCAGCTCGGGGAGGCCCTCCAGCTGGTAGGTCACGTTCTTGGCCGCCTCGACGACTCTGGCGCCGTAGGAGTCGTCGATGGCCTGTACTTCCAGCCGCACCTTCTTGACCAGCGCGTCCACGGTCTTCCGCTGCGCGTCGGAGCTGTCCTTCAGGCTTTTGTTCGAGGTCTGGAACGACGACCAGGCACCGCGGTCACGTTCCAGCCCGAGCGCCTGGGCCAGGTCGCGGAGACCGCCCGAGTACTCCGCCGCGGAGGCGGTCCGCTGGTATCCGGCCACGCTGTCGACGGAGGCCACCACGCGCGTGCCGGCGAGTACGACACCCACCGCCGTCGGTACCAGGATCAGGGCCGTCAGGCGCGAACGGACACGCCAGTTTTTCAAGCCGAACCGGGCGGCAGGCCGCTTGCCACGGTCGGGTGCCGAAGCACCTCCGCTTTCGGATGTCGCCGTAGTCACCGCTCTCGCTACCCCTCAATCACGACACAAGTGGACAACATCAGACCACAAGGTCATGGGAAAGAATCGGCAAAACCGACATAGCGACTTTAATCGTTACGAAGGCGACGAGAGACCGATTTTTTACGGTTACCGCAGGGCAGCCAGTACTTGATCACGCACCTGCGCTCGCTGAACCTCGTCGGTCAGCGGGCGACCTGCTCTGTCGACCACGTAGAAGACGTCCACCGCCTCTGCGCCGAGAGTCTCCACACGAGCGGCCCGTACGTCAAGGCCACATTCACCGAATGCTCTACCAATCCGCCACAAAAGCCCCGGACGGTCATGGGCTCGCACCTCGACGACGGTCGCGGTGTTGGACGCGTCGTCCACCAGGTTCACCCGCGGCGGCGCCACCGGCACCCGGGCCGGGCGCATCGACCTGGTCCTCCTGGCCAGGCGTTGCTCGATGTCGAGGCGTCCGGCCAGGACCAGTCTCAGGTCGGCCTCCAGCGTCGCGGGGTCGGGCGGCGAGCCGTACTCGGGAACGACCGAGAACTCGATCACGGCGGTCGTCCCCGCCGACGCGGCCGACGCGGCGCGGACCACCATCCGGTGCGCGGCCAGCACCCCGGCCGCGCGCCAGAGCAGCCCGGCGCGGTCGGGGGCGACCACGGTGACCGCTCCCCCGTTGACGCGCACCGCGCCGCCACCGTGGCGGGCCAGGGACGCCTGCTCCACCGAGAGCGAGGGCGCGGGGCGCAGCGGGGTCCCCGAGAGCGCCGAACGGACCCGGCGTACCAGGTCGGCGACCAGCGAGGCCTTCCACGAGTTCCAGGCGGCGGGCCCGGTGGCGTTGCCGTCGGCCACGGCGAGGGCCGCCAGCAGTTCGAGGACCTCGCGCGAGCCGACGGCCTCGGCCACCCGGGAGATCGTCACCGGGTCGTCCAGGTCGCGGCGGGTGGCCGTCTCCGGCAGCAGCAGGTGGTGGCGGACCACGGTCTCCAGGATGTCGACGTCGGCCGGGGGCAGGCCCATCCGGGCCCCGATGTCGCGGGCGACGACGGCACCGGTGGTGGAGTGGTCGCCGGGGTATCCCTTGCCGATGTCGTGCAGGAGCGCGGAGATGAGCAGGAGGTCGGGCCGGGAAACCTCGCGGGTGAACGAGGCGGCCCCCGCGGCGGCCTCGATCAGGTGC
Organism: Streptosporangium sp. G11; assembly: GCF_051192615.1. Lineage (NCBI taxonomy): Bacteria > Bacillati > Actinomycetota > Actinomycetes > Streptosporangiales > Streptosporangiaceae > Streptosporangium > Streptosporangium sp. G11. Next base: position 116,675 of record NZ_JBPJUQ010000017.1, read on the forward strand.
CGGTCGACGGTGTAGCGGTGCACCGGGTTGCGCTGCGGGCGGTGCCGCACCCGCTCCCAGTCGGGCAGCAGGCGGACCAGCACCCCCGCCTGGTCGAGCTCCTCCCAGACCGGCACGGCCGCGCGACCGGCGCCGAGCAGCGCCACCAGGGCGTCACGCGCCTCGTCCGGCCAGGGCACCGGGAGCGGCGGCGACTGGGCGGCCAGCGTGGTGACCGTGGCGGGCGCCAGCGGCAGCCCCGCCTCGGCCGCGGCGGCGGCGGCGCGCAGCACCAGGACCGGGTCCTTGCGCGGGTTGACCCCCCGGGCGAGCACGACCTCTCCGCCGTGCTCGACGACGCCGTCGGCGAGCGGGCGCCGGCCACGGGGGGTGGGGCCGGTCAGCAGCCGGTCGACGGTGCGCCAGGTGGCGTCGAAGGCGTGCCCGATCGTCCTGGCGGCCTCGGCGAGCCTGCGCATCAGCGCCTCGGCGTCGAGCAGGCCGAGCATCCCTGCGACGGCGTCCTGCTCCTGGAGCACCAGCCTGTCGGCGCCGCGGGCGGTCACCAGGTGCAGGCCGTGCCGGATGTCGAGCAGCAGCTCGTAGGCCTCGCGGACCCGGGGGCCCGGCGCCGAGGCGACCCAGGCCGCGGCCACGGCCTGCATCGCCTGCACGTCGCGGATGCCGCCTCGGGAGTCCTTGAGGTCGGGTTCGAGCAGGAACGCCAGCTCCCCGCTGGCCTCCGCCCGCTTGTCGGCGGCGTCGCGCAACTCGCCCAGGCGGCGCCGGGAGTCGGCACGCCACTCGGCGAGCACGACCTCGCGCACCGAGCGCGTCAGCTCCGGATCTCCCGCCACGTGCCGTGCCTGGATCAGGCCGAGGACCGCCTTGAGGTCCTCCCTGGCGACCTTGGCCGCCTCGTCCACCGTCCGCACCGAGTGGTCGAGACCGACCCCGGAGTCCCAGATCGGGTACCAGATGCGGTCGGCGACGCGCGCCACGTCCTCCCGCCCGTCGTGGAGCAGGACCAGGTCGAGATCACTGCCCGGCGCGAGCTCGGAGCGTCCCAGGCTCCCCACCGCGACGAGCGCGACCCCGTTGAGGGCGCCGCGCTCGTCGTTTCTCGTCGTTCCCCCGTTGGGCCCGTACGGCGTACCGCAGGCGGTGCGGACCAGGTCCGTCAGCCAGCGGTCGATGTCCGCGGCCCGTTCCTTACGGGCCGCGGCGTACGAGCGCGTGTCGCCTCTCACCGGTTAGAGCGCCTCAGGTCCGCGTTCCCCGGTACGGACGCGGACGACCGTGTCCACAGGAACGGACCAGACCTTGCCGTCACCGATCTTGCCGGTCTGCGAGGCCTTGACGATGACGTCGATGACGTCCTCGGCGTCCTCCTCCTCGGCGAGCACTTCGAGGCGAACCTTGGGCACCAGGTCGACCTGGTACTCGGCACCGCGGTAAACCTCGGTGTGACCGCGCTGGCGGCCGTAGCCGCTGGCCTCGCTGACCGTCATGCCCTTGACCCCGAACTGCTCCAGGGCCGCTTTCACGTCATCGAGCTTGAACGGCTTGATGATCGCGGTGATGAGTCTCATGCGTCCACCTTCTTAGACGCCGGGGCGGGGGCCGGACCGTTGACGGCGGCCACACCCGAGGAGTGGATGGTGCCGAGGTCGTAACCGGTCTCGGCGTGGGAGGTGATGTCGACGCCGGTGATCTCTTCCTCGGCGCCGATCCGGAAGCCGACCGTCTTGTCGATGATCTTAGCGATGATCCAGGTGATGATGAAGGAGTAGGCGCCGACCGCGACCGGGCCGAGAATCTGCAGGCCCAGCTGCTTGACACCGCCGCCGTAGAAGAGGCCGGTGCTCTGCTGCTCCAGGAACGGGTAGGCGGCGAGGAAGCCCAGGGAGACCGCGCCGATCACACCGCCGACCAGGTGCACGCCGACCACGTCGAGGGAGTCGTCGTAGCCGAACTTGTACTTCAGGCCCACCGCGTAGGCGCAGATCGCGCCGGCGACGAGGCCGAGGACGAGGGCCGCCCAGGGGTCCACGAAACCACAGGCCGGGGTGATGGCGACCAGACCGGCGACGGCGCCGGAGGCGACACCGAGGCTGGTGGCGTGGCCGTCGCGCATCTTCTCGACCACGAGCCAGGCGCCCGCCGCCGCGGCGGTGGCGATCTGGGTGTTCATGAACGCCAGGCCGGCGGTGCCGTCCACCGCGAGCTCGGAGCCCGCGTTGAAACCGAACCAGCCGAACCACAGGAGACCGGCGCCGAGCAGGACCAGGGTCAGGTTGTGCGGCCGCATCGGCTCCTTGCGCCAGCCGGTGCGCTTGCCGAGCACGAGCGCCAGTGCCAGCGCCGCGGCTCCCGCGTTGATGTGGACCACGGTGCCACCGGCGAAGTCCTCGATGCCGAGGTTGAACAGCCAGCCGTTGCCCCAGACCCAGTGGGCCACGGGGAAGTAGACGATGGTCGCCCAGACGATGGTGAACAGCACCCAGGCGCCGAACTTGGCGCGGTCGGCGATGGCGCCACTGATCAGCGCGACGGTGATGATCGCGAAAGTGAGCTGGAAGGCCGAGAACACCAGGCTCGGCATGCCCGTGCCATCGTCCTTGGTGGCGGTGTCGACCAGGCTCTGCAACCCGAGGGCGTCGAAGCCGCCGATGAACTTGTTGACGAGCTCGCTGCCGTTGTCGGTGAAGGTCAGCGAGTGCCCGTAAAGCACCCATGCGATGGTGACGGTGATGATGCTGACGAACGACATCATCATCATGTTCAGGACACTCTTGGCTCTTGTCATTCCTCCGTAGAAGAACGCGAGGCCAGGAGTCATCAACAGCACCAACGCGGTGGCTGTGAGCATCCAGGCAGTGGTGCCGCTATCGATCTTCATTCGACGCGACCCTCCCTTACAAATGGCGTGTGGCCGGTTTCACAGTCGCAGTGATCGCTTCCTGGGCTCCATCGACCGGCCGCGCACTGACGTTGCGCCACAGCGTGTTCTTCCACCGTTTCAAGGTGCGACCTTGCGTGTTTCACATCTGTGAATCTCGGCCGCATGGTGTTTCAGACGTGTTTCGGACAAGGTGTGCCATGACTTGGAGCTGACCGTAAAAGAGCCCAGGTGAGCCTGGCTTGGCGGTTCGCGGAGACTTCGACGACCCCGTCCATGACCGTCGCCACGCCCACCATGTCCCCTCAGATCGGACGAATAGGTGGGGCCGTAACCCCTTCGTGCGGGCGGTTGGACGGTCGTCAGACCCGTTGGTCGGGTTCGCCGCCGTTCACGCTGCGGTGGGCGGGTGTTCCGGACGGCCGTCTCAGTTGCTGTCTGGTGGTTCAGGCCTCCGGCCTGCGCGGGCGCGGTGGTTGCGGGCTCTTTTTAAGCCGTCCGGAACACCCGCCCACCTCCGCTGCACGTGCTCTGGCCGTACGGCGTGCGACCGTAGCTGCTCGCTCTCCGGCCGCCCGGTGTTCTGTGTGCGGCTGAAGCGATCCGTACGAGACCGCTCAGCGCGGGCCGCCGTAACTGAAGCGTTACTTTCGAAAGGAGCGCACGGCGAGCACCGTAGAAAACCGCGCTCCCTCTTCTCACCGCACAATGCGGCCGTACGTCGCGGAATCTCCAGAAGCACCAGTCACAAAACAGCCAACCGGCTTAGTTCATCTCATTACGGATAGCCAGCGCGTGAAGCTCCGGCGGGACCGGGCCCGTGCCGTACCGCATCCCGAGATCAACGTGGCCACCGCCGACCGTCGGATCTCCTGGGGGGGCGACCCGTTCCGCGGCGAGCAACGCGGTCACCGCCCGGTCCCTGCGACCGAACCGCTCCCAGGCGCGAGCCGTGTCGACGCACCAGCGAGCATGGCGTTCAGGGGTGGGAAGCAGGCGGTGGTTCACCCCCCACGCGTGATCGAGAGCGACCCCCGGCTCACCTGGGGATCCTCCGGCGCGGGCGGGAACGAGGAGAACGGCCGAGGCCTCATGACCGTGGCGGCCCTGGCCTCCAAGGTCGGGTATCGAGGCACCCAGGCCGCCGGCCACGTGGTGTGGGCGCAGTTCGACCTAGCGTCACCGTGACACGGTACGGCGCCCCGCCCTGCGCTCCTTTCCGAAGTGGCGCTTCAGTTACGGCGCCCCGCGCTGAGCGGTTCTCGTACGGATCGCTTCAGCCGCACACAGAACACCGGGCGGCCGGAGAGCGAGCAGCTACGGTCGCACGCCGTACGGCCAGAGCACGTGCAGCGGAGGTGGGCGGGTGTTCCGGACGGCTTAAAAAGAGCCCGCAACCACCGCGCCCGCGCAGGCCGGAGGCCTGAACCACCAGACAGCAACTGAGACGGCCGTCCGGAGCACCCGCCCACCGCAGCGTGAACAGCGACAAAACCCACCGCACCGCGAACAGGCTACAAAACCCACCGCGGCGTGAACAGCGAACCGCCGTAGCGACAAGACTCACCGCAAAAGCCAAGCGACCCCGCGATCCGGCACGGCCCAAACAGACCGTGCCGGATTCACGAACTCAGGCCGCCGTGGCCATCTTCCGCAGCCGGGCCAGAGCGTCACGCTCGATCCGGCGGGCGCGGTCGCGGCCGATGCCGTAGCGCTCACCGACCTCGGTCAGCGTGTGCTCGCGGCCGTCCATCAGGCCGTAACGCCAGCGGAGCATCTCGCGGGTCTGCCCCTCAAGCCCGGTCAGCCACTCCTCCAGGCGCTCGCGCTCCAGGATGTCCATCGCCTGCTGCTCGGGATCGGCCCACGTATCGTCGGCGATCATGTCGCCGAGCTCGGTCTCGTCCTCGTCGCCCACGCCCAGTTGCAGGGAGACGGGGTCGGAGGCCCAGCGGCGGAGCTCACGGACCCGCTCGATGGGAAGTTCGAGCACCGCCGCCAGATCGGCGTCGGTCGGCTCCTGGTCGAACTCGGCCAGCATGTCGCGGCGGACCCGCATCAGCCTGGTCATCTGCTCGCCCGCGTGGGTGGGCAGGCGCACCGGTCGGGCCTGCTCGTGGATGGCGCGCCCCACCGACTGCCTGATCCACCACGTGGCGTATGTCGAGAACTTGTAACCGCGCCGGTAGTCGAACTTCTCGACCGCGCGGACCAACCCCAGGTTGCCCTCCTGGACCAGATCGATCAGCGGCATTCCCCGCCCCGAATATTTGCGCGCGACGGCCACCACAAGACGTAGATTGGCCTGGATGAATTCGTCCTTGGCCCTCCGCCCGGAAACGGCCAGTCGTTCAAGCTCCTCATCGGCCGCGTCCGCTATCCGCGGCTCCGTCAGCCCACCGTCCAGCAACTGCTCCGAGAAGAGACCCGCCTCGATCCGCTTGGCGAGTTCGACCTCTTCCTCCGCGGTGAGCAGGGGCACCCGTCCGATCTCTGCCAGGTAGGTCCCGAGCAGGTCTCGATCAGAGACGTGCTGATCCTGCGTCCGATTCCCCGTCGGCCTTGCCATCCGATGGCACCTCGCTCCGCCTGCTTATGACGTGTCCACCCGCTCGCTCATCGCCCCATGCGCGCAGACACATCGCTTGTCTTTTCAACGGACGGGTGAGAGCAAAGATTCCCTCAAGAAGTACGCCTGGAGAATGGTTTTGGATTTCCTCCTCAAGGAGGATGTTTCCCGGCGCCCCGACAAGGCGTGCAACTAACCCCACCAATGGGGCTCAAACCAGGCGACGCCCCTCCTTCCACACCTGTGTCACCAGCGGCACGCCCGGCCGGTAGGCGAGGTGGACGTACGTGGGTGTGTCGAGGATCACCAGATCCCCTCTGCTTCCCACCCTCAGCGTGCCGACGTCCCCGCGGCGCAGCGCCCTCGCCCCGCCGTACGTGGCGGCCCTGATCGCCTCCAGCGGCGTCATCCGCATCTCGCGGACCGCCAGCGCCACGCAGAACGGCATGGAGGAGGTGAAGGAGGAGCCCGGGTTGCAGTCGGTGGCCAGCGCGACCGTCACCCCGGCGTCCAGCAGGCGGCGGGCGTCCGGGTAGGGCGAGCGGGTGGAGAACTCCGCGCCGGGCAGCAGGGTGGCCACCACCCCCGACGACGACAGCGCCGAGACGTCGTCGTCGGTCAGGTGCGTGCAGTGGTCGGCGGAGGCCGCGCCCACCTCGGCGGCGATCCGCGCCCCCGGCCCCTCGCCCAGCTGGTTGGCGTGGATCCGCGGCAGCAGTCCCGCCTTCACTCCCGCGAGGAGGATCTCCCTGCTCTGGTCTGCGTCGAAGGCTCCGCGCTCGCAGAACACGTCGACCCACCGGGCGTGCGGCGCGCAGGCCTCCAGCATCTCCCCGGTGACGGTGCGGACGTACTCGTCGGCCGAGGAGGCGTCGGGCGGTACGACGTGCGCGCCCAGGTAGGTGGTCTCCTCGGTGAACCCCCGCGCGATCTCCAGTGACCTGCGCTCGTCCTCGACCGTGAGGCCGTAGCCGCTCTTGATCTCGACCGTGGTCGTCCCCTGGGCGAGCATCTCGGCGACCAGGGTGGCGGTGCGCGTCACGAGCTCGGCGTCGGAGGCGGCGCGGGTGGCCGACACCGTCGTGCGGATGCCTCCCGCCGTGTACGGGCGGCCCGCCATGCGGGCGGCGAACTCGGCCGTGCGGTCGCCCGCGAAGACGAGGTGGGCGTGGCTGTCGACGAAGCCCGGGATGACGCAGCGCCCGGCCACGTCCACCCGCTCGTCGGCGCACGGAGCCGCGCCGGCGGGCCCCACCCACACCACCTCGCCGCCCTCGACGACCAGCGCCGCGTTCTCGATCTCCTCCCGCGCACGGTCGCCCGTGTAGAGCAGGCCGATGCGATCGAAAAGGGTGCTCGTCACCGGCCGGTCCTCGCTCGTCATACCGACTTCTCCTCTCGCGCCTCGGCGACCGCCTCGGCGAGCATGGTGCCCACGTCGCCGAGGGCGTGCCTGCCGTCGACGACCACGTGGCGCCCCCCGGACACCACGGAGTGCACGTCGGCGGCCGTGGCGGCGAAGATCACGGTCTCGGCCAGGTGCACGGGGGAGGCTCCGGCCGTACGGACCGAGTCGAGGCGCACCGACACCAGGTCCGCCCACGCGCCGGGGACGAGCATGCCCGCGCAGGCGAAGCCGAGCGAGTCGTGTCCCGCGGCCGTGGCGGCGTTCAGGAGCTCGGCGGCCGACCAGTGGCCGCGCCGTTCGGTGACCAGCCGCTCGTCCAGCTCGACCGCGCGGGCCTCCTCGAACAGGTCGATGACCGCGTGGCTGTCCGAGCCGAGCGTGATGGGCGCGCCCGCCTCGAACAGCCTCCTGGCCGGTCCGATGCCGTCGGCGAGGTCGCGTTCGGTCGTCGGGCACATGCACACGCGCGTGCCGGAGGCGCCGAGCAGCGCGACGTCCACGTCCGACAGGTGCGTGGCGTGCACGGCGGTCGAGCGGGGGCCGAGCGCGCCGTGCGTCTCCAGCAGCTGGACCGGGGTGGCGGTGTAGGCGTCCACGCAGGCGGCGTTCTCCGCGCGCTGCTCGGAGACGTGGGCGTGGAGCGGGAGCGCGTGGTGGCGGGAGAACTCGGCGACCACGGGGATCTGCTCGGCCCTGACCGCGCGGACCGAGTGCACGGCCACGCCGATCTCCACGTCCCGCTCGTCCCGGTAAACGGCCGCGAGAGCCTCCGCCCGCGCGGCCCACCCGTCGACGTCCCCGTCGCCGAACCGCCGCTGTACGCCGCTCAGCGGGCTGCCGACGCCGCCGGTCAGGTAGCAGGCGTCCAGCAGCGCGATGCGCAGCCCCGCCTCGCGCGCGGCCTGGACGAGGGCGTGTCCCATGGCGTTCGGGTCGTCGTACGACCTGCCGTCCGGTCCGTGGTGCAGGTAGTGGAACTCCCCCACGCAGGTGATCCCGGCCAGCGCCATCTCGGCGAACGTGGCCCTGGCGAGCCTGAGGTAGGAGTCGGGGTCGAGCCTCCCCGCCACGCCGTACATCTGCTCGCGCCAGGTCCAGAAACTGCCCTTCTCGCGCTGTGTCACCCCGCGCAGGGCGCGGTGGAAGGCGTGGGAGTGCGCGTTGGCCAGACCGGGGAGGGTGAACCCGGCCAGCCGGACGGCTCCGCCCGGCGGGGCCGCCACACCGGTGACGATCTCGGCGATCAGGGTGTCCCTGACCTTGACGAGCACCCCCGCGACGACCTCGCCCGGCGGCAGCCAGGCCTGCTCACACCAGTAGCTCAGCTCTCGCACAGGTCCTCCACAACGGCGGCGAGGGCGGCGACCCCTGCGTGGCAGTCGGCCCTGTCCGCGTGTTCCTCCGGAGAATGAGAGATGCCCGTCGGATTGCGGACGAACACCATCGCGCTGGGCACACCCGCGGAGGCGAGGATGCCCGCGTCGTGTCCGGCGCCGGTCGGCAGGACGGGCGCGCCCCCGGCGGCGGTCGCGACCCGCTCCCGCAGGACCGCGTCGAAGTCGACGACCGGGGTCCACGACTCGACGGTGACCTCGGCGCCGGAGAAGTCGGTCAGCTCGTCGACCAGCGCCCTGACCGCGTCCTCGTCGCCGCCCCTGGCGTCCAGCCAGGCACTGACCAGGCCGGGGACGGCGTTGGCGTTGTTGGGCGACACGCGTGTCTTGCCGAAGGTGGCGACCACACCGCCGCGCTCGGCCGCCTGGCGGGCGTGCAGGACGGTACGGGCGAAGGGCAGCATCGGGTCGTCGCGGTCGGCCAGGCGGGTGGTGCCCGCGTGGTTGGCCTGGCCGTGGAAGTCGAACCGCCAGCGGCCGTGCGGCCAGATGGCCGAGGCGACGCCGACCTGGGCGTCCCGGTGGACCAGGTCCTGTCCCTGCTCGACATGGAGTTCGACGAAGACGCCGATGTGCCGCAGGGTCTCCTCGTCCCGGCCCAGGGCGCCGGGGTCGCGCCCCGTCCCGCGCAGCACCTCGGCCAGCGAGTCGCCCTCGTCGTCCTTCAGGGCGCGTGCCCTGTCCGGGTCGAGGATGCCGGTCAGCAGGCGGGAGCCGACGCACGGGACGCCGAACCTGGCGCCCTCCTCGTCGGTGAAGCAGGCGATCCCCACGGGGCGGGCGGGCCGGAAGTCCCTCGCCCGCAGCAGGTCGAGGGCGGCGAAGGCCGACACGACTCCGAGGGGGCCGTCGAAGGCGCCGCCCTGCCGCACCGAGTCGAGGTGGCTGCCGGTGACCACGCCGGGCCTGGCCGACGGGTCACCCCACCAGGCCCACAGGTTGCCGTTGCGGTCCTCTCTCAGGTCGAGGCCGCGCCTGGCCGCCTCCTGCCCGAACCACCGCCGGAGTTCCAGATCCGCGGGCGACCACGCGTCTCGCAGGTAGCCCCGGGTCCGGCCGTCACGTCCGAGGTGCTCTATGGCACCCCACATCTCGTCGAACACCCTCCCATTATGTGAATGAGACCATTCATTGGCGAGCCCGCCGCACCCGCGGCTCTCCACTCCCTCGGCCCGGAGCCCCTCAACCCGGCGCGCCGCGCCGCTCTCAGTTCGGGGGTCCGGCGGCGGGACGGACGGTGATCTCGGTGATGTGGGCGTCGGGGGAGGCGGTCAGGGCCGTCACCACCACCCGGGCCACCGAGTCCGGGTCGAGGTAGTTCTCCGGCTGGTAGGGACCGCCCTCACGGTCCCGCACCTCGCGCTGCATGTCGGTGGCGACCCGCCCCGGGTAGACCGTGGTGACCTGGAGCTCGGGCTCCTCCAGACGGAGCCCGTCGGCGAGGGCGCGCAGCGCGTGCTTGCTGGCCGCGTAGGAGACCCAGCCGGGGTTGGCCCGCTGCCCCGCCCCGGAGTTGATCAGCACCACGTGGCCGCGCGCCGCGCGGAGCGCGGGCAGCAGCAGCCGGGTCAGCTCGGCCACCGCGATCACGTTGATCTCCATCGTGCGCCGCCACACCTCGGCCGGGGTCTCCCCGACGCGCCCCAGGGTCACCACGCCCGCGCTGTGCACCAGCACGTCGAGCCGGTCCATGCCGGAGACGTCGGCCTCCGTGACGGCGGTGAGCTCCACCGGCCAGGGCCGCGCGCCGGGCAGGCCGGAGACCACCCCGGTCAGCGCCTCGGTGTCGCGGCCGCCGAGCAGCAGGTCGTGCGTGGGGGCCAGGGCGCGGGCGATCGCGGCGCCGACCCCCCGGGAGGCGCCGGTGACCAGCGCGTTAGGGCGTTCGGGCATGCCGATCACCTTACTCGGGGCGGAACGTCTCCGGCCCGGGACATCCCGGCGTCACCGCGAGAACGTCCGGCGCGGGGAGCGGAAGCCCGCCGTCCCCCGCGGGCTTGACACTGTACTCAAACTTGAATACAAACTTGAGCATGTCTTCCACCCGAACCCTGCTGCTCGGCGTGCTGCTCGACGGCCCGCTGCACGGCTACGAGGTACGGCGCCGCCTCGAACTGTGGGGCGCCGACAGCTGGGCCAACGTGGCCTACGGCTCGATCTACCACGGCCTGGCCAAGATGGCCGAGGAGGGGCTGCTGGAGATCGTCGAGCAGGGCAGGGGCGGCAAGACGGTCTACGGCATCACCGAGGCGGGACGGGCCGACTTCCACCAGCAGCTGATGAACAGCTGGTGGTTCCTGAAGCCGATCGTCGACCCCTTCCAGGTCGCGCTCACCTTCATGGACCGGCTTCCCCCTGCCGACCTGGTCAACGCCATGGAGGCGAGGACCGAGCAGCTGCGGGCGTCCATCTCGATGATGCGGCGGGCGCTGGGCGGCAAGCAGGGCTACGGAGCCCCCCGGCACATCGACGAGTGCCTCCAGCTCAACATCCGCCAGTTCCAGGCGCAGCTCGACTGGATCGAGGCGTCCATGGCCGATGTCAAGGCCGGAAAACTGCCCTGAGATCCGCTCCGGACTCCGATCTCCGGACTCCGATCTCCGGTCCCCGAAGCCCCCGGACGGTCGCCGGGCGAGAAGGCCTCCCCCTCGGTCCCACGAACCTTTTCCGCACCCCCTACGACGGAGAGCCATGATCATCGAAGCGCACGACCTGCGCAAGACCTTCACCACCAGGCGCGGCAGGGACAGTCCCCGGGAGGTCGAGGCCGTCAAAGGCGTCGACCTGTCCGTCGCCGAGGGGGAGATCTTCGCCTTCCTCGGCCCCAACGGCGCGGGCAAGACCACCACGATCCGGATGCTCGCCACCCTCGTGACCCCCACCTCCGGCACCGCCCGGGTGGCGGGCCACGACGTGGTCACCGAGGCGGCCAGGGTGCGAGAGAAGATCGGCTACGTCGGCCAGGGAGGCGGCGTGGACGAGAACTCCCCCGGCCGCGAGGGCCTGATCCTCGCCGCCAGGATCGGCGGCATGTCCCGCGCGCGGGCGAAGGCGCGAAGCGAGGAGCTCCTGGCCGCCTTCGACCTGGCCGAGCTGGCCGACCGTCCCGTACGGACTCTGTCCGGCGGCCAGAAGCGCAGGTTCGCCCTCGCCGTCGGCCTGGTCAACCACCCGCCGCTGTTCTTCCTCGACGAGCCCACCACCGGCCTCGACCCGCAGAACCGCGCCAACCTGTGGGACGAGGTGCGCTCCCTGCGCGAGCGGGGCACCAGCGTGCTGCTGACCACCCACTACCTGGAGGAGGCCGACGCGCTCTGCGACCGCCTGGTCATCATCGACCACGGCCGCGTCGTCGCGGAGGGCACCCCCGCCGAGCTCAAGAAGGAGGTCGCGGGCGACGTCGTCACGCTCCGCCTCGACCGGGCCTCCGAGGCGCGGGCGCTCCTCGACGCCGAGCCGTACGTCAGGGAGGTCCGCGAGGAGGAGGACGTCCTGCGCGCCTACCTCGACGACGGGGAGCACAACCTGCCCGCCCTGCTCCGCGCCCTGGAGTCCGGGGGGCTGCCGATCAGGTCGATCTCCCTGGACCGGGCCACGCTCGACGACGTGTTCCTGCGCCACACCGGCCGTTCCCTGCGCGACGCGAACTGAACGACAAGGACCCCCGTGCTTCGACACACGATGCTGTTCCTGGGCTACGAGCTCAGGGCCACCCTGCGCAACCCCGTCTGGCCGCTGTTCGGCCTGATGCAGCCGATCCTCTACCTGCTCCTCTTCGCGCCGCTGGTGGCCAACACCACCGCGGGCGGCACCATGGGCGACACGCTGCGGATGTTCACGCCCGGCGTGATGATGATGATCGCCCTGTTCGGCTCGCTCTTCGTGGGCTTCGGCATGATCAACGAGATCCGCAACGGCTACCTGGAACGGCTCGCGGTCAGCGCCGCCTGGCGTCCCGCGATCGTGCTGGGCCGCACCCTGCGCGACATGATCGTGCTGGTCGTCCAGGCCCTGCTGGTGATCGCGCTGGCCACGCTGATGGGCATGCGGGCCAGCGTGCCGGGCCTGGCGCTCATGCTGGTGCTGATGGCCGCCACCGGACTGCTCGCCTCCGGCCTGTCGTACGGCATGGCGCTGGCGCTGCGCGACGAGAACGGCATGTCGCAGATCATGCAGCTCTTCGCGATGCCGCTGATCCTGCTCACCGGCATCATGCTGCCCATGTCGCTGGCCCCCGACTGGATGCGGGCGGTCGCGCAGTTCAACCCGCTCTACCACGCGGTCGAGGCCGGCCGGGCATTGTTCGACGGCGACTTCTCCGACGGCTCGATCCCGCTGGCCTTCGGCCTCATCCTGGTCCTGTCCGCGATCAGCCTGCGCTGGTCGGTCGGCTCGATGAAGCGGCTCGCCGGATAGGCCCGGCTCGGCTGACGGCGCCTCTCGCGCCGTCAGTCGAGCTGCTCGGTGAAGACCCCGGCCTGGTCGATCATCCGCTCGTACTCCTCCAGCCTGGCCTGGGTGCGCAGCGGCGCCGCGTCGGCCATGGCCTCCACCAGCACCATGGCCAGGGCCAGCGGCCCCGCGTGCGAGTCGAAGACCAGCCGCTCGCCGACGGGGGCGGCCAGGATCACGTCGGCCTCGAAGGGCACGTCCCGCCGGTCGGTGATCACAGCCGTACGCAGGCCGAGGTCGCGGGCGCCCCGCAGGGCCTGCACGGCCTCGGCCGGGTAGCGGGGCAGGACCACCGCGACCAGCCAGCCCGCTCCCGCCCGGCGCGCGGCGTACAGGCCGTCGGCCAGCTCGGAGCCGCCGTGGGTCAGCAGGCGGACGTCGGGGTGGATCCGGCGCGCGAAGTAGGCGAACGTGGTGGCCAGCCCGCTCGACACCCGCAGGCCCAGCACCGGCAGGGGCTCGCATCCCGCCAGGTTGGCGCCCAGCTCCGAGAGGTCCGAGGGGTCGCTCAGCGCTTCGCGCACGCTCCGCAGGTTGTCGATCTCCACGTCGATCGCGGTCTGCAGGTCGTTGGCCCGCGACGGCTTCCTCCCGCCCACGACGAGGGGCCGCAACGCCTGCCTGAGCTCGGGGTATCCCGCGAAACCGAGCACCATCGCGAACCTCGTCACCGACGGCTGGCTGACCCCGGCCCGGTCGGCCAGCTCCACGCTGGACAGGAAGACGGCCTCGGACAGGTGGTCGGCCAGGTAGCGCGCGATCCGCCGCTGCACGGGCGACAGCCGCCGCCCCTCCAGCAGTTGGTCGAGTCCGTCACCCACGCCCCCTCCAACCGCTCGAAGCCCCGCGGGCATTCCCGTCCCGTCCCGCCCCGCTGTCGTTCATACACCTTGGCGGGACGGGAGGGAGCGGCGCCGGGAGGATCCGCGCGCCGCGATCGGGACGCGGCACGCGGATCGGGACGCGGCACGCGACACGCCGGCCGGGAGGCGGCACGCGGACCGGCGCCCGCGCGTTCCCGCCGGGAGCCGCGTGCCCCCGGTCGCGGCCCGCGCCCGGAGCCGCGGGACGGCGAACCGGTGAGCACCGCGCGTCTCGCCCGGTCAGGACTCGCGCATCGGGACGCGGACGCCCCGCTCCTCGGCCACGGTGACGGCCTCGTCGTATCCGGCGTCGACGTGGCGGATGACGCCCGTGCCCGGGTCGTTGGTGAGGACCCGGTTGAGCTTCTCGGCGCCGAGCCTGGTGCCGTCGGCCACGGTGACCTGCCCGGCGTGGATGGAGCGGCCGATGCCGACGCCGCCGCCGTGGTGGATGGAGACCCACGCGGCGCCGGAGGCGACGTTGAGCATGGCGTTCAGCAGCGGCCAGTCGGCGATCGCGTCGGAGCCGTCGGCCATGCCCTCGGTCTCCCGGTACGGGCTCGCGACGCTGCCGCAGTCGAGGTGGTCGCGGCCGATCACCAGCGGTGCCTCGATCTCCCCCGAGGCCACCATGTCGTTGAACCGCTCCCCGGCCAGGTGGCGCTCGCCGTACCCGAGCCAGCAGATGCGGGCGGGCAGGCCCTGGAAGTGGACCTTCTCCCCGGCCAGCCGGATCCATCTGGCGAGCGGCTCGTTGTCGGGGAACAGCTCCAGGATCGCGCGGTCGGTCTTGGCGATGTCGGAGGCGGCCCCGGACAGCGCGGCCCAGCGGAACGGGCCCTTGCCCTCGCAGAACAGCGGCCGGATGTAGGCGGGCACGAAACCGGGGAAGTCGAACGCGCGGGTGTAGCCCGCCAGCTGCGCCTCGCCCCGGATCGAGTTGCCGTAGTCGAAGACCTCGGCCCCGGCGTCCTGGAAACCGACCATGGCCTCCACGTGAGCGGCCATGGACTCGCGGGCCCTGCGGGTGAAGCCCGCCGGGTCCTTCTCGCGCTCGTCGGCCATGTCCTCGAAGGCCACGCCGACCGGCAGGTACATCAGCGGGTCGTGGGCGGACGTCTGGTCGGTGACGACGTCGATCTCGGCGCCCCTGCGGAGCAGCTCGGGCACGACCTCGGCCGCGTTGCCCTCGACGCCGATGCTCAGCGGCCTGCGCTGGTCACGGGCCTCGTACGCCAGGCGCAGGGCCTCGTCGAGGTCGGCGGCGCGGACGTCCAGGTAGCGGTGCTCGATCCGCCGGTCGATCGACCTGGGGTCGCAGTCGACGCAGATCACCACGCCGCCGTTCATCGTCACGGCCAGCGGCTGGGCACCGCCCATGCCGCCGAGCCCGGCGGTCAGCGTGATCGTCCCGGCGAGGCTTCCGCCGAACCTCTTGGCGGCCACGGCCCCGAAGGTCTCGTAGGTGCCCTGCAGGATGCCCTGGGTGCCGATGTAGATCCAGGAACCGGCCGTCATCTGCCCGTACATGGTCAGCCCGGCGGCCTCCAGGCGCCGGAACTCCTCCCAGTTGGCCCAGTCGGGCACCAGGTTGGAGTTGGCGATGAGCACCCGGGGGGCCCACTCGTGGGTGCGGAACACTCCGACGGGGCGGCCCGACTGCACCAGCAGCGTCTCGTCGCCCTCCAGGGTGGTCAGGGTACGGGTGATCGCGTCGAAGGAGCGCCAGTCACGGGCGGCCTTGCCCGAGCCGCCGTAGACGACAAGCTGTTCCGGATGCTCGGCGACCTCGGGATCGAGATTGTTCTGGATCATGCGGAGTGCCGCCTCCTGCGGCCACCCCTTGGCGGTGAGCGTGGTACCGCGCGGCGCGCGCACGATCCGGCTGCCGGACATGCCCGACCTCCCCATCAAGAATGAATGAACGTATTCATATTTGGTCACCCGGAGGCTACAGGTCAACCCGGAAAAGGGGGTGCCGCGGGCAGCACGCCCGTGGCACCCCCTGGTGGTGGCCGTAACGATCGTCACGCCCCGCTCCTCGCCCCGCACGGACGGGACCGGGTGATCGAATGCGGCGCGCGCCCGATGGGCGCTCCGATGCGAAGGAGAGGCTCCGCACAGGCGGGGATGCCCGGTTCACCGGACAGCGAATCAGCCCCTCGACCCAGTGTCCGAATTATTCCTTTTTGAGCCATATGAATTTACACAACCGAGCCGACGGCAGCAGGGCTAGGTGGGCAGCAGGAACTGGGTGGCGGCCAGTTCACGGTAGAGGGCGTCGTCGGTGAGCAGCTCGTCGTGGGTCCCCACGGCCCGCACCCGGCCCGCCTCCATCACCACGATCCGGTCGGCCCCCGCCACGGTGGAGAGGCGGTGGGCTATCACCAGCACGGTCGTCTCCGCCGCCACCTCCGCGATCACCTCGCGCAGCCGCAGCTCGTTGACCGCGTCGAGCTGGGAGGTGGCCTCGTCGAGCAGCAGGAGCCGAGGGCTGCGCAGCAGGGCACGGGCGATGGCGACCCGCTGGCGCTCGCCGCCGGAGAGCATGATCCCCCGATGGCCGACCCGGGTCTCCAGCCCCTCGGGGAGCCGGGAGACCAGATCCTCCAGCCGGGTGCGGGCGAGCACCCGCCAGATGTCGGCCTCGTCCACGCCCGGCGCGGCGAAGACGAGGTTCTCCCTGAGCGTGCCGTCCAGCACCGGCGCGTCCTGCTCGACGTAGCCGAGGCAGGCGCGCAGCTCGGCGAGCGGCCAGTCCGCGATGTCGCGGCCGTCGATCGTGATCGTCCCCGCCTGCTGCTCGTAGAACCGCTCCAGCAGGGCGAAGATCGTGGACTTGCCCGCCCCCGAAGGTCCCACCAGGGCGGTCAGCCCGCCCGCGGGCACCTCGAAGGAGACGCCGTCGTGGACGACCGGCCTGTCGTCGCCGTAGCGGAAGGCGATGTTCTCGAAGACGACCCCGGCCGGGGCCCTGCCGACCTCGTACACCGCGCCGTCCGCCTCCTCGGCGGGAAGCTCCTCGATCTCGCGGATCCGCTTCACCGCGGCCAGGCCGTTCTGCACCTGCGTGAAGCCCTGGACCAGCTGGCCGATGGGGGCGACCAGGTAGAACAGGTACAGCAGGAAGGCGATCAGCGAGGAGACCTCCAGCGCGCCCGAGGAGACCCGCGCGCCGCCCACGCCGAGCACGGCCACGAACGCCAGCTGCGCGGACACCCACGCCGAGACACCGGCGATCGAGGTCAGCCAGGCGACGGCGATCCCCCGGTCGCGCGCCTCGCGGGCCGCCTCGCCCACCGCGGCGATCTCCCGCTCCTCGGCACCGCTGGCCTTGACCGTGCGGAACGCCTGGAGCACCCGGTCGAGGACCGCGCCCATCTCGCCGACCGCGACCTGCGCCTGCATCGAGGCGCGCTGGATGCGGGGCATGATCAGGCTGACGAACCCGCCGACCACGACCAGCACTCCCAGCGTGATGAGCAGCAGCAGCCCATCCATGATCGCCATCATCACCACGGCGCCCACGAGCATGAACAGCGAGCTGACCGTCTCGACCACGCCGTTGGTGAACACCGCCCGCAGCAGCGTGGTGTCGGAGGTCACCCGGGACATCAGGTCGCCCGGCTTGAGCCGGTCGACCTCGGACACCCGCAGCCGCAGCATCCGGTCGACCAGGGAGCGCCGGGCGGAGAAGACGATGCCCTCGCCCATCCGCTCCAACACGTAGCTGCCCAGCGCGCCGATGACCGCGCCCAGGAGCACCGCGGCGGTCAGGCCCAGCACCGGGCCGACCAGGGAGCGCTGCTCGCCGAAGGCGTCGATGACCGTCTTGGCCATGAGCGGCATCGCCAGACCGGCCAGCGAGCCGACGAGACTGAGGCTCCCGCCCAGCAGCAGGGCTCTTCTGTGGGGCCGTATGTACGCGACCAGCAACCGCCACGACGCGGTCTCGGGCACCGCGCCCCCTGCGTCTCCCGCGTGCTTCGTGTCCCCCGTGGTCCCCGTGTCCCCCGACAATGTGACCCCCGGCAATGTGTCCCCCTCCGAAGCGACGTGATCGGCCTCAGGCCGCTTTTCCTGTCTACCGCGCATGAGCCCACCTTGAGCGTCTCGCCCTGTTTTATGGCTGAAAGTCGATGACGTCAATGTAGGTTGACACCATCAATGCTGTCAATCAAGGTTGACGTAAAGGGGTCGGCGGCGCGGTCGTACGGAGCGCCGGGGAGCGCGGCGGGCAGGCCGGTGGGCGCGGCAGGGAAGGCCGGTGGGCGCGGCGGGGAGAGCCGGTGAGAAGGCGGCGGAAAATCGTCCCGCCCGGTGCCAATCCGGGGAGGGCGCGGCTGCGAATGGGAGGGCGAGGAACCCGGCCGGATCCCTCCCTACCCCGTACCCACAGCCGGTCACACCGTGGCCGGCGGCCGAAAGGACCAACTGACATGGAGCTCCGGATCAACCGGCGCGCCCTGATCGGCATGGGCGTCATAGGGGCGTTGACCGCTTCCTCGTTCGCCCTGCTGAGAGCCGAGACCGGCACCGCCTCCTCGCACCGCGAGGCACCGATGATCGCGGGTGACCCCCGCAACGACAACACCGACGTGTACGCGTTCGTCAGCCCCGACAAGCCCGACACCGTCACGCTGCTGGCCAACTTCATCCCGTTCGAGGAGCCGACCGGCGGGCCGAACTTCTACCAGTTCGACACCAACTCCCGCTACAACATCAAAATCGACAGCGACGGCGACGCCAGGCCCGACGTCGTCTACCAGTGGACGTTCCGCAACGACGACCGGCGCGGCAACGACACCTTCCTGTACAACAACGGCCCGATCACCTCGCTGAACGACAAGAACCTGCTGTTCAGGCAGCGCTACAAGCTCACCAGGAGCACCGCCGCCGGCACCCGGACCCTGGTCGCCAACGGCGTGGTGGCGCCGAGCAACACCGGCCCGGCCTCCGTCCCCGACTACGGCAAGCTGCGCGCCCAGGCCGTCAAGAGCCTGCCCGGCGGGGGCAAGGTGTTCGCCGGGCAGTCGGACGAGGCGTTCTTCGCCGACCTGCGGGTCTTCGACCTGCTGTACGGCGGCGACCTGTCCGAGGTCGGCCAGGACACGCTCAAGGGCTACAACGTGCACAGCCTGGCCCTGCAGCTGCCCAAGGACGAGATCGCGCTGCGCGGCGACCCGAAGCGCAACCCCGTCGTCGGCGTCTGGTCCACCGTCGACAAGTGGAGCCCGAAGGGCTTCGTCCAGGTCTCCCGCCTGGGCCAGCCGCTGGTCAACGAGGTCGTGGTCCCGGCCGGGCTGAAGGACGCCTTCAACGCCCTGCCGCCGGACCAGGACGCCGGGGTCCCCGCCGTCGTCAAGCGCGTCACCGAGCCGGAGGTGCCCAAGCTCCTGGAGGCCATCTACGGCCTCAAGGCGCCGAAGACGCCCCGCAACGACCTGGTGGAGATCTTCCTCACCGGTATCGCCAAGGAGAACGGCCCGATCAAGGCCGACCTCAACTCGCAGAGCCTCAACAAGGACGGCGGGAAGCTGCGCCCGTCGGAGATGTTGCGGCTGAACATGGCGATCCCGCCCGCCACGACCCCGAACAGGCTCGGCGTGCTCGCCGGCGACCTGCAGGGCTTCCCGAACGGCCGCCGCCTCGGCGACGACGTGATCGACATCGCCCTGCAGGCGATGGCGGGCGCCGCGCAGACCGGCAAGCTCGTCGACGCGCTGGCCACGGGCGACAAGGTGGACGCCAACGACAAGCCGTTCACCACGGTGTTCCCCTACATCCCGCTGCCGGGCAACACGTCGGTGAACGCGAGCTGACGCCGAGGCGCGGGGCCGGTTCCCTCCGGCTCCGCGCCCCGCGCGCTCCCGCCGACCAGAGGGGTGCTGACCATGAAGACTTCCGCGAAAGCCCGTACGGCCGCGGCCGTGCTGGGCCTGGCCGCGGCGCTGACCCTCGGGGCGGCGCTGATCCCCGGCGACCGGCCCGCCCCCGCGCCCGCCGCGGCCCGGGTGGAACTCGGCGAGACGCCCGTCTCCGCCGTCTCCCTCGACGGCGCGATCAAGGCGCTGACCGCCAGGCTCCGGCGGCTGCCCGCCGACCACCTCGCCTGGGCACGGCTCGGCTCGGCCCACATCCAGCGGGCGCGCGTCACCGGCGACCCGTCCTACTACCCGCGCGCCGAGGAGGCGCTGGCCAGGGCCACCGCGCTGAGCCCCGGCGACCCGGAGGTGCTCACGGGCCTGGCCTCGCTCGCCGCCGGGCGCCACGAGTTCGCCGAGGCCGTACGGCTGGCCCGCTCCTCGGTCGCCGCCAACCCCTACGGCCAGGGCGCCCACGCGGTACTGGCCGACGCCTACACCCAGCTCGGCCGGTACGGGGAGGCGACGCGGGCCGTCGACAGGATGATGGAGCTCCGCCCCGGCGTCGTGGCCTTCACCCGGGCCTCCTACGACGCCGAACTCAGGGGCGACCGCACGATGGCCCGCCGGATGCTGGAACACGCGCTCTCCGACGCCTTCTCCCCCGACGACGTCGCCTACTGCCGCCACTACCTGGGCGAGCTGGCCCTGCACTCCGGTGACCTGCGCGGCGCCGCCGAACAGTACCGGCTCGCACTGGAGGCCGCCCCCGGCTTCGTCCCCGCCCTCGCGGGAAACGCCAGGGCCGCCGCGCTCGACGGGCGCACCACCGAGGCGATCGACCGCTACGCCACCGTGGTCGCGCGGCTGCCCCTGGCCCAGTACGTGGTCGAGTACGCCGAGGTGCTGGCCGCCGCGGGCAGGGATCCCTCCGAGCAGTGGTCCCTGCTGCGGGCGCAGCGGAGCCTGACGCGGGAGGCCGGGGTGCTGGACGACCTGACCTGGGCCGAGTACGAGGCGGACCACGGTTCTCCGGCGCTGGCCGTCACGCACGCGCGGGCCGAGTACGCCCGCAACCCGAACGTGGTCGCCGCCGACGCCCTGGCCTGGGCCCTGCACCGCGACGGCCGCAGCCGCGAGGCCCTGCCGTACGCGAGGAAGGCGACCGCCACCGGCTGGCGCAACGCCCTCCTGCTGCACCACCGCGCGGAGATCGAACGCGCCCTGGGCATGGCCACGGAGGCGAGGCGCTCCGCCGCCCGCGCCCGCGCGGCCAACCCCTCCTTCTCCCCCGGCCTCCCCGCCCTCGCGAGGTTGTCATGAAGCTCACAGAGGTCCAGAAACCGATGACAGCGCCGAGAGTCACGAAGGCGTCGAGGCCGTCGAGGCCATTGAGGCTCGCGAAGGCGGCACGCGCGGTGCTGGGCACGGCCCTCCCGGTCGCGGCGGTCGCGATGTGCGCGCTCACCGTCCTCGCGCCCCCGGCCGCCGCCACCACCGCCACCACCGCCACCACCGCCACCACGACCGCGACCGGCGCGGCCACCACGGCCGCGACCGGCGCGCGGGCCGCGCACCCGCTGGGCAACTTCACCGTCAACCACTACAACGGCCTGCGGATCGGCCCTGACCTGGTGGAGAACCTGGCGGTGGTGGACAGCGCCGAGCTGCCCACCCTCCAGGCCCGCCCCTCGGTGGACGCCGACGGCTCGGGCACGGTCTCGGACGCGGAACGGTCGGCGTACGGCACCGCCCGCTGCGCCGAGCTCGCCTTCGCGCAACGCCTGACGGTGAACGGGACCGCGACGCCCTGGCGCGTCGCCGAGAGCGCCTTCACCTACGAGCCCGGCCAGGGCGGCCTGGAGACCACCCGCCTGACCTGCCGTCTCTCCGCCGCCGCCTCCCCCCTCGAAGCGACCGGGACGACCGAGACGATCTCGTTCGGCGACGGGTATCTCACCGACCGGATCGGCTGGCGGGAGATCACGGCCGTGGCGTCGGGAGGGGTACGGCTGGCGCGGTCGTCCGTGCCGGGCACGAGCGCCAGCCGGGAACTGCGGGCCTACCCGGACGGCCTGCTGTCCAGCCCGCTCGACCAGCGCACCGCCGAGCTGGGTGTGGCGCCCGGGACCGGATCGGTGGCGGTCACGCTCCCGCTCGTACCCGACGGGCCGATCGCCGACGCGCTGGCCACGCTGGACCGCACGTTCACCGGCCTGATCGGCACCGACTCGCTGACCCTGCCGCTGGGGCTGCTCGCCGTCCTGCTGGCCACGGTCCTGGGAGCCGGGCACGCCCTCATTCCCGGCCATGGCAAGACCGTCATGGCCGCCTACCTCGCGGGCAGGAGGGGCCGCCCCCGTGACGCGCTGATCGTCGGCGCCACCGTGACCGCCACCCACACCCTGGGCGTTCTCGTGGTCGGCCTCCTGCTGAGCGCCTTCTCCGCCCTCACGGGAGAGGGGGTTCTCGCCTGGCTCGGCCTGGCCAGCGGCCTGCTGATCTCCGCCGTGGGCATCCGCCTCCTGCTGTCCGCCTGGCGCGCCTACCGCACCGGCGAGGCCCCGCCCCACGGACATGGTCACGGTCACTTCGGCCATGGGCACGGGCACTTCGGCCACGAACATGGCCACGGCCACGGGCACTCCGGCCACGGGCACGGACAACTCGCCGAGGAGGGCCGTACCGTGGCGCTGCTGGAGCGGGAGGGGACCGATCTCGGCGAGGAACCCGCCCGGTCGCGGGACGGCGGAGCCGCCCGTGCCGAGCACCGGAAGGCGGCGCCCTCGAAGGGCGGGCTCGTGGGCATGGGAGTGGCCGGAGGGCTGGTGCCCAGCCCGTCGGCGCTCGTCGTCCTGCTCGGGGCGATCGCGCTCGGCCGCACCTGGTTCGGGATCGCGCTGGTCCTGGCCTACGGCGTGGGAATGGCGGGTACGCTCACCGCCACCGGACTGCTCCTGGTCAGGCTCACCGGGCGGCTCGACCGCCTGGCCACGGCGGGCGGCGGCCTCGCGGCCCGCGTCTCGGCCCTCGCCCCGGTCGGCACCGCGGCCGTCGTCGTCCTGCTCGGGCTGGGGCTGGCCCTGCGGAGCCTCACGGGATCCCTCTGAGTGGCCCGGCGGGCCGGTGAACCCCGGCGCCGCGCGGGCCGCCGCCGGACACCCGGCCCGGCCGCCTCGGAGGCGGCCCCCGGGCGCCGGTGTTCCGCCGGCCCCGGAAGGATCACGGGATCGCCTCGGGGCGGTCCGCCGCGAACCGGTGTCCCGCCGATCCGGAGTCGGCTCCGAGAGGAACCCATCGGCGGGACACCGGCATTCGGTGCGGCGGGGTGGGAGTCAGCGGCGGCGGGCGCCGTACTCCTTGCGCATCTCCGCGACGGTGTCCAGGATCTCGTCCTGGGTCTTCAGGAGCTTCGCCTCGGCCTCCTCGGTCCTGGCCTCGGCGACCATACGCCGGTCGCCCGTCCGGCTGCCCAGCTTCCGCTTCGCCCTGGCCTTCATCGCGCGCAGGTTGAGCTTCTCCATGAGACCCATGATCAGCACCCTTCAGCAGAGAGGACCGTCAACTGCCCGGCGGGCGGCCGAATATGCGCCTTACAGCTCGTTTCAAATGAACGGCGTGTTGGCTGCTGACGGCCGCCTGGCCGCCACCGGGCCCGGACCCGTCCGGTGCGGGCGATTCACCCCCGCGCGACGTCCCTGACGCCGTACCGCAGATAGACCACGCCGTCACCGAAGCGCCGCTCGTCCAGCAGTTCCAGGTCGACGCGCACATCGTCGGGGAAGAACGCGCTGCCGCCGCCGACGATCACCGGTCCGACGAAGAGGTGGTACTCGTCGACCAGCCCGGCCCGGATCGCCTGCGCCGCCAGGTGCGGCCCGGCGACGGCGATGTCGAGGTCGGTCTCGGCCTTCAGCCGTCGCACCGCCTCCGGGTCGAACGTCCGCTCGATCCGGGTCCGTTCGCCGGTCACCTCGCGCAGCGTCGTGGAGTAGACGATCTTGTCGGCGGCCTGCCAGATCCGCGCCCACTCCAGGCTGAACGGCTCCTGGCCCGGCATCGTGTGCGCGGTCTCCCAGTAGGCCATCGTGTCGTACATCCGGCGGCCGTACAGGTACGTGCCGATCGATCGCCCGTGCTCGTTGATGAACCTGTGCGACTCCTCCTCGGGGCGGCCCCAGCTGAAGTCGCCGTCCCTGTCGCTCGTGTGGCCGTCGAGTGACGTGATCATCGAGTAGACGAGCTTGCCCACGGTGTGCCTTCTTTCCTGTGCTGACGATGGATCCCACGATCGATGTGCGGCCTGCCGCCGGCGATCCGCGCGGGACGCTCGCGGCCATGGCCGGGCCCCTACCGGGGGCGTGTGACGCGGAGCCGCGCGTCGGTGACGTTGTCGAAGCGCGAATCCCCGCCCCGGATCAGGACGAAGTGCCTTCGCACGTCGGCGCTGCAGGCCAGCATGGGGCCGGACGGCGCGAGGTCGTCGCCGGTGAGCTCCTTGCCCGTGGGGAGGCGGGCGTTGAGCGCCGCCATGGCCGCGACGGGATCGTCGGCGGGGCCGGCCGGTGGCCGAGACGGGCCGGCCGCCCGCCGGTAGGCGACACACCTGATCGGAGGCCTTCTCCCGAACGTGGCCCCAGCCCCAAAGTAGCTCCGGGTCATCGCGTCGACACTGTGTGACCTACGGGATGGAGGTCACGGTGAAGGTCGTCCCGGCGCTCCGGTCCTCTCAGTCGGGGTCGGGAACGTCGTCGTAGTCGACGTCGCCCTCCTCGGCGCGGCGGAGACCGATGTCCTCCACCCAGGCGCAGGCGAACCGGCGGATTTCCATGATCCGCTCGCCGTCCACGCCGTAGGCCTCGAAGTCCTCGTCGGCGATCAGGTCGACGAACTCCAGCCGCATCACCAGCTCGGCGAGCTCGAACTCCTCGTTGTGCAGGCGGGCGAGGTGTTCGAGCTCGCGGAAGCCGTACAGGTGGGAGACCGAGGCGATGTCGATGACGTCGCGGGCGAGGCTGCGCTCGTGCAGGGCACGCATCTTCAGGCCGACCGCGTCGTCCAGGGAGACGACGGAGACGTCTCCGACGATCACGGGCTGCTGCTGGAACGCCTCCCTGAGCAGGTCGAACTCGCAGCTCTGCTCGGTCACCGGGTCGCTGACCACGAGGCGGCCCATCCGGGGCGTCACCTCCGTCAGGGTGACCTCGAGCCCGGCCTCCCTGAACGCCTCGGCCATTCCCTCCGCGACCTCGGGCAGCGGTGTCTCGGCCGCGGTGGCGAAGTCGAGGTCGTTGCTCGGGCGTTCGGTGAAGCCGTGGGCGTTCATCGCGTAACCGCCCGCCAGGACCAGCCCGAACCGGGTGCAGGCGGGCAGCGCGGCCTCCAGCATCCGCTGCTGGAAGGGAGGCAGGATCACCGCTCCCACCCCGGTGGCGCGGCGCCCGTCGCGGTCTCCGCCTCGGCGTCGCGGCCCGTCCCGGCGCCGGACCTCCACCCCAGAGCGGTGATCTTGGTTTCCCAGGCCCTCCGGTAGCTCGGCCCGATGCCCCTGCGCAGGGTCGGCCAGTCGGCGACGAGGAGCTCGGCGTTCAGATACGACTCGGCGTCGGACCGGCCGCCGCCGGTGATGACCGTACGGTAGAGGCTCATCCGCAGCAGCGGGTTCACCAGGTCGAACTCGGTGAGCCCGGACCAGCCGAGGTGGACGGGCAGGGCGACCTTCCCCGTCGACGGGCCGCGCAGGTCGGCCAGCGATTCGGGGACGCGCTGCTCCACGCCGTCCCATCGGGACGGAAGCGTACTCACGTCCCCCAGTATGCCCGCCATTCGCCCGAGGTCCACGGGGCGCGCGGGCTCGGAGGCGGGACGCCGGCCGAAGGTCCGGGCGCCGGGTGGAGGCTCAGAGGCGGGAACGGCGCCGGGTGGAGGGCAGGTCGTGCCGGCCGGAGAGGAACTCCTGGAAGGCGATCTTGCCGCGGATCGCCGGGCGGCGCCAGCGCTCCTCGCGGCCCTCGGCCCTGGCCATCTTGCGGGGCTGCGGGCGCCGGGAGCCCGGCGCGAAGAACCAGTGGGCCCAGGGCGACCCCGGGCGGGCCAGCCGTACCGCGCCGGGTATCAGGAGGATCGGGACGAACAGCCCGGCGAGACCCGTCCAGATCTTGCCCTTGAGCAGCGTGATCACGGCGAGCACGAGGTTGGTCACGATGAAGCCGACCGTCAGCCACGCGCCCCGGGGGGTGCTGTCGTACTCCTCCCAGCCGAGGGGGCGCAGGCCGATCAGGAGCAGGGCGGTGATCGCGACGGCGATGAACACGGCGTCGACCGACGCGCGGCCCTCCTCCTCCCAGTAGACGTCGTGCAGGTGCAGGATCAGCGCGAACTCGTCCAGGATCAGGGCGGCTCCGGCGCCGAAGACGGCCGCCGTCACCGCGTACCAGCCCTCGGAGACCCCCGAGACGAGGAGGCCGGACACCCCGCCGAGCAGGGTCAGCACCACGCCGAACACCACGTGGTGGATGTGCATCTCGCCGACGTTGACGTTGCCGAACCAGCCGATCCTGGCGCGGATGAGCCGGACGTTGACCCTGGTGAACAGGAAGACGGCGATCAGCGCGACGAAGAAACAGAACAGCGGCAGCCGTCCTGTGTCCATGATCCGCTCTCGGAACAAATCCCCCACCGTCACTCCAGGCTATGTGAGAAAAACCTCCCCGCGGGCGCGGGCTTCCCGGGTGGCCGTTCAGGGCGCGTCGTGCGTCAGGCGAGGAACCCCCGCAGCAGGGCCGCGGTTCCCTCGAGGTGCTCGGCCACGGCGCGGCGCGCGGCCTCCGGGTCCCCGGCCAGGACGGCCGTCACGATCGCCTGGTGCTGGACCGCGGCGTGCTCGATGTTGCGCTGGAGCACCGGGATGGCGTTGAGCAGGTCGGTCACCCGGAGCCTGGCGTCGGCGCAGGCCCCGGCGAGCAGGGCCGAGCCGGTCAGCTCGGCGATGGCCAGGTGGAAGGCCGTGTCGAGGCGGCGGTAGTCGTCGGGCCCGGCCGAGTTGACCTCGCGCAGCTTTTCCCGCAGGGTCTCGCGCCGCTCCGGGGTCAGCGGGGTGGTGGCGAGCACCTGGGCCGCGCCGCACTCGACCGCCATCCTGAAGGTGAGGGCGTCGGACAGGTCGTCGGTGCCCATGTCGACCACGGCCCTGCGCAGGTCGTCCCGGTGCGGGTGGGGCGGGGCGTAGGTGAGGAAGGCGCCGCCGTACCGGCCGCGGCGCACCTCCAGGTAGCCCGCGTCCTGCAGCTCGCGGATGGCCTCGCGCAGCGTGACCCTGCTGATGCCGAGCTGGGCGGCGAGCTCCCGCTCAGGCGGCAGCTTCTCGGACACCAGCCCCAGCTTGATGACCTGGAGCAGGCGTTCCACCGTCTCCTCGAACGCGTTGCCCGCGCGCACCGGCCGCAGCACGGCCGTCAATCGCGACAGCTCGTCCAATTATCTCCTCCGGCCCTTGACAAGGCTCCCCCCGCTACACGTCAATGGTCTGACACTAGCCCAATAAGACTCCGACGAGGAGGGCATGTGGACGTCCCCGAGCTTCACGACGAGGTACGGGCGGGGCGGATCGACACCGTGCTGCTGGCGGTCGTCGACATGCAGGGCCGCCTCCAGGGGAAACGCCTGTCGGCGCGCTACTTCCTGGAGGAGGTGGTGCGGCACGCCTCCGAGGGGTGCAACTACCTGCTCGCGGTCGACGTCGACATGAACACGGTCGACGGTTACGCCATGTCGTCATGGGAACGCGGATACGGCGATTTTGTCATGAAACCCGACATGTCCACTCTGCGCCGTGTGCCGTGGCAGGAGGGGACGGCCCTGGTGATGGCCGACCTGGTCTGGGAGGACGGCTCCGACGTGACCGCCTCGCCGCGCCAGATCCTGCGCAGGCAGCTCGCCCGGCTGGACGAGCGGGGCTGGGGCGCCTTCGTCGGGACCGAGCTGGAGTTCGTCGTCTTCGACGACACCTACGAGGACGCCTGGCGCCGCGGCTACCGCGACCTGACGCCTTCCAACCTCTACAACGTCGACTACTCCCTCCTCGGCACCGCCAGGGTCGAGCCGCTGCTGCGCAGGATCAGGCTCGGCATGGAGGGCGCGGGCATGTACGTCGAGTCGGCCAAGGGCGAGTGCAACCTCGGCCAGCACGAGATCGCCTTCCGCTTCGGCGAGGCCCTGTCCAGCTGCGACAACCACTCGATCTACAAGAACGGCGCCAAGGAGATCGCCTCCCAGGAGGGCAAGGCGATCACCTTCATGGCCAAGCCCAACCAGCGCGAGGGCAACTCCTGCCACATCCACATCTCGCTCAGGGACGCGGACGGGGAGCCGGTCATGGCCGGTTCCGAGCCGCACGGGCTGTCGGCGGTGGGACGGCACTTCATCGCCGGCCAGATCGCGCTGATGCGCGAGCTGACCCTGCTGTACGCGCCGAACATCAACTCCTACAAGCGGTACGTGCCGGGCAGCTTCGCCCCCACCGCGGTCAAGTGGGGCGTGGACAACAGGACGTGCGCGCTGCGCCTGGTCGGCCACGGTCCCTCGCTGCGGATCGAGAACCGGGTGCCCGGCGGCGACGTCAACCCCTACCTGGCCGTCTCGGCACTGATCGCGGCCGGCCTGCACGGCATCGAGAACGAGCTGCCGCTTGAGGACGCGTTCACGGGGAACGCCTACTCGTCGGGCGCGGAGACCGTGCCGAGCACGCTGCGCGGCGCGCTGGAGCTCTGGGAGGGCTCCGAGTTCGCGGCGGCCGCCTTCGGCGAGGACGTCGTGGCTCACTACGCGAACAACGCCCGGGTCGAGCTGGCCGCCTTCGACGCGGCGGTGACCGACTGGGAGCTTTTCCGGGGATTCGAACGGATGTGAATGTGAAGATCATCAATCCGGCGACAGAAGAGGTGGTCGCCGAGGTCGAGATGGCGGACGCCGCCGAGACCGACAGGGCGGTGGAGCGTGCCAGGCGCGCCTTCTCGACCTGGCGGAACGTCGGCCCGGGAGACCGGGCCCGGCTGCTGCGCCGTTTCGCCTCGCTGGTGCGCGAGCACGCCGAGGAGCTGGCCCTGCTGGAGGTCGCCAACTCCGGGCACACGATCGGCAACGCCCGCTGGGAGGCGGGCAACGTCGCCGACGTGCTCGACTTCTACGCGGGGGCGCCCGAGCGCAACCACGGCCTGCAGATCCCGGTGCCCGGTGGGCTGGACGTCACCTTCAGGGAGCCGCTGGGCGTCGTCGGCGTGATCGTGCCGTGGAACTTCCCGATGGTCATCATGACCTGGGGGGCGGCCCCGGCGCTGGCCGCGGGCAACACCGTGATCGTCAAGCCCGCCGAGTGGACGCCGCTGACCGCCCTGCGGGTGGCCGAGCTGGCCCTGGCCGCCGGTCTGCCCGAGGGGGTGTTCCAGGTCCTGCCCGGGGCCGGGGAGGTGGCGGGCGCCCGGCTGGTCGAGCACCCCGGCGTGGCGAAGATCGTGTTCACCGGCTCGACCGAGGTGGGCAAGGAGATCGCCGCCACGTGCGCCGGGCAGGTCAAGCGGCTCACCCTGGAGCTGGGCGGCAAGAGCGCCAACGTGATCTTCGCCGACGCCGACCTCGGGAAGGCGGCGGCGACCGCGCCGTACGCGGTGTTCGACAACGCGGGCCAGGACTGCTGCGCGCGCTCCCGGATCCTGGTCGAGCGCTCGGTCCACGACGAGTTCCTGGCGCGGTTCGGGGAGGCGGTGCTGAACGTCAGGGTCGGCGACCCCCGCGACGAGGCCACCGAGATGGGCCCGCTGATCAGCGCCGAGCACCGGGAGCGGGTCGCCTCCTTCGTCACCGAGCCGCCCCACCTGCGGGGCACGTGCCCGCAGGGGCCGGGGTTCTGGTTCCCGCCGACGGTCCTGACGCCCGGCTCGGCGGACGACCGGGCGTTCACCGAGGAGATCTTCGGGCCCGTGGTGTCGGTGGTGCCGTTCGACGACGAGGCGGACGCCGTGCGGATCGCCAACGACACCCCGTACGGCCTGAGCGGGTCCATCTGGACCCGCGACGTCGGGCGGGCGCTCCGGGTGGCCAGGGCGGTCGAGGCGGGCAACCTCAGCGTCAACTCGCATTCGAGCGTCCGCTACTGGACCCCGTTCGGTGGTTTCAAGCAGTCGGGCCTCGGCCGCGAGCTGGGCCCCGACGCCCTGTCATCGTTCACCGAGACCAAGAACGTCTTCATTTCCGAGGAGTAGAAGCGATGCTGCGTTTGCAGGACCGGGTAGCCGTCATCACCGGCGCCGGAAGCGGGATCGGCCTGGCCACCGCGCGCCGGTTCGCCGAGGAGGGGGCCCGCGTCGTGTGCGTGGACCTGGACGAGACGACCGGTTCGGCGGCCGCCGACGAGGTCGGCGGGCTGTTCGTGCGGGCCGACGTGACGAGCGAGGAGGACGTCGCCCGTGTGTTCCAGACCGCGTTCGACACCTACGGCAGCGTGGACATCGCGTTCAACAACGCGGGCATCTCCCCGCCGGACGACGACTCGATCCTGGAGACCGGCATCGATGCCTGGCGCCGGGTCCAGGAGGTCAACCTCACCTCGGTCTACCTGTGCTGCAAGCACGTCATCCCGTACATGCGGCGGCAGGGCAAGGGGTCGATCATCAACACCGCGTCGTTCGTGGCCGTGATGGGCTCGGCGACCAGCCAGATCTCCTACACCGCCTCCAAGGGCGGGGTGCTGGCCATGTCCCGCGAGCTGGGCGTGCAGTTCGCCCGCGAGGGCATCCGGGTCAACGCCCTGTGCCCGGGGCCGGTGAACACGCCGCTGCTGCGGGAACTGTTCGCCAAGGACCCCGAGCGGGCGCAGCGCCGCCTGGTGCACATCCCGGTGGGCCGCTTCGCCGAGGCGCCCGAGATCGCCGCCGCGGTGGCGTTCCTCGCCTCGGACGACGCCAGCTTCATCACCGGCTCCGAGTTCCTGGTGGACGGCGGCATCTCCGGCGCGTACGTCACGCCGTTCTGACGCCCGTCACCGGCGCCTCGGCACACCGGTGCTGCCCCGCGGGGTGAGCCTGGCCGTCTCGGTCTGGATGCCGGCGACGTGCTCGCCGGCGATCAGTGCCAGCAGGGCCCGCGCGGCCTGTGCCCCGTAGTTGGGGATGTCCCGCCCGAGAGCGGTCAGGGCGGGCCGCACCACCTGGGAGAGGGGTGAGTCGTCCCAGGCCACGAGGGACAGGTCCGCGGGCACCTCCAGCTGCATCTCCTGCGCGACCGAAAGCCCGGCGACGGCCATTATGTCGTTGTCGTAGACGATCGCCGACGGCCGGTTCGCGGTGCTGACCAGCCGTCGCGTGGCTCGTGCCCCCTCCTCGCCGGTGTAGTCCGTGTGCACGATGGAGTGGCCGGTGAGGCCGAGCTCCTCGCACGCGGAGGTGAACGCCTGGTCGCGCAGGACGGTGTGCACCAGGTGCGGCAGCCCTGCGACCCTGGCGATCCGGCGATGGCCGAGCGCGGCGAGATACTCCACCGTCTCCCGCATGGCCGCACCGTCGTCGGACCAGATGGGGGCCAGCGAGCCCGTCTCCGAGGGATGGCCGATCACCACGGCCGGCAGGCCCAGCCCCTCGATCTCGGGTATGCGCGGGTCGTCGAAGTGCAGGTCGACCAGGATGATGCCGTCGACGCGGCCCTCTCCCCACCACCTGCGGTAAACCTCCGTCTCCTGCGCCTGGCCGGTCACCACCTGCAGGAGCAGCGCGTAGGAGCGGGATGAGAGCTCGCTCTCGATGCCGCTGATCAGCTCCATGAAGAACGGCTCCATCCCCAGCACCCGCGCCGGGCGGCACAGGGTCAGGCCGACGGCGCGGGCCTGTGCCCCGTTGAGGGCGCGCGCGGCACTGTTGGGCTGCCAGCCGATCTCCCGGGCGATGGCCTTGATGGTGTTCCTTCTCGCCTCCGACACGCCGGGACGGTCGTTCAGCGCGTAGGAGACCGCGACCTTGGACACCCCCGCGCGACGAGCGATGTCAGCGATCGTCGGTCGCTTCACGAGACCCCCACCTGAACCGGTTATCCAACGCGTTCTCGCTGCGTACTTTACTACGCGCCGTCCCGATCTCCGATGATCCCCCTGGCATGCACCGCCCCGACATCGGAGGCGCTGGACCACGGCCGCGAATCAAGGATGCGTCACATCGTCAACGCACCGTTGACATCGTTGTCTCAGCGGCCGTACCTTCATCCTGCTTATCCGGTTAAGTTAACTCCGCCTCATCCCTCCATAGCAGGAGGACGCCGTGAACAAGCGCATGGCCGCCATGGCCGCGATCACTTCTATCGGACTGCTGGCCAGCGCCTGTGCGACCAGCACGCCCCCCGCCGCCGAACAGGCCCCGACCACCGGTCCGGCCAACCCCACGTTCTGGATGACCGGTTCAGAAGACGAGGCCCTGGTCATGCAGAAGGCCGCCGATCTCTACACCCAGAGTCACCCTGACGTGAAGGTCAAGGTCTCCGCGCTGAGCTGGGACGACGGCCACGCCAAGGTCCTGGCGGCGGCGACCGGCAAGAGCGGCCCCGACATCGTGTCCGGCGGCCTGTCGTGGGGCATCGAGTTCGGCGGTCTGGGCGGCATGGTCGACCTGCGGGACCAGGGAATCCCCGAGGCGGTCAAGGCCAGGACGCAGCAGGGCGTCTGGGAGTCGATCACCTCTCGCGACGGAGCGGTCTACGGCACCCCCTCGACATGACCGTCTACCTGACCTACTACCGCAAGGACCTGCTGGAGAAGGCCGGGGTGAAGCCGCCCAAGACCTGGGAGGAGCTCACCTCCGCCATGGACAGGCTCAAGGCCGACGGCGTCAAGGTGCCGTACTCGATGGACTGGGGCAACATCGACTGGCTGCAGTACTTCAACTTCCTGCGCCAGGCCGGCGGCACGCTCTACACCCCCGACTGCAAGCCCGCGCTGAACAGCGACGCGGGCGTCACAGCACTCAACTACTGGGCCGACCTGTACAAGAAGTACAAGGCGCCGACCCAGACGGCCGAGGTGCCCGCGGCGCTGGCCAACGGTGTCGCGATGGTCTCCGGCGGTAGCTGGCAGATCAAGGCCGTCGACACCGCGCAGCCCAAGATGAAGGGCAGGTGGGCCACCGCCCCGCTGCCCGCCGGCCCCGCCGGGCAGGGCGTTTTCATCGGCGGCCGGATCGTCGGCGTCATGTCCTACAGCAAGCACGCCGCCCAGGCCGCCGACTTCATCAAGTCCCTCTACACCCCCGAGGCGGTCAAGGTCATCACCGACACCGCCGCGGCGCGCGGCCTGCTGTGGATCTCTCCCCTGACCGACAACATCGGCGACCTGCCCGCCACCCCCGACCAGATCGAGGCGATCAAGGCGGCCTTCGCCGCCGGGTACGGGCCGTCGAACTGCCCCGGCTGGGAGACCAGCCAGGCCGAGGTGACCAAGAAGCTGCAGGAGGTCATCTACGGCAAGTCCGAGGCCAAGGCCGCCCTCGACGCCGCCGCCAAGATCATGGAGCAGAACGCGGGCTGACCGCCGCTCCCGCTCCGGGCCGGCCGCGTTCTCAGGGTCGGCCGGCCCGGTCCCATCGAAAGGGGGACACGATGGCCACCGCTGCCGTCAATCGCCACAAGGGTCGTCACACCGGCCCCGGCAACAGGCGCGTACGGCGGAACATGACGTCCTACGTGATGCTCCTGCCGTTCCTGACCTTGTTCGCGGGCTTCCTGATCTGGCCTCTGCTCAACTCGCTCTACCTCAGCCTCACCAGGTTCAACGGCGTCAAACCGCCGGAGTTCGTCGGCCTGGCCAACTTCGAGCGCCTGCTGCGGGACGAACGCTTCCTGCACGCGCTGTCCAACACCCTCGTCTACGTCCTCACGGCCGTGGTGCTCACCAGCGGTTTCGCGCTCGCGCTAGCACTGGCCTTCCGCGGACAGGGCTGGGGCGACCGCCTCATGCGCACGATCTTCTTCCTGCCCTCGGTGACGTCGACGATCGCCCTCTTCCTGATGTGGCGCTGGATCTTCGCCGCGGAGGACTACGGCCTCGCCAACACCCTGGCCGGCTGGTTCGGCGTCGATCCGGTGGCCTGGCTCGCGACTCCCGGGCTGACCATCCCGATCATGGTGTTGATGGCCTCCTGGTCCGGCATGGGCTACGCGATGGCCATCTTCGTCGCGGGCATCAACGCCATTCCCGAGGAGTACTACGAGGCGGCCAGGATCGACGGCGCCACGACCTGGCAGCAGTTCAGGGGCATCACGCTGCCGCTGCTGCGTCCGGTCACGACCTACGTGGTCATCACCACGATGATCGCCGCCTTCCAGGTCTTCGAAGCGGTCTACATCGTCTTCCGCCAGGTCAGCAGCGTGGGCGGCGTGCTCGACTCCGGCCTCATGATCGTGCCCTACCTCTACGACATGGGCTTCACCAAGTTCCAGCTCGGCTACGCCTCCGCGATCGCCTGGGCCCTCTTCCTGATCATTTTCGTCATCAGCCTGGTGCAGTTGCGCGTCGGCCGCGCCACGAGGGAGCTGTGATGGCAGTCGAGACCGACCTCCCCCGCCGCGCCGGCGCGCCCGCGCGACGCGGTGTCCATGTCCGCCCCGGCAGGCCCCGCTTCCGCACGGGGTGGGCGAAGGCGCCGCTCTACCTGCTCGCGGTCACCATGGTCGTCCCCTTCTACTGGATGGTGATCACCGCCTTCAAACCGGTCTCGGAGATCACCAGGAACCCGCCGTCGTTCATCCCGGAGAGCCCGACGACCGTCGGCTACAGCGACCCGGAATGGCTGCCCGACGTCGACAACCCCGGCCACGTGGCCGGCCTGTTCCAGCGCTTCACCGAGGTGGAGCTCGGTTTCTGGCGGTTCGCGATCAACAGCGTCGTCATCGCCGCGGTGGTCACCGTCCTGGCCCTGCTGGCGGCCTCCCTAGCCGCCTACGTGATCACCAAGCACGACATCAAGGGCCGCAGGGTGATCTTTCTCATGATCCTCGGCTCGATGATGATCCCCTGGCAGGCCACGCTGGTTCCCAACTATCTGGTCGTGCGCAATCTCGGGTGGATCGACAGCTACCTCGGCTACATCGTCCCGGCGATCCCCAAGGCCTTCGTCGTCTTCTTCCTCGTGCAGTACCTGCAGTCGATACCGAACGACCTCATCGAGGCGGCCAGGATCGACGGCGCCGGGGAGTGGCGCATCTGGTGGCAGGTCGTCCTGCCGCTGCTGCGGCCCGCGCTCGCCGCGATGTCGATCTTCGTGATGCTCAACGAGTGGAACAACTTCCTCTGGCCGTTGATCATCGTGGAGAGCGACCAGATGGCCAACCTGCCCGTGGCACTGGCCCGGCTCAACTCGGCCTTCACCGGGGCCCAGCACATGGGGGTGATCATGGCCGCGTCGCTGCTCGCCTCGCTGCCGACGGTCGTTTTCTTCCTGCTGTTCCAGAAGCACTTCACCCGCGGTATCGCCATGTCCGGTCTCAAGGGCTGACCCGGCCCGAGCCGCACCACTCTTCACCCCGGCCTCAAGGGCTGACCCGGCCCAGGTCGCACCACTCTTGACCAAGGAGAACCCACTTGAGCATCTACCGTCCGCTGCACGACGGCTGGACCCTCACGGCCGTCTCGGAGGACGTCCGGATCGCGGGCGTGGCCGCCGCCGTACCCGGCTGCGTGCACACCGATCTGCTGGCCGCCGGGCTCATCGAGGACCCGTTCCTGGACGACAACGAGAACCGGCTGACCTG
>NZ_JBPJUQ010000018.1:0-151312 GCF_051192615.1 Streptosporangium sp. G11
GCGGCAAACTCGTCGAACGACCCGGTGACCAGGCTCCATCCGCAGCTGCCTAAAACTCTTGATCCACAGGTCTTGACGATTGCTCCGCCGGCGATCCGCTCGACCAGCTCGGGCACCCACTCGACGTACTCCACCTCCGGCCCTCCGGCGTGGCGGGCGTAGAGGAACCGCCCGGTGGCGCTCGTGCCCATCGCGGTGGTGATCTCGGCGCCGTGCCTTTCCAGGGCGCGGACCTGCTCGTCGAGGTCGGAGACGATGACGGTCGCCGAGGCGTGGGCGTACTTCGCGCGCTCCCGCGGCGGACCTGCCACGACGAGGAGGTCCCCGATGGCGGCCAGCTCGACGCCGTCGAAGGCGAACCGCAGGTCGGGTTCGGCCCCGACCATCTCCCGCAGCAGGGGCAGGACCCGGTCGAGGTCGTCGGCCCACAGGCGGCCATAGGTCTTCACGATCGTCATGGTGCTTCTCCCTGTCGGCGGGCCGTCCGGCCGTGCTCTTTTGCGGTTACCCGGTAACCGTAGGAGAGTGTGCGTTGACGTGGAAGAACGCACTTCGCGGAGAGAGAGGCACCTCGCGGTGACCGAGCAGCTCAGCCCCGTGCCGCACCGGGCGGACCTGACCCGCGCCGACTCGCTGGCACGCGAGATCTTCATCGGGATCGCCAACAAGTGGGCCCTGCTGATCGTCAACGTGATGGGCGAGCGCACGTTGCGCTTCACCGAACTGCGCACCGAGATCGAGGGCATCAGTCACAAGATGCTGACCCAGACGTTGCGCGGGCTGGAACGCGACGGTCTCGTGGACCGGGTGGTCCACCCGACGGTGCCCCCGCGCGTGGAGTACACCCTGACCTCCGCGGGCCGGGACCTGCGGGACACCGTCAACGGCATCTGCGGCTGGACCCGCCGGCACCTGGATCACATCGAGGAGGCCCGCCACCGCTACGACGCCACCGCCCGGCGGTGACCTCCGGGCGGCGAGCGGCAGACGGTCTCAGGCGCCACGGGCCTCGCCCCTCCCGCTTCGGACCGGCCGGTGACGGCGGTTTCGGGGTTGGAGCCCGTGGGGCCAGCGAGGACGTCGGTCCGTAGGGGAGGGCCGGGCGGTCAGTTGAGCGAGCGGTAACGGGTCAGGCCCAGGCTGGTCGGGTCGTCGGACCATAGCCAGCCCGCCTCCCTGGCGATCCTGACCGCCTCGACGCGCGTGCGGGCGTCGACCTTGTTGAGGATCCGCGCCAGATAGTTGCGTACCGTGCCTCCGGACAGGCACAGACGGTCGGCGATCTCCCCGACCGGCGCCCCCTCGGCCGCGGCCTGCAGGACCTCCAGCTCGCGCGCGGTGAGCGGGTTCCTCTTCGCGTTGAGGGCGGCGACGGCCAGCTCGGGGTCGACGACCCGCTCGCCGGCGGCCACCCGGCGTACGCAGTCGGCGAGCTGACCCGCCGGGGCGTCCTTGACGACGAAGCCGCGCGCTCCGGCGTCCAGCGCCCGGCACAGCGCGGCCGGGGTCGCGAGCCCGGTCAGGATCACCGTCCCGCACTCGGGAAGCCTGCGGTGCAGCTCCGCCGTCGCGGTGAGGCCGTCGGTGCCGGGCAGGCCGATGTCGATGAGCGCGACGTCCGGCCGGTGAAGCAGGCAGGAGCGGACCACCTCGTCGCCGTGACCGGCCTCGGCGACGACCTTGATGTCACTCTCCGTGGAGAGCAGGGCGACCATGGCCCCTCGGACGAGATGCATGTCCTCGGCGATCAGGACGCTGATCATGAATCGTCTCCCCCTTGTTGCACCGCGCGCTCTCACCTGGCCCGGGGACACTACCCAAGGAAGTCGGGTGGCTACCGCAAGTCCGAGTTAAACACGAAACACGCGGCATTGGACCGCGATTCGTGCAGGTGGGAGACTTCGCGGTACGCCCACTGGGGGCCGGCAATCAGCGGGTGCACCCGCGAAAGGTGCGCACGAACCGCGCGAAACGGCCGAATCGGCCGCGCGGACCGGTTACGGCAGGCGGCACGGCCCCCTCTCCGGAGCGACCGGTCTCGGGTCCGCCACATGCCGGAGGTGAGATCCGGGGAGACGGTTCCGGCTGCGTTCCGTCACCGGATCGCCGCCGCGACGGGCGCGGTCAGACCGGGGCGGCGGCCTCATGGTGCTCCAGCAGGACGTCGGTCAGCAGGTATCCGCCGCGTATGAGATGAACCAGCGGGCGGGCGCGTAGTTCCCGGTAGTGAACGGCGATCCTGGCCGCCGCCGCGCCCGGGGTGGCGGCGCTCGTCCACAGCGGCCTGTCCCGGTCCGTGGAGACCGGGACGATCCACCAGAAGCGGCACGCGTCGTCCAGACGGGCGACCAGGCCGTAGTAGACGGAGATGACGATCTTTCCGGACGGCAGGCGGTGGACGTCCGCCGGGATGTTGTGGGATCGGGCCAGCAGGGCCGCCAGTTCACGGGCCCGGAGTTCGGCTGCGGGAGGCGCGAGGTCTTCGGGGGTCATGTGATCAACGGTCACGCTGGTGAGGGTAAGGATCCGGGGACGCCCGCCTCAACGATGTTGCGCGATGTTGCGCGTTCGCTTCTCGCGAAGCACCACTCCTCGCGGGACGGCACTCCTCGCAGAGCATCGCCTCTCGCGGGACATCACTTTTCGCGGAACGCGGCGGCCGCGGCCCGCAGCATGTCACGGGCCTCCTGCCCGTACGCCGCGGCGCCGCTCAGCGCCTGGAACGCCTTCTCGTACACGACCACGTCACTCGGGGCCTTGTGCTGGATCTGGCCGGGCACGGTGTCGATACGGACCCGGTTGGCGTCGTATATCCAGAAGTTCTCCGGCGGCATGAGCGGCGGCCTGATCGTCGCGGGGACGATGCCGAAGGACACGTTCGCGGTGCCGCTGGTCAGCTCCGCCAGACGGTCGAGCTGGGCGACCATCTGCTCGGGGCCGACCAGCGGCATGCGGAGCGCCTGCTCCCCGACGACGAACGCGAACCGCTTGCTCCCGTTGCGCAGGATCTCCTGCTGTTTCAGCCTCGCCGCGACCGCGGCGTCGATGTCGTCGGGGATGCCCCGGAAGTCGATGATGGCGCGCAGGTGGCCGCGGGCGTAGTCCCCGGTCTGGAGCAGGCCGGGGACGGCCGAGTGCTGCCAGACACGGAACTGGTGGGTCTTGTCGTACAGCGGCTGGAACGAGCGCTGGACGTGGCCGAGGCCGCTCTCCTCCAGGCGGCGCCATTCGGTGTACATCGCGTCGATGTTCTGGGCGGCCGCGATGAGGTCGACCACCTGCTCGTCCGCGTCGCAGGCCTCGCACCACGTACGGATGTCCGCCTGGTTGGGCATCTGGACCGCGTTCTCGATTTTGGAGATCTTGGTGTGGTCCAGGCCGGTCTTCGCCGCCAGCGCTCGCCCTGTCAGCCCGGCGTCGGCGCGGAGCGCCCTGAGCCTGGCGGCGAGAATGCCTTTGGCCTCGTCGATGCGTGCTGTGGAGGTCGCCATCTCCATCACCTTGTCACCGCGGGGAGGTTGTTCTCCGAACAGTACGTTGGATGTTGCGATCTGTCTTAAATGTTGCGAATAGTTGTAAAAATAGTGGGCGCGCTCCCATCACGTCCCCCGGATTCGTCCGCTGTCCGCCCGCGGCGCGTTCCCCGCCCGGCGACCTCGTGGGACGGCACCGTGCCCGGTGAACCCTCGTCTTCCCTGGTCCGCGGCCTCGGCTCCGTCGTGGACCGGGGGCGATTCTCAGCGGTCCGGGTCAGGATTGTCGGGCGCAAGCCTTACGGTAGGGCGCGTGCCAGAGACGAACCACGAGATCACGCTCGACTCGGCCCTCACCGAGGAGGCCGTGCTCTCGACCTACCGCCGCATGTTCGCGGCGCTCGCCCGCGACAGCGGCGCGGTGGTGGACGACCCCACGCTGGTCGACATCGCCGAGACGCTGTTCGCGGCGTTCGCCGAGGCGGGCGAGGAGTGGCTGACCCACGAGCAGATGCGCCACGTCTGCCGGGCCTACCCGCTCGACCGGTTCGAGAACCGGCTCCGGGTCCTGCGCGGTCTCGGCGCGATCCGCGAGGTGTTTCCCAAGCCCAACCAGCTCCGCTACCGCGCGTCGTTCACCAGCGTGGTGGGGCTGATGTTCATCCGCCGGATGATGGACGACGGCGGCCAGTCGGAGATGCACCGCCTGCTCGCGCTCGAAGACCTCAACGTGGCCGACCCCCGCACGACGATGGAGGAGGCCCGCGCCAGCGCGCAGAACCTGTCACGCGCCTTCCGGCTGTGGGCGCTGGAGCTGATCACCCTGACCGGGGGCACCATCGAGGAGCTGCGCGAGCAGGCGCCCAAGCTGTGGGGCACCGAGGAGATCGCCCGGCGGGCGCAGAGCCTGCACGGCACCATCCTCACCCGCTGGCCCGACCTCGACCGCACCTGCACCGAGCTGCGCGCCGCGATCTACTCCTACAGTGACGCCTCGCGCCGCGCCGCCGGGCGCCTGGCCGACTCCGCGGGCACCACGAGAAACCTGACGCTGCTGCCCGCGGAGACCTGGCGCACCTTCGCGCAGACCGCGAGCAGGGAGCGCCTGGCCTCGGTGCTCGACGGCTTCGTCTTCGACGCCCCCGCCCCCTGGCACGACCCGGCGGCGATCGTCAGGGCCGTGGACGAGAGCCCCCGCCCGGCACCCGCCCAGCCCACTCCCCCGCGCTCGGCCCTGCCCGACTCCGGCCCCGCCGACATTCACACCCCCGGCACCGACGGGCTCGACCACCTGACCGCCGTGGCCGAGGCAGCGCTCGCCGGGCGCTCCACCGCCCGGCTGGAGGAGCTGCTCACCGCCGACGGCGAGTGGGTCTCCGCCCGCCGCCTGCTGGCCGACCTCGTCTCCGCCGACCTGCGTCCCGACTCCCCGTACAACCTGCGCTGGTCCGACGGTCTCACCGCCGACCCCGGCGGCGAGCCCGCCTGGCTCTCCCACGGCCATCTCGAAAGGACCGGCGGTGCCGGCTGACGCGCGGGCCTCGACGGCCGACGCCGAGCCGTCCCGGATGGCGCACGTCCGCGCCCGAGCGGGCGGTCCCCTCCCGCTCGGAGCCGGAGAGGAGGCTCCCGCAGGGATGGCGCGGCTGGGGCGCGGCGACGGGACGGGCCTGGCGTTGCCGGTCTGGCCCGACGGTGCGACCCCGTCGCTCCTGGAGGAATACCAGGTCGCGCCGGTGGCGGTGGAGCGCTCCGGGGAGACCCGGCGGGTGCTGGCCGCGGCGCTGCGGTGCTGCTGGACCGACCTGGCCGCCGACCCCTGGCCCGGCACCCCGGCGACGGTGGACGACGTGCTGTCGGCGTACCGGGCGCTGATCGGGCGCGGCGACGACCTCATGCGCAACTGGGCGGTCGGCGCGCTGCGCCGTCTGCACGACTCGGCCTGGCTGGAGGTCTCCGACGGTTTCGTACGGCTCGGCCCCCGGTGCGCCTCCTGGCCCGCCACGTCGCACGTCCAGTTGCGGGAGCTGATGCGCCGCCTGCCCTCCGGCGAGGAGGTCCCGGGCGGTCCGGAGGTGCTTCCGGTCGTCGAAGACACGCCTGACGACACGGAGGCGGGGGCCGGTGTCACGGTCCCCGAGGAGGTGGACGAGGACCTGCTCGGCCCGTTCGACGAGCGGCGCAGGGCCGAGGTCGTGGCGGCCTTCATGGCGGTGGAGCACGCGGCCGAGCCGGTGCACGAGGCCCGTTTCCCCGCGCTGCGTGACCCGGTGCTGCGCCGCGCGCTCACCGAGATGCTGAAGCGTCGCGGCCGGGTCCTGATCCACGACCGCGACGCGTGGACCTCGGGCTACGCGGCCGAGACGCTCACGGGAGCGGGTGCACGTTCGGGGTCGGACTCGCCTTCGGGGGCGGGAGCGAATTCGGTCTCGGGAACGGGAACGGGAACGGGAACGGGAACGGGAACGGGAACGGGAACGGGAACGGGAACGGGAACGCGTTCGGGGTCGGACTCGTCTTCGGGGGCGGGAGCGCGTTCGGTCTCGGGAACGGGAGCGGGAGCGGCTCCGGGTGAGTCCGAGCGGGCGGTTCTGGTGCTCGTGCTGATCCACTCGGTGGCGATCCCCCGGGCCGACGGCCTGCTGCCCGCCGACAGCTGGCTCTCGCCGTTCCCCGCCCAGGTCGACGAGCTCCGGCGGCACACCAGGCTGCCGATCGGCGAGCTGGACGCCGCGCTGCGCACCCTGCGCCACGCGGGTCTGGTGACCCAGGTGAAGGCGGGCGAGGAGGCCGGAGGTTACGTGCCGGGGCCCCAGTTCCACCGGCTGACCCCGCAGGCCAGGCGCCGCCTGCAGGAGGAGCTGATCCTCGCGGCGGGGCCGCACACCCCGCTGGCGGCGGCCGTACGGGCCAACCGGCGGTGAGCGGACCGCGACGACGAGGTGCCGGAGCCCCGGCGCCCCGGACGCCGGGTGAGCGCGAAGAGGCCGTCGCTCACGATGAGCCGAACCCCGGGCGGAGTGCGGGAGACCCGGCGCTCCAGGCGCCGGAAGCAGGACGGAAGAAAGGAACGACGGGGTTGACCGACGAGCGGAACCAGGCCGCGAAGAGCTCACGCGGAGGCCGGGCCAGGGCCACGGAGAGCCGCACCGGCACGGCCGGGACCGGAGGCGTCGGGGCCGGAGACCCCCGGGCCGAGGCCACCGGGGCCGCTCGGACCAGGAAGGGCCGGGCGGAGAGCACTCGGAGCGGGGGAACCGGGGCCTCCGAGGACGTGGGCGGGACGCAGGCGACCCTGGTCCCCGTGGAGACGACCCGCGCCACCGCCCCGAGCGAGAACGTGGTGGGTGACCGGGTGCTGATCGCCGT
This sequence comes from Streptosporangium sp. G11, assembly GCF_051192615.1. NCBI lineage: Bacteria > Bacillati > Actinomycetota > Actinomycetes > Streptosporangiales > Streptosporangiaceae > Streptosporangium > Streptosporangium sp. G11. Next base: position 6,843 of record NZ_JBPJUQ010000018.1, read on the forward strand.
GCAGCCGGTCAACATCTCGCGGCTCTCGACCCACCCGGTGCCGACCGTGCCGGGCACGCTGATCGTGGTCGCGGGCGCGGGGCCGAAGGATTCCAACGGCGCGGGCAAGTCGTCGTTCATCGCGATGATCACCGCGTTGCTCGGAGACGAGCAGTGGCGTTTCGCCTCGGGCGCGAAGTCCGTCTCGGAGCTGCTGTTCAACGCCGAGCTCGCGGCGGGCGGGGGTGGCCGGACATGGGCCAGCGCCGACCACGGCTACATCATCGGCGTCTTCGCGCCCGCCGACTTCGCACACACCGACCCCGCACACACCGGCCTCGCAAGCGCCAGCCTCGCAAGCGCCGACCCCGCGCACACCGGCCTCGCGAGCGCCGGCGCCATGGGCACCGGCCCCGTCGAGGGCGATCCCGTGGGCGGCGGCTCTCCGGACGACACCGGCTCCTCGGACGCGGTCCCCGCCGGCACCGGTTCCCTGGACGACGCGGTGACCGTGTGGCTGCGGGTCAACCAGGAGGCGCCGCACCTGGAGATCCGGTGGATCCAGGGGGTGCGCCTGGCGACGGCGGCCTCGGAGGCGGAGCGGGTGGCGCGGGCCGACGAGCTGTGGGCGGCGCTGCCCCGCTCGGCGGGGCGCCGCGACGTGGTGGCGCGCGACCTGACCAGGTTCCTGTACGGCGACCGTGTCAGGTGCGTGTCGTTCCTGTCGACCTCGGTACGGAGCAAGGTCGCCACCAACCTGCTCTCCCAGCCGCTCAACGAGATCTCCCCCGAGCGGGTCTTCGAGGCGATCGCCGCGCTGACCGGCCTGGACTCCGAGCTCGACCAGGAGCGGGAGGCCCGCCGCGACGAGCACGCCAGGCGGGTGCGGGCGACGCGGGCCGTGGAACTGCTCCGGGAGTTCGAGGACGAGTCCCGTACGCTCCTGGAGACCTTCGACAGGCGTGACCGGGCCCGTGTCCGGCTGGCCGACGCGATGCGCTCCTGGCGGGGGCGGCTGGCGCGCAGGCTGGCCGACGCCGGGCAGCGGGACGACGCGCTGGCGGTCGAGCTGGAGCGGGTCCACGCGGCGGGCGCACGTGCCACGGAGGCGATCGGCGAGGTCAGGGCCGAGATCGCCACGCTCAAGGACGACACGCTGGAGCGCGGGCTCGCCGAGGCCCGCAAGGAGCTGACCGCCCTGCAGGCACGCGCGGCGAAGCTCGACGCCGACCGGGCGGTGGCGGAAAACTCGGTCGACGAGCTGCGCGGCTGGATCCCGGGCCTCCAGGAGCAGCGCCGCCTGGCCGACGGACGCGATGTGGCGACGGCGGGTGCCGAGCTGGCCGAGGCCAGGACCCGGCTGAACGAGGCGCTGAAGGCGCTGGGCGTGGCCGACCGGGAGGCCGAGGGGGCGAAGGCCGCGCTGGACGACGCCGAGGGCGGCCCGGCGGCGGCCCAGCTCAACGCGCTCGCCGAGGCGGGTGTCGGGGCGACCGGCCTGCTCGACGCGATCGACGTCGCCGAGCAGGCGCGAGACGACGAGGCCGTGCCGCGCCGAGGCGGTCAGGCGGCGCCCGCGCTGGGAGCACGCGGGTGGCCGCACGAGCACGCGGTGATCGTCGACGCGGCCGACCTGGAGGCAGCGGCGCGGGCACTGGGCGCGCTGCCCGGATCGGTGCTGGTCAGCGCGGCGGGCGTCACCGTCGTGGGGTCGTTCGAGGTGGCGGTCACCGGCAGAGAGGCCCGCATCAAGGCGGCCGAGCAGCGCCTGCACCGGGCGCGCGACACGCAGGAGAGCGCGGCGGCGGTCGTGCGGGCCGCCGAGGACGCCGTGGCCGAGGCGGGCAGGAGGCTCGAGGGGGCGAAGGCGTCCGTGCAGCTGGCCGACATCGAGAGGCGGCTGGCCGAGCGGCGGGCCGCGCTCACCGAGCTGTCCGAGGCGCTGGCCGGGATCGCGCCGAAGGCGGACGAGGCCGAGCGCCGGGCGAGCGGCCTGGACTTCCGGGCCCGTACGAGAAGCATGGAGATCGAGCGTCTGGAGGGCCGCAGGGCCCGGCACGAGTCCGACCGCGACCAGGCCGCGGAGCAGGCGGCGAGGATCGCCGCCGACCGCGACGCGCTCGGGCTGGACGCGCTGGCCGGTGAGTGGGGCGGCACCGTTGACGGAGCCCGCGAATGGCTGGGCGCCCTGGACGAGCAGGAACGCCCGCTGACGTCCGAGGAGTGGTGGCGGGCCGCCGAGCGCCGCCTGGACGAGGCGCTGCGCGACACCTTCCCCGGTGATGACGAGGAGATGCCCGAGGAGCTGCGCTTCCTGGTCAGGGAACGGGCCGCGCCCGGCGCCGGGCGCACCGCCCGCGAGCAGGCGACGTTCCCCGGCGTGTGCTCGGCGCTCGCCTCCTACCTGCGCGGTCAGGAGGAGTACGAGCGGCACCGGCGCCGCCAGATCGAGACGCAGATCACCACCCGGCAGCGCGACCTGACGGCCGCCGCCAGGGGCGCCGAGGAGGCGGCCCAGTCCACCGCCGTGCACCGGGCCGCGCTGACCGCCGCGATCAGGGCGCGGCTGACCCGGGTGGCCGAGGAGTTCGACAAGCTCGACACCTCCTACGGCGGTTACGGCGCGACGCTGGAGTTCCCCGTCCCGCCCGCGCCCGCCGATCCCGAGCAGCGCTGGGCGTGGCGGGTGACGCCCAAGTGGCGCAGGGGCGAGGGGCAGGGTTTCGTGCCGTACAACCGGCGGGCCAACACCGCGCTGATGGACGAGAAGGCGGTGAAGCTGGTCTGCGCGGCGGCGATCGCCTCCTCAGGCGGCGGGCACCTGTGCCTCGTCCTCGACGAGCTGGGGCGCAACCTCGGCAAGGAGCACCGCAGGGAGGCGGTGGCGCTGTTCCGCCGGATCGGCGAGACGTACGGGATCACGGTGATCGGCGCGCTGCAGGACGACATGGAGCCCTACGCCGTCGACGCCTGCGGGCAGTACGTCAAGCTGCGCCGCTCCTCCGACGCCATGCCGTACAACGAGCCGCCGATCGTCATCGGCCACGACCTGCACGCCGAGCGGGTGCGTGCCCTGGCCTCCGCGGTGAGCCGGTGAGGCGGTGGGGCCGGTGAGCAGCTGAGCAGGTGTGGCTATGACGGCGTCTGGGAGCACCACGCTCGTGGCTGATGGATCGGGTCACGATGAGCGACGCGAACCCTAACCGGTGCGCCGCCCCGACCTCACCGTCGACGAGGTGATGGCACTGGTCGCCGGCGCCTTCGCCGCGATCCGCCACGCCGGCGCGGAAACCAGCCGCGAGCGCTCCGCGCACCTCGCCCAGCTCACCCTCGACGGGCTACGACCCCAGCCCCGGTAAGCGACGCACGTTCCCGAACACCGGAGGATCCACGATCTGATCTACCTCGCGGACCACGCCGACGCGGGGCGCCTACCCGGCTCAACCCAATAGCAGGTCCAGTACGAACTACCCTGCTCACGTGGACCATGAAGAGCACGAACAGGCCGGGCCGCTCAACGTGACGGTTCGCTGCTCGCAAGACCCAGATCTTGTCGTTCGGCTCACCGGCAGGGAGTTCGTCGACAGCGACGAAACCGCTTTCACCATCGAAGCCCAGGCTGACGGGCTGCGGGCGACGATCCCCGGCGCGACCGTCGCGATCTGGGATGGCGCTGGTGACATGGCCTCCTTCCTGCGAACACTCGCGGACGACTTTCGCGGCTGGACCGGAGAGCGTACCTGGCATACCAACCAGCTCACGCTCGTAGCCGTCTTCCACTCCGGCGGTCACGTCGAGCTGACCTGGACACTGCGTCCGTGGTCCTCCCACCAAGCAGCGTGGGAGGCGTCCATCACGACCTGGATCGAAGGCGGACAGCAGATGACCTCCCTGGCCGCCGACATCCGGGCCTTCTTCGCCCGCCCCTGAAACCTGCGCTGTTTCGGCACCACCTGACACAGGTTCGCGCGAACACGTGCGCTTTGCCGAAGCTCTCGTTGGAGGCGATCGCGACGTCGGCTTTCTCCCCGCATTCGGTGGGCACCCGGAAAAGAAGTACGGCACACCTCCGAGACGGCCAGGGGCCGGACCCGTGTTACTGCCGCCGGAGCCTTCCATCGCGCCCGTCCGCGCGGCCTCCGAAATCGCGCCCGTCCGCGCGGCCTCCGAAGCTCTCTGGTTCCGCCCGCGAGAACCGAGATACGGCCGCTGAGTGTGGCCGAGTAGAACAAGATCGGCCAGGCTCGTGCGATCGGTGCGATGTCCCGGGCTTCATCCTTGACCACACTCTGCTCTAACGTGCTTTTTCGTGTTCAGACCCCTCGTGCTGGTGGCCTCGGACCTCCTCAGCGTCCTCCTCGTCTCCGGCAGGGCCGATGCCCTCACCTATCCCGTCCAGGACGTGCCCGCCCTGACCGACAACAGCCTCTACCGCAGCGAAGAGATCAAGCCCTCGAAATACCCTGACGGTGCGCTCAGCATCCAGAGCACCACGGCCGCGAAGCGCGCGCTGGCCGCGCTGTGGCGTTGCCTGAACGCCTCGTGGTCGGCCCATGCCAAGAGGGCCGGACTGCCCTTCGCGCCTGCCAAGCTCGTCGTCCTCACCAAGCCGACGCGGTTCTGCGGCAAGAGCTGGAGCAAGGGTCTCCTCGCCCGTTACTGCCCCACGACGAAGACGATGGCGCTCCTGGTGAACAAGGATTACTACCTGCTGACCCGTGAGATCTTCCACCTCCAGTACGTCGCCGGGCTCTACGGCAACCACCTGCAGCACATCAACGGCATAGCGGGCGGTTTCAATGCATTGCCGCACAGGAACGAAGCCGAGCGCTTCGAAAAGGAGCGGCGCTGGTCACTTCAAACGGGCTGCCTGGCAGGAGTCTTTCTGGGAAGCGTCTGGAAGACGGCGGGTGAGGGGAGCGAGGGCTGGCCCGCGCTGCTGGAAGTCGTGAAGGCGAACGGCGACCACAACTCCAAGAAGAAGCGCTACTTCGGCAAGGGCAAGAACATCGCCTACTGGCTCGACCGCGGCTTCAAAAGCGGCGATCCCGGTTCCTGCAACACCTGGACGGCGTCCTCCTCGCGCGTTGCCTGACGGTCAAGGCCGGTGACGGCACGCGTGACCCGTACGACGAAGATGGCCGGCCGGATCGGCGAGCCGGCCGTCTCCGCGAGCGATGCTTGAGACCTGTGGATCGGCCGGGAAGGTCTCGCCCTCACCCGGGTTGCTTTGCATGCAGGATGTCAGGGGTTCAAATCTCCTGGGCTGAATCGCACCGAGATTGCATGATCGTTCCATTGACGAGATCTTGTGGGGTAGCCCCGATTCCCTCAGGAGACGACATGTTGCCCCTTCATATGCGCCGCCAGGAGTTCGACCCCGATCCCGAGCTGGCCGTCGCCCGCGAGCAACCCGGCCTGCAACGTGTTTCCACGCCCTACGGCACGCAGGCCTGGCTGGTCACCCGTTACGACGACGTGCGCGACGTGCTCAGGAACGCCGAGCTGTTCAGCTACGCCAGTGGCGTCAACCTGCCCCCCATGAGTGAGGAGCAGGCCAAGCGCCTCCGCGCGGGCGCGCTGCTGCTGATGGACCCGCCTGACCACACCCGGTTACGCCGCATGCTGACCCCCGAGTTCACGATGCGCCGTATCCGCCGTCTGGAACCCCGGGTCCGCGAGATCGTCGCCGACCATCTGGACGCGATGGAACGTACCGGCACGCCGGTCGACCTCGTCTCCCGGTTCGCCACCCCGATCCCGTCGCTGGTCATCTGCGAACTGCTCGGGGTGCCCTACGAGGACCGGGACGAATTCCAGGCTCTCAGCGTCGCGATCCTCGACTTCAACCGCCCGGCCGAGGAGCGCGGGAAGGCGCAGGTGGGGTTGAGCGCCTACATGGCCGGGCTGGTCGGGCGGGCACGGGTCGAGCCGGGCGAGGACCTGATCGGCATGCTGGTCCGCGAGCACGGTGACGACCTGTCGAACGACGAGCTGGTCGGCATCGGCGGGTTGTTGCTGATAGCCGGGCACGAGACGACGGCCAACATGATCGGCCTGGGCACGCTGGCGTTGCTGCGCCACCCCGAGCAGCTCGACCGGTTCCGCGAGGACCCGGCCAAGGTCGACGGCGTGGTCGAGGAACTGCTGCGCTGGCTGACGATCATCCACCAGGGCGCCACCAAGATGGCCACGGCCGACACCGAGATCGCCGGGGTGCCGATCGCGAAGGGCGACATCGTGGTGGTCTCGCTCCCGGCCGCCAACCGTGACCCGGCGCTGACCGAGGACCCGGACCGGTTCGACATCGAACGACCCGACCTGGCCCACGTCGCGTTCGGTTACGGCGCGCACCACTGCATCGGGGCACCGCTGGCCAGGATGGAGATGCGCATCGCGTTCTCCGCCCTGTTCGAACGTTTCCCGGGGCTGCGCGAGGCGGGCGAGCCGGAGTTCCGCTCGTTCAACGTCGTGTACGGCCTGTCGGCGTTCCCCGTCGCCTGGTGATCCGCGGTCTCTTGGGCGCTGGCGGAGGCCGGCGCCCGGTGACTGCCGGTCGCGTTATGGTCGCGATTCGCCATGAGCGTGCACCGGTGACGGCCGAAAACCTGTCGCCGGAGCGCTTGAAGGTGGATATGGCCGCCGGGTGCCTGATGCGATCTTCACTCATCCTCCGGTTCCGCGGCCACGACGAGATGGAGGCGGGCCTGGTCGCCAACGGCTATCAGGTGCCGGACGTGCGAGAGGCGCCTGGTCGCCCGGGTCGCGAGTTCGTGTTCGTCACCGAGCGCACGACCTGAAGCAATAGAACTGTTTCAGGCCGCGGGCAGCCGGCTGCCCGACCGGTTCAGGCCCTGGATCGAGATCAAGTCTCCATGCCACCTCTGCCCGGCCCGGCCCCGCGTCGTACTTCGATGCCCGGCTCCGACGTCGCCGTCCGCTACCCCGTGTTCATCGTGCGGCTTTCCCAGGCCCAGGCCACGATCTCGACCCGGTTGCGCGCGCCGAGTTTGGCCATGATGCCCGACACGTATCCCTTGACCGTGCTCAGCGAGATGAACAGCTCGTCGGCGATCTCCTGGTTGGTGCGTCCCCTGCCGATCGCCTGGACGATCTCGGTCTCCCGCCCGGACAAGGGCCGCGCGGGCGCGCGGGCCTCGCGCCGGGCTCCGCGGTCGCCGAGGTGACGCAGCAGCCGCAGCGTGATGGACGGCGAGATGAGCGCGTCCCCCGTGTACGCGGCCCGCACGGCCTCGACCAGCAGCCTCGGACCCGCGTCCTTGAGCACGAATCCGGCCGCGCCACAGCGCAGCGCCCCGTAGACGTACTCGTCCAGGTCGAACGTGGTGACCATGACCACCCTGGTCGGGGCCTCGGCCAGCGCGCGGGCGACCTCGATCCCGTCGAGGCGGGGCATCTGGACGTCCACGAGGCACACGTCCGGGCGTGTCCTGCGGGCCTGCTCGATCGCCTCGACACCGTCGCACGCCTCGGCGACCACGGTGATGTCGGGCTGGTCTTCGAGGATGATCCGCAGGCTGGCCCGGACCATCGCCTGGTCGTCGGCCAGGAGCACCCGGATGGTCATCGCCGCTCCCCCACGGCCCGGCGCCGGCGCTTTTCGGCCGAAGCGGACGGGGTCATCAGGCACCGGCGCTCCCCGGCGGGCACAGAAGGCATCGTCCGGCATCGGCGCCCTCTGACCAACGCGGACGGCGTCACCCGGCACCGGCGCTTCCCGAGCGGCGCGGGCGGGGTCATCGGCGTCCGCCGGTGGGGATGGTGGCGCGGACGGACCAGCCGGAGCCGGGGCGGGGACCGGCGGTCAGGGTGCCGCCGAGGGCCTCGAGGCGTTCACGCATTCCGATGAGGCCGTACCCAGCGCGGCCGTATCCGTTGAGACCGGTGAGACCGTGTCCGATGAGGCCGTACCCGGTGCGGCGGTAGCGGCGGGCGGGTACCCGCGGGGCGTCGTCCTCGACCTCGACCGTGACGGTCCTCTCGTGCTGGGTGATGCCGATGGTCACCGCGCGGGCGTGCGGGGCGTGCCGGGAGACGTTGGTCAGCGCCTCCCGTACGATCCGGTACACGGTGCTGCTCACCTGGGGCGGCCAGCCGGCCGGCTCGGCGTCCAGCCGCAGGTGCGCCCGGCGGCCGTGGCTCTCGAAGCCCTCGATCAGCTCGCCGAGCCGTTCGTGGCCCTCGGCGGCGGGAGCGGCGTCGCGCAGGAGGCCGACCACGTGGCGGGTGGCGGCCAGGGCCTCCGAACCCGCGGTCTCGATGCCCGCGAGGGATCCGGCCGCCTTCTCCGGGTGCTTGGCGGTGACGAGCTGGGCGGCCTGGGCCTGGAGCACGATGCTGGTGACGTGGTGGGCGACGACGTCGTGCAGCTCCCTGGCCAGCTCAAGGCGTTCGGCACGCCGTATCCGCTCGGCGACGGTACGGCGACGGACGGCGAGCAGCCGGAGGCCGGCCCCGGCCACCAGGGCGGCGAGCCAGAACAGACCGCTCAGCACCGGCACGGCCGAACCGGGGCCGGCCAGGAAACCGCCCGCCACCACGGCCAGTCCCGCGACGGCCACCGCGCAGGCCGTACGGACGGGCAGCGTCCTGACCGCGGAGCCGACGAGCACCGCCAGCCCCAGGGACGCGGCGGGGCTGGGCTCGGCGGGCAGGTGGACGAAGCGGGTGACAAGGACGGCGAGCGCGGCCACGGCCAGTCCGGCGACAGCGGTCCACAGCGGGTCGCGGCGGCGCACCAGGGCGAGCGCGCACACCCAGACGGCGACCGCCGCGCCGAACGGCCAGTGCTCGGCGCCCCAGCTGCCGGCGACCTGGTACGCCTGGAAGGCCACGGCCACCGCGAACACGGCACCGAGCCCGGCGTCGGCCGCCACCCTGAACCGATCGGGAACACGCACGGCGTCCAGGCTAGGTGAGGCACCCCACCGGCCTGTACCGGCCGAAAGTACGGTCTCTTCCCTGCTTTCTGCCGATATGAGAGCGGGCCGAAGTCCGCAGGATGAGGTCCCATGTCACCTGAAACGCTTCCCTCGACGCCGGAGGCCACCGGGCCGGGGCGACCCATGACGACGTCCTCCGGCCGGCCACGGGTCGCCGCGCTCGACGTGCTGCGCGGGTTCGCCCTGTGCGGGATCCTGCTGGCCAACGTCAAGCCGATCGCCCACATGATCCACACCACACAGGTCACGCGGTCCGTGGTGGTGGCCCCGGGTCAGGACGACTCCTGGCTGGGGCTGGGGCTGTTCGTCGACCAGCGCTTCTTCCCGATCTTCTCCGTACTGTTCGGCGTCGGTTTCTCGCTGCTGCTGGACTCCGCGGGACGCCACGCCCCGCGCCCGCGGGTGCTCCTGCTGCGCCGGCTCCTGGTCCTGCTCGCGGTGGGCCTGGCCCACATGTTCCTGCTGTGGCGGGGCGACATCCTGACCATCTACGCCGTCGTCGGCCTGCTGGTGCTGCTGCCCTCGACCTGGCTGCCGCGCCGGGCCGTCGCGGGGCTCGCCGCCGTCCTCGTCGCGGCGCCGCTCATCCTCGACAGCAACGGCGTGCCGCTGGTGCCCGGCCTGTTCCTGCTGGGCTCGGCGCTGACCCGGTACGGCGTGATCGACCGGATGGAGCGCTCCGTCCGTGTCCCGGCCGCGCTGGCCCTGCTCTTCGCGGCAGGGACGGTGCCCGCCGTGTGGCTGCAGGTCGAGACGGAGGCCGGCGACGCGTACTTCAACACCTGGTTCGGCCTCGCCGGGTTGCTGATCGCGGGCGTCTACGTGTGCGTCCTGCTGCTCCTGCTCAAAACGCCGCTCCGGCCGGTGTTGCAAACGGCTTTCGCGCCGCTGGGCCGGATGGCGCTGACCAACTACCTGTCCGCCACGCTTCTCGTCCTGGTGGCCGCCCACCTCATCGGCAGCCCGCCGGACGGCTGGACGTCGGCGACGGTGCTCCTGATCGCGGGAGCCGTTCTCGTCCCCCAGTGGCTGGTGTCCACGCTCTGGCTGCGCCGCTACCGCCAGGGCCCGCTGGAATGGCTCTGGCGCTGGGCCACCTGGGCCCGGCGCCCAGCAGGTTCCGGACAGCCTGCCGCATAGGCCGATCTGATAGTTTTACCTTTCCGGCCGGAAGTTGCTTTCGGTCGGAAAGTGTTTGTATGACTACTTTTCAGGTAACCGTGCGGCCCGTGAGCGCCGCGGACCACCCCATCGTCGAACGGCTCTGGCTCATGTTCCGCCACGACATGGCGGAGTTCCAGGGCGGGCTGCCCGGCCCCGACGCCACCTATCACGGCGACCGGCTGCGCTCGGCGCTCGAAGACGACGACTGGACGGCCTACCTGTTCACCAGCGACGACCGGCCCGTCGGGTTCTCGTTCGTGCGCGCGGTGTCCGGCCCGGCGCGCGTGCTGAACAGCTTCTTCGTGGTACGCGGCGCGCGCCGGACCGGGATCGGGACGAAAGTCGTGCGGGAGGTGATCTCCCGGCACCCCGGCCCCTGGAAGATCGCCTTCCAGGACTCGAACACGGCGGCCGTCGCGTTCTGGCGGCGCGTCGCCACCGAGCTCGCCGGTGACGCGTGGAGGGAGGAAAGCCGGCCCGTGCCGAACCGGCCCGACGTTCCCCCGGATGTGTGGATCTCCTTCACCACCGCCTGACCAGGGATCGGACGAGAGCTGACCGGCGGGGCCCGCGGTGAACGTGCCCCGCCCCTTCGTCAGGAAGATCGCGGTCGCATGGGTTCGAGTCACCGGAGGAGCGGCGACCACTACCGGCGCCGGACCTCGTCGGCTCCGTACCGGAGGTGCCGCCGCGACCGCTACGGTCCGGCACCGAAGACGGATTCCGCGAGCACGTCCCTGACCTCTTCGCGGTGCTGCGGGATGTATCTCCGTCTCATGGTTGAGGTTTCTGCCGGGTCCCATTGAAAGGGGGCGTTTGCCGTCGCCCGGCACGAGGAGGCTCCCGCCCGGCGAGCTCGCCGGTCACCGCTGTCCAACGCTCCCGTTTCACCGTACGGTCCGGCGCGAGACGATCCGCGCCACGATGATCTGCCACGCGGCGTACGCGAGGACGAGGAGTCGCTCCGGCCATCCGATCGGGACGTCGGGGCCGAAGCCTCCGCCCTTGAGCAGGACGGTCTGGGCGACCATGAACATGACCAGCGCCGCGGGCGGCAGCACCGCGGTCCACCACAGCCCGCGTTTGACGGTGGAGAACGCGCTGTCGCGGGTGAGCCCGGCGGTGATCAGCAGCGCCGCGACCGGAAGGAACATGAGCGCGAGGCCGGCGCCGAGTCCGTGCAGCGTGCCGCTGGTGGACAGCTGATCCTGCGGAGTGTCGATGGGGTCGGTGACGAAGACGCCGCCGACGACCGTGCCGACGGCCACGATCGCCAGGATGACCGCACCGATCCGGGCGGGGAGCCGCCGGGGCCGTACGAGGAGCGCGATCGCCAGGGCTCCGTAGCCGACCGCGGACAGCAGGAACGCCACCACCATGAGCCAGCCGAACTCGCCGAGCGCGTATTCGCTCGTGGTCTGCCAGCTCGTCGAGACGTCGGGCCGGATCAGGTGGAGCAGGACCAGCAAGAGCAGGAACGCGACGCCCGCGATCGACGAGACGCCGGCGGCGCGGGCCGGGAGCGCTCGCCCCGCCGGCGCGGCCGAGAGCCGGTCGTCCTGGTGGGGCGAGGGAGGTGTGAGAGTCACGATGCACTTCTTCCTGGAGCCGGACGGCGTCCTCGGGAAGTGGTAGAAGCTGCGTCGCGATTCTCGACATCCGGTGCCCGCCGACCTCCGACCTCCGCATCCGGTGCCCACCGACCTCCGCCGGGTCCCCGGAGCTCGCCGAGCGGATCCCCGTCCGGCGAGCCGCCCTCGCGGTGTCCTTCCGGCGTACTGCCTGGCGTACTGCCTGGCGTGCTGCGGCCGCGTCCCCTACGCGCTCTCCCCGAGCGTGCGCCGGTAGTGTTCGGCGATCTCGTCGCTGGTGGTCAGCCAGATGTCCGGTTGTGCCGCGAGATACTCCAGGGCCTGGTCCAGATACTTGGCCCGGAACGGCTGGCCGGTCACGAAGGGGTGCAGGGCCAGCGCCATCACCCGGCCACTGTGCTCGGAGTCGGCGTGCAGTTGCTCGTACTGGTCCTTGATGATCTGGAGGAACTCCGGTCCGGTGGTGCCCCTGCCGAACAGTAGAAGATCGTTGAGTTCGACCGAGTAGGGGACGCTGAGCATCGAGGGCACGTTCAACCGGTAGGGCTGGTCGTCATTGGTCCAGTCCAGCACGTAGCCCAGGCCGAGTTCGGCGAGCAGCGCCGGGGTGTCGAACGTCTCGGTCAGCCCCGGTCCCATCCAGCCGCGTGGCCGCCGTCCGGTGGCGGCGGTGATGGTGTCGACGACGTCGGCGAGAAAGCGGCGCTCCTCGTCGCGGGTCATGCCGGCCTGAAGGATCGAGTTGGTCCGCCCGTGCGCGAGCCAGGCCCAGTTCCGCTCCACGCCCGCCTTGATGATCTGGGGGTAGCGGTCGGCGACCGCGGAGTTCAGCAACACGCTTGCCCGGATACCGTGCCGGTCCAGGCTCTCGATCGTGCGCCAGATGCCGACCCGGAGCCCGTAGTCGCGCCAGCCGTAGTTGAGCGCGTCGGGGACCAGATCCGCCGTGCCGGGCCAGATGCTGGTGGATGGGCGGTCGACCAGGAAATGCTCGATGTTGAGCCCGATGTAGGCGGCGACCCTGGCGCCGCCGGGCCAGTTGATCGGTGGACGCTCGGTGATGGGACTGTAGTTGAAGAGCTCGTTCTCCGCTGTCCTCGTCATGCCGACACGGTAGAAGTTAACATTGATGTCAGGTTCAAGTGCCGGGCGTACGAGGGGTCGAGATGCGGATCGGTGAACTCGCGCGACGCACCGGGGTGAGCGAACGGTCGCTGCGCTACTACGAGCAGCAGGGGCTGCTGGCGGCCGACCGCACGCCCGGAGGCCAGCGCGAGTATCCCGAGCAGGCGGTCGACCGGGTCATTCGCATCCAGGAGCTGTTCGCCGCGGGACTGCACAGCAGGAAGGTCGCGCGACTGCTGCCGTGCATGCGGGACGCCGACGGCGGCCCGTCCGAGATCGCCACCCCCCTGCTGGCCACCGAGCTCGCCGCCGAACGAGACCGCATCAACGGGATGATCGCCCAGCTGGCCAACTCCCGTGACGTGCTCGACGACGTGATCGACGCGGCGTCGGAACACCGCCGGCGGGAGGCGAGGGCCGACGGTCCGTGAGAGGGGACATCCGCGCCCGGCGTGATCCGGCCGTTTTTCCGGGCAGGACGCGGGCAGGACGCGGGCATGCGCGGACGATCGAATTCTCACCGATGGAGCGTGGTGCTCGACGCACCCGACGCACAGGCACTCGCGCGGTTCTACGCGCGCCTTCTCGACTGGAGGATCAGCGAGGACAAACCCGGCTGGGCCATGGTCGTGCCGGCCGACGGAGGCGCGCACCTGGCCTTCCAGACGTCCCCGGACTACGCACGCCCGGTCTGGCCGTCCGCCGACGGCTCCCAGCAGATGATGATGCACCTCGACCTGGAGGTCGGCGACCTTTACGGCGCGGTCGCCCACGCGGTGGAGACGGGCGCGACACTCGCCGCCCACCAGCCACAGGACGACGTCCGGGTCCTCCTCGATCCCGCCGGGCACCCGTTCTGCCTCTATGTGGACGAGTGAAGAAAACGCGTAAGACGTACACACCATTCCTGTGGAGTGTGGGGATCGAGTTTCTTCTGATTGGCGGATATCGCGGTACGCCACACCCGCTATTCCAGCCGTACGGTGAGAATGGCGGCCTCCTCGTTGAGAGCCGTGGGATCGGCCGGAATGGCGCACCACACCGTGCGGCCACCGGCCCCGAAGTCGCGGACACCCCAGTTTCCCGCTGAGAGTTCGTTGACGATGAACAACCCTCGGCCGTCCTCCGCGTCCGGGGAGAGAATGTCCCGCAAAGACGGCTTGCCGGACGCGGAGCCGGGATCGGTGACCTCCACGTAAACGAAGTCGTCGACCACCTTCAGGACGACCATGACCAGGTCTCCCACCGGCCCGGGGGTGGAGTGTTCGACGGCGTTCGTGGTGATTTCGGAGACGGCGAGTCGCACCTGCTCGTAGGCGGGGTGCTGGATACCGAGGAAATCCCGCACCATCGCGCGTGCACTCGAAACTGATTCGGGTTCTCTCCGCAGGAAGATTTCCCCTGGCTTTCTGGCCGGTCGCATCGTGAATGCCCTTTCGCCTTCCGGGTCTCCTCACCGCATTGACCCGAGCCCGGCGACCACCCGCCGAGTATTCCAAGAATCCCAAACAAGGACTACTGTCGGTAGTGACTCCGAACGCACGGTCACTACACGGATGTGTGGAGCCCGGCGTGTATTCATGAGAGGACAAAAATGACCATCCCCCCGGGCATTGGTTCCACGGTCTCCCCAAAGGAATACTTCGCCACAGAATTCCGCAGGCGTCGCAAAGAGGCAGGACTCAGTCAAAAAGAACTGGCCGATCGCATCGGGTGGTCGGTCAGCCTGGTGAGCATGGTGGAGCTCACCCACCGGAAGGCTCCCCGGGAGATGACCGAGAAGATCGACAAGGTCCTGAAGCTCGACGGCGCCCTGACGAACCTGTGGGATCTCGTCAGCCACGTGGGCAGCCGGCTGCCCGACTGGTTCAGGCCCTGGATCGAGATCGAGCGGGAGGCCGAGACCCTGCGGGCCTGGCAGCCCCTCATCGTTCCGGGCCTGCTCCAGACCCGCGACTACGCCGAGGCGATCCTGCGGGGCGAGCCCCGCATCACCCCGGAGCAGCTGGAGGAGTACGTGTCGGCCCGGATGGACCGCCAGGTCATCCTCGACCGGGCGAACCGTCCCATGCTCTGGGCGGTCATCGACGAGGGCGTCCTGCTCCGCCCCGTCGGCGACGACGGCGTGATGGCCGCGCAGCTCCGCCACCTCGCCGAGGTGGGTGAGCGCCCCGACATCGCGATCCAGATCCTTCCCCTCGACGCGCGCACGACGACCGGCATCAGCGGGGGCTTCGTCATCGCGCACGCACGCAGGGGGGTGGTCAACGCGGCCTACATCGAGTCGGCCGGTGCGGGTCAGGTAACCGATCGCCCTGACGAGGTCGCCGTCCTAGCATTGCGGTACGAGGCGATCCGCGTCGAGGCGTTGTCCCAGCGCGAGTCACTAAAGCTGATCAAGGAGACGACCAAGAAATGGACCTGAACCGGGAACTGGCAGAGGCGACGTGGACCAAGTCCACCCGCTCGGCGAGCAACGGCGGCGAATGCGTCGAGGTCGCCGGGCTGTCCGGCGGACGCCGGGCCGTCCGCGACAGCAAGGACACCACCGGCCCCGCGCTGGTCTTCACCGCCACCGAGTGGACCGCCTTCATCGACGGCGTCAAGAACGGCACGTTCGGCTGACCACTCCGAGTCATCCGTCCGCGACCCGGCGGCGAGGTGCCGTCCCGGCGCGAGCCGGTCGGCTTCCCGGTTTTCCAGGGATCGAGCTCGCGGCTCCTCGCCGCACCGTGCGGACACGACGCGGGCCGCCGTCGGCGGCGGCGTGACCCACCGCCACGATCTCGTCGAGGCCCGTATCCAGGCCGCCCCGAGGCGGCCTTCGGCGAACGGACGGCCGGTGCCGTCGCCTCGGCCGCGAAACAGCACGCCTGAGTACGCGCGAAACACCACGCCTGAGCAGGCACGAAACACCACGCCCGAACGGGCGCGGCTAATCCTTCTTACCGTTGCCGTGCTGCGTCACCCCGTATTTCTTGCCCTTGCCCTTGTCCTTGTACTTGTTGGAGTTGGGGTTGGTCTCCCTCGCACTGGTCCCGGACGCGCCTGGCCCGGGAGATCCGGTGGCCGTCGTCCTGGGGGCGACGTCGGTCCGCCCGCCGCGGCGAGACGCGGAGGTGGAGCGCCGCTCGTCGGTCACCTGCCGCGCCTCCGGGGTACGGGTGGGCTGTTGCCGCGCCTCCGGACTACGGGTGGGCTGTGACGTCGTGACGGGAGCGGCGCCGGAAGGGGCGTCCCGCTCCGATCGGCCGGGCTCGTCACCGCGCCACCCACCGGCGACGATGGTGCCGGTGAGAATGCCGACGGCCAGAGCCGCGACACCCACTGACAGGCGCCGGCGCCCGGTCATCCGCTGACGTATCGGGACAAACCCTGCCCTGTCCCGAAAGCGGTTCCCCGTGGAACGGCGGCTGGCCTCGGTGGGCCCGGTGGGGCTCCGGTCGGCGGCCGGGACCGCGACGCGGGTGACGAGGAAGGGCGCCGCGGTGCTGTCCGCGCCCCGCTCCGAGAGCGTGACCACCTCCTCCAACTGTCGCCGGGCACGGACGATGTCGGTGCGCCGGGCGGGATCCTTGTCCAGCAGGCCGGCGATGACGGGCGCCAGGGGTCCGGCATGCTGGAACGGCTCGGGATCGGCCGTCAGCACGGCGGCGAGGGTGGCCAGCGCGGTGCTGCGCCCGAACGCGGCGCGGCCCTCCGCGGCGGCGTACAGGGTGGCCCCGAAGGACCACAGATCGCTCTCGGCGCTCGAGGCGGCACCGCCGGCGCGCTCGGGGGCGATGTAGGCGGGCGTGCCCACCACCATTCCCGTCCTGGTGAGACTCACGTCCTCGTCGACGGCGGCGGCCAGCCCGAAGTCGGTCAGGATCGCGTGCCCCTCGTCGGTGAGCAGGATGTTGGCGGGTTTGACGTCTCGGTGCATGACCCCGGCCGCGTGGGCGGCCTCCAGCGCCGACAGCACCTCCAGCCCGACCCGCGCGAGGGTGGGCGCGGGCAGGGGCCCCTCCTCGGCGACCACCTCGGCGAGGTTGCGTGAGCGCACGAGCTGCAACACGATCCACAGGGAGTCGTCGGCCCGCACCACGTCGTACACCGCGGCGATGTTGGGGTGGCTCAGCCGCGCGGCGAGGCGCGCCTCCCTCATCGTGCGTTCCAGCAGGATCTCGCGCTCGGGTCCGGCCAGATGGCCGGGGACCTCGACCTCCTTGACCGCGACCTCACGATCGAGAAGATCGTCATGGGCGCGCCACACCGTCGCCGTGCCGCCTCTGCCCAGCCCGGCCAGGAGGCGGTACCGCCCGGCCAGCAGCCACCCTTCGTACCGCGGAGAAGACATGGGGCATGCCTACCCGATGATTGATCCCGTATGTCACTGATATCACCGCATCTGATGCCCATCGGTTACCGGATCATCCTCCGGGCCGCAGCAGCCGGACGGCGGGCGTGACGATCTGGCGAGCAGCGGGCCCGCGAAGGCCGGTCTCCACAGGACCTCCCGCGCCTCATGAAGCCGGAGCAGCCGTCTCTGTCACCGGTGCCGGAGAACTCACCGGATCCGCGGCGCCGGAGAGGGTGGAGGACGGCGACGGCGAGTCGGATGGCAGGTCAGACGGCACCGGGGAGGTGGACGCCTCCGGGCACGACGTCGGGGACGACACCTCCGACGGCGGCGGGGAAGTGGCCGGATCAGGGCACGACGTCGAGGTGGCGGTCTCCGTCGGCGTCACGGTCTCCTCCTCCACCACTTTGTCGACGTCTCCGTCCGAGCCGACCGGCCGGTCGATCGCCTCCCCGGTCGTCCGGCCGGTCGAGGGGGCGAGGCCGACGAGCCTCACCGCCTTCTGCTCGTCGCCGGATTTGACGATCGTCACTTTCTTCTTGGAGAAGCCCTTCCACTTCTTGCCCCGGTATTTCGACTCCTCGAGGTCGATGTCGGTGTCGGGCCGGATGAGCGGGTTTCCGCAGTCACATTTGACGACGGGATTGCCGGACCGGTCGACGAGCACCGCGGTCCCGGCTTCGAGCAGGGCGTGGAACACCGTGGTCTTGCCGTTTTTGTAACCGTGATTCTTCACCAGGATGTCGCGGCGCAGCACGACCGGGGTGAGCGCGCGGACGTGCTGTCGTATTCGCGCCGGCGAAATGGCGAACACGTCGGCCCAGGCCCGGGCCTTCGCCGGGTTCCTGGCCAGATACCGGACCAGGCGCTGCTTGTCGCAGTGCCTGGCCCCGCGCGTGCCGCCGTACAACCCGGGCTCGTCGCCCTCGACCTCGCCCCCCTCACCGGCCAGTACGCCGGAGATGTTGTCGGCCGCCGACCGGGTGAACGGGTCGTCGCCGATCACACCCACCGCCAGGAGCGCGATCGATATCGGCCGCAGGGCAGCAGCGCATCCAGCCGTGGAAACACCCAGGACAAGGAGTGCGACGGCCAGAAAGGCCGTGAAACGACGGCCCAAGATATTCATGAGGATCACCATCCGTATCGTGCACGTGCGTTGTATGCCTGGGTGGCCCCCGTGCGTGCCGCCAGTGCGATGGCGGCGTCGGCGTGAGTGCACCCACGGTCGCGCCCGCGAATCCTTTTCATGGCTTGACCGGTGGCTTTGTTCTACGCGCGCCGACGGAGCGTGACCCCTCCTCGTTCCGATGAGGAATCGGGCCTTGACAGCTGCCGGAGAATTAAAGTAGCCACCACTGAGCCGATATCTCTGACTCAGAATCTTGAATCGGTCGCCCGGCTCATCCACACCGCAGAGGTGCGCATGGATCTGGATCTCGGTCTGGTCGCCGATTTCTTGGTGCTCGTGCGGGAGGAGCACTACGGGCGGGCGGCCGGGCGACTGCACCTGACCTCATCGGCGCTGACCAAGCGCATCCAACGTCTGGAACGACAAGTCGGGGTCGCCCTCGTCGAGCGGGGCCCCACGGGCGTGCTCGCCGTGACCCCCGCGGGCCGGCGGTTCGCGATCGCCGCCGAACCCTTGATCGCTCAGGCCGACGCCGCCCGCGAGAGTGCCCGGGACACCCCCGCCCGGCACACGCTGCGGATCGGTGTCCCCGCCGGCCTCGGCGCGGTCCTCAGGCAAACCCACATGGCCGGCATCGCACGAGAGATCCGCCGAGGCTTCCCCGAGACCCGGCTGGTGCGTCACGACATCGCCTTGCCCGCACTCACCCGCTGCCTGCTCGAACACCGGATAGACGTCTTGTGGAACATGGCGCCCGTGCGACATCCCGCCGTGGACTCGTACCCCCTGAGCGCCAGCGCGCGCATCGGCGTGGTCGCCGCCAGGCACCCCCTCGCCGACGCCGAGACGATGAACGTGGAGGACTTCAGCAAGCAGCCCATCCTGTACAACCCGGCCTGCGCCGACGAGTGGATGAACCAGTTCTGGCTCGGGGACGTACGGTCACGCCGTGAGGCCCGCCTGATCGAGATCGACGCCGGAGACTTCACCCGTGTCCTGCGCCGGACCGTCGACGGCACAGCCGTGATGGCCACCTTCGCCGAGATCGCCCCGCTCCTGGGCCCTGGCCTGCGGGTGGTGACGCTGACCGGCGCCGCCCCCGTGGTCTTCCACATCGCGTGCCGGCGCACCGATCGACGTGGCGCCGTTCACGCCCTCTTGAAAGCCTTCCAGGCTTTCGGCCCCCGCCTGCTGTAGGCACGATGCGATGCCCGGTTTCTCCAGCTTGATACGCATCGACGGCGGGCGGGTCACTGCCGGACGGTCGACCCCCGGCGCTCCTTGCGGATGTGCAGCTGCGCGGGCACCCGGGTGCGCAGCTCGGCGACGTGGCTGACGATGCCGACCGCCCGGCCGCCGTCGCGTAGGCCGTCGAGGATGTCGAGCACCCCGTCGAGGGTGTCCTCGTCCAGGGTGCCGAAGCCCTCGTCGACGAAGAGCGTGCCGAGGTCGACTCCCCCGGCCTCGGCGCTGACCACGTCGGCCAGCCCGAGGGCGAGGGCCAGCGAGGTGATGAAGCTCTCGCCGCCGGAGAGGGTCGCCGGGTCGCGGCCCACGCCGGTCCAGCTGTCCAGGATGTGCAGGCCGAGCCCGCCGCCGGACCTGCTCCGGTCTCCGGCGGAGCGGTCACGGTTGTGCTCCAGGAGATAACGTCCGCCCGACATGTGGTCGAGCCGCTCGTTGGCCGACTCGACCACCTGGCTGAGGCGCTCGCCGAGCACGTAGGACGACAGCCGCATCTTCCACCGGTTGTCGGTGGAGTTTCCGCCGGTCAGGGTGGCGAGCCGTTCGGTCAGGCGATGCCGCTCGTCGGCGGGCAGCCAGCGTCGCCGGCAGGCGTCCAGCTCGACGCGGAGCGCGGCCAGCCGGGCCAGTCGGGCCTCGCCCCGGTCCCGCTCCGACAGCAGGCGGGCGTGCGCGGCGTCGGCCGCGTCCCGCGCGTCGCGCAGCCCCGCGAGGTCGGGTTCCGGCTCGGCCGCGGCGGCGACCAGCTCGGGGTCGGCGAGCATCGCGGCGACCGCGGCGCCCTCCTGGGCGAGCTCGCGGAGCCGGGCGGCCTTCTCCTCCCGCTCGGCGGGAGAGCGGACGGCCGCGCGGGCGTCGTCGAGCCCGAGGAAACCCGCCTCGACGACGGCGCCCAGCGCCCGGTCGCGGGCCGTCACGAGCTCGGCGGCGGTGACCCGCTCGTCCCTGACCGCCTCGACGGCCTCGCGCAGCAGCTCCGCCTCGTCGGCCAGCCGCTCCAGCCTCGCGGCCAGCGTCGGGTCCTGACCTCGCGCCTCGTCGATGCGCCCGGCCAGCCGCTCGGCCTCCGCGCCGAGCCTTTCGACGTTCGTACGGCGGGAGGCCAGCCCGACGGCGAGCTCGCGCGAGCGCTCCCCGAGCCGCTCGGACTCGGCGGCGATCCGCCCGGCCTCGGCCGCCAGCGCCGGTTCGGCCCCCGCCGACTCGCGGAGCGCGGCCAGCGCCCGCTCCGCCTCGGCGAGTTCGTCCGCGGCGTCCCGTACGGCCAGGTCCGTCCTGTCGCTCGCCTCGCGGTGGGCCGCGGCGACCTCGATGGCGCGGGTCGCGGCGGCGAGCGCGGTGGACAGGTGCGCGGCCTCCCGCGTCAGGCGCTCGCGGCGGGCCCGCACCGTGGGGTCGGTGCCCCGCGCGCCGTCCAGGCGGGCGGTGAGGCGCTCGCGCTCGGCCTGCCAGCCCGTACGGCGGGCGTGGCCCTCGGCGAGCCGCCGGGCGATCTCCGCGGCCCGGGTCCTCGCGCCGTCCAGCTCGGCGGCGATCCGCTCCACCTCGGCGGCGAGGGTCTCCTCGGCGGTCGCGACGGAGGTCAGCGCCTCCAGCCTCCGGCCCGCCTCGGCGAGGATCTCCCCCGCCTCCTCCCCGGTGACGTCTCCCGCGACGGCGAGGGCCTCGTCGAGACGGGAGGCCAGCGTCGTGACGGTGGTTCCCGCCGCCTGACGCCGTTCCATGGCCGCCTCGTAGGCGCCCTGGGCGGCGCGCTCGTCGTCGGCGGTGGGCGCCTGGTCGGCCGGTGCGGCGGGGGCGGGGTGGTCGGGTGAGCCGCAGACCGCGCAGGGGCGGCCGGGGGCGAGCTTGGCGGCGAGTTCGGCGGCCATGCCGTCGATCCTGGACTGCCGGATGTCCAGGTGCCGGTCACGGAGCGTCTGGGCGAGGTCGGTGGCCTCGGTCTGCGCGGCGCGCGCGGACTCCAGATCGACGCGGAGTATCTCGCGGCGCCGTGCCGCGGCGAGCACCGCGGCGGCGGTCTCGGTGCTCGCCCGCGCCGTGGGAATCCCCGCCGCGGCGGCCCTGGCCTCGCCCAGCCGGGCGGACGCCTCCGCCGACGCGGCGGGCAGTCCCGCCAGGATCCGAAGGACCTCGGCCTCCTGCCGGGCCGTCTCCGGGAGCTCGGCGTCGAGCGCGGCGATCAGCCCGTCGAGCTCGGCCAGCCGGATCTCCTCGACCCGCAGCCCCTCCAGGCCGGCCAGCTCTCGCTCGCACTCCCTCTCCTCGGCGCTGAGGACCTCGCGGACCTCGCCGGGGTCGAGGGCCTCACCGGAGTCGAGGGTCTCACCGAGGTCGAAGGTCTCACCGGGGTCAAGGGCCTCACGAACCTCCGGGGGGAAGGCGGCCAGCCTGGTGGCGAGGTCGGCGCGGGCGGCGGCCAGGTCGGCGGCGAGGCGGTCGCGGTGCTCGGCCGCCCGGAGGCGGGTGGCGGCGCCCTCCACCGCCGACTCGGTGGCGGGGACGCGGGCGGCGTCCAGGCGGGCGGCGGTGAGGCGTTCGTCCAGCTCCCGGCGGAGACCCGGGAGGACCTCCAGGCGGGCGTCGGCCTCGGCCTGCGCGGCGGCCAGCTCGACGATCTCGCGAGCGGCCCTCTCCCGCTCCCCGACGATTCCGGCCAGGCGTGACTCCTCCGCGCGCAGCTCGCCCAGGCGGGTGATCTCACTCTGGCGGTCGCGTTCCAGCGCGGCCAGGTGGCCGAGCACGGCGTGACGGCGGTCGGCGCCGACCTCCGTGGCGTCACGGGCGTCGTCGTCCGCGCGGTCGTGGGCGTCGTCGTCCGCCCGGTAACGGGCATCGTCGCCGTAGCCCGCGTCCCCCGTACCTCCGGCGCGGCGGGCGGTGTCTCCGCCGGTGCCGGTGTGGTCGCGGACGGCGTCCCACCGGTCGAGGGGGGCACCGAGAAGAGGGAGGGCGCGGGCGACGGCGTCGGCGGCCAGGCGGTGGGCCTTGGACGCGGCCTCGGCACGCTGCTCGACGCCCTGGATCAGTGGCAGCACCCGGTCGGCGGCGGCCGCCTCCTCCAGGATGGTCTCCAGGTCCGCCCGCTCCTCGGCCGTCTCCTCCAGTGCCCGGCTCCTGGTCAGCGCCTCGGCGTGGCGCCGTCGCCGGTCGG
This sequence comes from Streptosporangium sp. G11, assembly GCF_051192615.1. NCBI lineage: Bacteria > Bacillati > Actinomycetota > Actinomycetes > Streptosporangiales > Streptosporangiaceae > Streptosporangium > Streptosporangium sp. G11. The sequence goes on from NZ_JBPJUQ010000018.1 coordinate 29,539, forward strand.
CCAGCGCGGCGCCGCGCTCCAGGCTCTCGCGCGCCCGCCGTACGACGGCCTCGCCCTCGGCTCCCTGCCCGCCCAGCCTCGCGGCCTCCAGGCGCGCGAGGTCCTCAAGCGCGTGGGCCCACCCCAGCGGGTCGTCCTCCACGGAGACCCCCGGCTCGGGGAGATCGGCAAGCGCGGCCAGGAGGACGGGCCCTGCGGCCTCCTCCAGTCGCTTGACGGCGAAGTCGACCTCCGTGCGGAGGGTCTGCTGCTCGCGGTACGCCTCGGTGCGCTGCTCGGCGAGCCAGGACTCGGCGGTGGCGTAGATCTTCACCGAGAACAGGCGCTCCAGGACCCTGCGGCGATCCTCACCGTCGGCGCGCAGGAACTTGGCGAAGTCTCCCTGGGGCAGCATCGCGACCTGGAGGAACTGCTCGGCGTTCATGCCGAGGAGGGTGCCGACGAACTCCCCGGCCTCGTCGACCCTGGTCGTCAGCCCCACCCACTCCCCGGAGGGCGCGAGCTCCTGGAGCAGGGCCTTCTCGTTCTCCCTGGTCGTGCCGGTGCCCCTGAGCTTGGGACGCTGCCAGGCCGGTGACCGGGTGATCTTCAGGCGGCGGCCCCTGACCGTGACCTCCAGTGCCACGCTGGGCCCCCGGCCGGGGGGCGCGTGGTCGCAGCGCAGGCTCTTGGCGCTGTCGCGCCTGCCGGGCACCCTGCCGTACAGGGCGTAGCAGAGCGCGTCGAGCACGGTGGTCTTGCCCGCGCCGGTGGGGCCGTGGATCAGGAACAGCCCTGCCTCGGTGAGGGCGTCGAAGTCGACCTGCTCCTCACCGGGGAAGGAACCGAACGCGGTGATCCACAGACGGTGCGGGCGCATCTACGCCTTCGCCTCCTTCATGCGGGAGAACTCCACGGCCTCCCGCAGCAGCCGGGTCTCGTCGGGGTCGGCGGCCTCGCCGCGCACCTCGCGGACGAAGTCGAGGGCGACGTCGATCTCGGGACGCCCGGCCGCCCTGGCGCGGGTCACGGTGTCGTGGGCCCCGCCCTCGGGTTCGAAGGACAGGGCGAGCGTGTGCGGGAAGCGGGACCTGAGCCGCTCCATCGCGCCCTTGGGCCGGATCCGGTCGACGAGCGTCACCTGGAGCCAGTGCTCCTCGTGGCGGGCGTGCTCCGGCGAGGCCAGCAGCTCGTCGATGCGGCCGGTGAGGCGGCTGACCGGCCGGGGCACCGGGGCCTCGACGAACTCGGCGCCCTCGTATCCGCCGGGGCCGATGTCGACCACCCAGGAGCCCTTCGTCTGGCCGGTCTCGGAGAAGGAGTAGGCGATCGGGGAGCCCGAGTAGCGGGCGATCTCGCTCATCCGCTGGCGGCCGTGCAGGTGGCCGAGCGCCACGTAGTCGACGCCGTCGAAGGCGCGCACCGGGACGTGCGCGACGCCTCCCACGCTGATGTCGCGCTCGCTGTCGCTGCCCCGCCCCCCGGTCACGAACGCGTGCGCGAGGACCACCGACCGGGGCCCGCGCCGCTCGAGGTCGGCGCGGACCAGGGACATGGCGTGCTCGATCGCGGCGGTGTGGGTGCGCTCGGACAGCTCCCAGGGGACGCGTACCAGCTCCGGCTCCAGATAGGGGATGCCGTAGAAGGCGACGTCACCGACGACGACCGGCTCGCCGACCCGTCCCGGGTCGGTGCGCAGGTGGACGCCCGCCGCGTCGATGAGGTCGGCGCCGAAGCCGAGGCGCCTGGCCGAGTCGTGGTTGCCGCTGATCAGCACGGTGCGCACGCGGGCGTCGACCAGCCGGCGCAGCGCCTGGTTGCACAGGTCGACCGCGTCGACCGAGGGAAGCGCCCGGTCGTAGACGTCACCGGAGACCGCGACCACGTCGATCCGCTCCGACCTGACCGTCTCGATCAGGTGGTCGACGAAGACGCCCTGGGCGGCCAGGAGACTCTCCCGGTGAAACGAGCGGCCCAGGTGCCAGTCCGATGTGTGCAGCACCCGCATGTCGCACGAAGCTAACAGGACTCAGCGACAAATGTGGCCACTCGCGTCACGCGGATCCCCCGCTCTGTCCGGGGCTTCCGGTGGTGAGTACGCTTGAAGATCAGGGGGAACGATACCGGAGCAACGACGATCACGGAGGCGAGTGACCATCGGGGATCGCGTCAGTGTCCAGGTGGGCCGCGGTGTCCTGAGCGTCGCCTCCGGTCTGATCCTGGTGGTTCTCGCGATGGTGGGATACACCCTGCCACCGCCGTTCGACCCGACCCCTCTGCACGTCGATCCGGTCTTCCAGACCCTTCCCCCCCAGCCGCCGTCCGAGGTCCGGCCGGTCGCCGCGAACAGGCAGATCACCACGCAGGACATCACCGTCACCGCCGAGGACGGCACGCCGCTGGGGGCGACGATCCGCGCGCCGGTGGCCCCGGGGCGGCACCCGGCGCTGGTCTTCGTGCAGGGGGCGGGCCCCGGGATCAGGGGCGAGTTCACCACCCAGGCCGAGTGGCTGGCCAGGGCCGGGATCGTCACCCTCGTCTACGACAAGCGGACCGTGGGCTACGACTTCCTCAAGCGCGACTTCGGCCTCCTCGCCCGTGACGCCCTGCGCGTCCTGAAGGAGCTGCACTCGCGTGAGGACGTCGATCCCGCCAGGGTCGGCCTCTGGGGGGTGAGCGAGGGAAGCTGGGTGGTGCCCCTCGCCGCCAACGAGAGCGGCGCCGTCGGGTTCACCGTGCTGGTGTCGGCTCCCAACGTCTCCCCCATGAGACAGGTGACGTGGGCGCTGGGCGAGCAGCTCCAGCGGCTGTACGCGCCCAGCGGGGTGCGCGAGCTGCTCATCCGCGCGATCGGCGCCTTCGACGCGGACTTCCTGCGCTACGACGGCCTGCCCGCGCTGCGCGAGATGCGGCAGCCGGTCCTGGCCCTGTACGGCACGCGTGATCCCTCGATCCCGTTCGTGGAGAGCAGCAAGGCGCTGACCGGCGCGCTCGCCGAGGGCCGCAACGGCGACTACACGATCCGCTACCTCGACCGCGCCGACCACGGTATGCGCTTCCACGGCGGTCCCCTCGTCCCCGACTACCTGCGGACGCTGGCCAACTGGGTGCTGGGCCTGCCGGGCACGGCCAGGCCGCCGGTGCACATCGCCGGTGCCACGCCGGTCCAGCGCCTGGAGGCGAGCGACGTTCCCGCCGCCCCCTGGTACGCCGGGGGTACGGTGATCGGCCTGACGCTCTGCCTGGCCGTGGTCGGCTACGTGGTCGGGCCGGTGGCGGAGATGGCCGCGCGACTGCGCGGCCGGGCGGCGTCCGCGGAGGCCAACGCCCTGGTCTGGCCACCGATCCGGCGGAGGTTCCGCCGGATGGCGTGGACCGGGGTCGGCCTGCTCGTCTCGGTGGTGGCGTTCATCACGCTGCTCGTGCTGTTCTCGGTCAACCAGGCCGGGGCGTGGCCCGCGGTGCTCGCCGGGTGGCTGGTCATCAGGATCCTGGCGCTGCTGATGCTGCTGCAGGAGGTCACGGGCGTGGCGGCCGTCGTGTCGGGGCTGCGCGAGGACTGGCAGCCCTCGCGCCCGCAGAGCTTCGCGATCGCCGGGGTGCTGGGCGGCACCGGCCTGCTGCTGGTGGCCGCCGCCTACTACGGCCTGTTCTCGTTCCCCTGGTAGGCCTCGACCGGTAGGCCTCGACTGGTAGGCCTCGACTGGTAGGCCTCGACGCTCCTTGCCCGCTCTCCCTCGTGACCGGCGCCCCCTGGCAGGTCACGGCGGTCGAGGGGGCGAAGGGATCGAGGGAGGCGGGGGGCGGAGGCGGCCGTCAGGGGCGGCCGTCGAGCCAGCGGTCCATCTCGGCGAAGACGCGCCTGCGGACCGGCTCGGGTGACAGCACCAGGTCGTGCATGCCGCCCGGCACCCGGACGCACGTCACGTGCGAGCCGATGCTGGTCGACCAGCGGGCGATCCGCCGAGGGTCGAGCACGACGTCCGCCTCCCGGGCCTCGGGGACGAAGTCGCGCAGCCGCAGGCCCCTCTCCGCGCAGAGCACCAGCACCGGCACGTCCACCCGGAGGCCGTCGTGCAGCCTGCGCTGCGCCCGGCGGATCGCCCCCAGCCAGGCCGCGTGCACCGGGAACCCGCCGATGGGCTTCCACTCCAGGTCGAAGTCCCACTCGCCGTGGTGGCTGCGGTGCAGGCTGGCGCCGTACGCGGTGGCGGCCACCATGGGCAGGACGGCGCGGGCGGGCAGCCTGGACAGCCGCCCGCGCAGCAGATCGGCGGCGATCCGCACTGGAGCGGGGACGTTGAGGTCGAGGAAGGGGCTGTTGAGCACCAGCGCCTGGACCAGGCCCCGGCCGCGGACCCGGTCGGCCCAGAGCGGGGCGATCAGGCCTCCGGTGGAGTGGGCGTTGAGGACGACGTGATCGTGCCCGTCCCGTTCGCGGATGATCCGTATCGCCTCGTCGAGCTCCGGGAAGTACTCGGTGACGCTGCGCACGAATCCGCGGGTCTGGTGCGGCAGCAGCGAGCGGCCGTACTTGCGCAGGTCGAGGCCGTAGAAGTCGAAGCCCCTGGAGACGAAGTGGTCGGCCAGGTGGGTCTGGAAGAAGTAGTCGGTGAAGCCGTGCACGTAGAGCACGGCTCCGCGGGCGGGCTCGGCGGCCCGCCGCCGCACCAGCGACGCCACCACCGCGCCCTCGTCGTCATCGGCCATCGGCAGGACCGTGAGCTCGTAGTCGGGACCGAGAACGTCGGGCATAACGGTCAGGGTAGTTCGTGCGGATCGTCCGGCCGCATCGGGACCTCCCGGGGAAGAGACCGGGTGTTCACGGGCCGCGTCGGAACCTCGCGGAGAGAAGCCGGGTGTTCACGGGCCGCGTCGGAACCTCCCGGAGAGAGGGCCGGGCGTTCCGCCACGCCCCACCTGGACCTCCCCGGAAAAGAGGCCGGGCGTTTCTCCAGGAAGGCCGTGACGCCTGCCGATCATGCCAGGCCGGTGCGGGTGATCGAGGATTACCGGGGCGGCGCCGCGATTCGACCCCGGAGAAAACCATGATCAAAAGTTATTGCAGTAGAAATGACGCGATATAGGAGCATTAGCTTCCCGAGTTGTTCACCGACTTGTCGCCCGCGACCTGGTTTTGCCCCTCTACCATCTCCCTGCGGCGGTCAAGCGCGAGGAAACGGGGAGCAGTTGCGGGACAGATCAAAGCCGCCCGGCGTCGGTGCGGTCATCGGCTGGACGGCACTGGCCGCCATCGTCCCGGGCGCCGCGCACCTGCGCGCCGGATGGCGCAGGACGGGGCTGGCGATCCTGTGCGTGTACACGGCGCTGCTGCTGGCCCTGCTCTGGGTCGGGCTCACCTCCGACCTCGACGACTTCGCCGGGCTCGCCGGGCAGCTGGCCGCCTCCTCCGGGTTGACCGGCGTCACGGTGGTGGCCTCCCTCGTGCTCGGCGCCGCCTGGTTCGCCCTGATCGTGCACTCGTTCGTGGTGATGAACCCCGGCACGCTGCCCGGCATGGGACAGGCGATCGCCGGAGGCGTGGCGGGAACGCTCGCGGTGGCCGTACTCCTGCCGTTCGGCCTGGTCGGGCAGTACGCGGCGGTCTCGCAGTCGGCACTGGACGACGTCTTCAGCGCCCCCTCCACACCGCGTCCCGCGAACGGCGGGGGCGGCGGCGAGGAGGACCCGTGGGCGGGCCGCAACCGGGTGAACATCCTGCTGCTCGGCGGCGACGCCGACACCCACCGGGTGGGCGTGCGGACCGACAGCATCAACGTGGCCAGCGTGGACGTCAAGTCCGGCAACACCGTGCTGCTGAGCCTGCCGCGCAACCTGGAGAACGTCCGTTTCGTCCCCGGCTCCCCCATGGCGAAACGCTTCCCCGACGGATTCCGGCTCCCGGCCAACCCCGACGGCTCGCGCGAGGACCTGCTCTTCGCGGTTTGGGAGTACGCCGACTCGCACCCGGAGATCTTCGGGGGCCGTAAGAACCAGGGCACCAAGACGCTCATCGACACGGTCGGCTACACGCTGGGCCTGAAGATCGACTGGTACGCCCTGGTCAACATGTGGGGCTTCGCCCGGCTGATCGACGCGATCGGGGGCGTGATGCTGACGGTCCCCCAGGACGTGGTCTTCGGCAAGTACAACGAGGGCCTGGTCAAGGCGGGAACCCGCAAGCTGCGCGGCGCCGACGCGATGTGGTTCGCCCGCTCGCGCACCAACAGCGACGACTACACCCGGATGGGACGCCAGCGCTGCGTGCTGGGCGCCCTGCTCACCCAGTCGGACCCGGCGACCGTGCTGTCCCGGTTCAACCAGGTCGCGCTGGCCACCAAGGAACTGCTGCGGACCGACATCCCGCGCCCGATGCTGGAACACCTGGTCCCGCTGGCGGTGAAGGTCAAGAACGCGAAGGTGACCAGCGTCCAGTTCGTCCCGCCGCTCATCAACACCGGCTACCCCGACTGGACCAAGATCCGCACGGTCACCGCCAAGGCGCTGCGCTCCTCGGCCCTCACCCGGCGCCCCCTCACCGCCACCGCGGCCCCCACCGCCACCCCGAAGGCCACGGCCACCCGTACCCCCCGCCCCGGGGCGAGCACCACGGCGAAGCCGGACCCGACCTCTCCCAAGGGCATCACCGACGGCTGCGGCTGAGCGGCGGCCGGCCTCCGCCCTCGCGAGGCGGCGGGCGGGCCGAGGCGCGGCCGAGCGGCCGGACCGGCTTTCCGAACAGACCGCGCCGGCTGAACGGCCGCGGCCCGAGTGGCCGCGAAGCCCGAGCGGCCCGCGACGGCTGAGCGGTGGTCAGGCCGAGTACGACTCCTTGGCCAGGCGGCGGACCCGGTCCTCGTCGATGCGGTGGCCGAGGCCCGCCTGGGTGAGCGGCACGGCCACGACCCCGCCCGAGGCGCCGACCGGCGGATCGACGATCTGCGCGCTGCGCGGCGGCTCGGCCACGTCGCAGGGCAGGCCGCAGCCGGGCAGGCTGGCCGCGGCGACGGTGGCCGCGCGGGCCAGCCCGGTGCCCTTGCCCCCGGCGCAGGCGATCTCCCATCCGGCGCGCACCGCGCGGTCGTGCACCCGCCGCACCTCGCGCAGCGAGCCCAGGGTCGCGGGCCGCAGCAGCAGTGCCCGGCCCGCCCTCGCGGCGACCGCCTCGTCCAGCTCGGCGGCCGAGGAGACCTCGAGCAGCACCGGGGCGGCGACGCGCTCCTGCAGGTCGGCGTGGTTACCGAGATCCGCGAGACCGCTGAAGGGGCGTTCGATGACGGAGAGCGTGTAGGCGTCCAGCGCCTCAAGGGCGTCGACGTCGGTGTAGGCGCCGCGGGCGTCCACACCGATGCCCAGCGCGGGGTACGCCTGGCGGACGGCGCGCAGCGGCTCGATGTCCCAGCCGGGGTGGACGTCCATGGTGACGTGGGCGTACCCGGCGCAGACGTGCCGGTTCACCCTCGCGACCAGGCTCTCCAGGTTGCGGTCGGCGCCGATCCTGACGGTGGCCATGAGGGAGGTGCGGGTGCCGCCGAGCGCGTGGGCCAGTGGCACCCCGCGCATCTTCGTCCACAGGTCCCAGCAGGCCATGTCGGCGGCGGACCCGCCGGGGACGGATCCCAGCTCGTCGGGGTGCTCCCAGTCGACGCCGATCAGCGCCTGCCCGAGCCCCTCCTCCAGCGCGACCCAGGTCTTGGGGTCGGCGTCGACGACCTCGCCCCACCCGGTCATGCCGCCGTAGTCGGTGAGCCGGACGAGGATGCTCTCCGGCCTCCTGCCGTACGGCAGGACCAGCCGGAACACCTGAAGCTCACGGACGCGCGGCATGGACCCCCCTCGACCTCTCGAAGCCCGGAGAACCCCGGGCTCCGACGACTTTCCAGGCTCGGAGGATCCGGGCTCTGGAAACGCGAATCCCGCCCGGAGGCGGGACTCCCCCCTCAACACCGCGAAGAACGGCGTTCTTCCCATGGTGCCACGGTGACCCGTGAATGCCTCCGGCGCGGAGGGGGAATTCGGTCCGGCGTCTCCGGCACCTTCGGCCGGGCCGGCTTGGAGGGGCGGGGAGAGCTCAGGTTCTGAGGAAGACGCGGCCGGCGACCAGGGCTCCGGTGGCCGCCATCAGCGCCGCCAGCCCGAAGCAGAGCACGTAGACGGCGACGGAGGCGCCCAGGGCCGCCAGGAGCGCTCCGGCGACCGCCACCGCGACGACCGTGTAGACCGACTCGGCGACACCGAGTGACGCGCTGTTCGCCCCCTCCTCACCCGGGGGCGACAGCTCCAGGATGAGGACCGACAGCGTCGGGTACACGATGCCCATGCCGAGCCCCAGGGCGATCTCTCCGAGAAAGGCGGTGGCGACCGGGACGGCGGCGAAGACGGCCAGGCCCATCAGCGCGAGGCCCACGGCGATCAGCACCGAGCCGGAACGCAGCACCAGGACCCGGTCGAACCGCCGGCGCCCCACCACCCACGAGCCGAACGACCAGCTCAGCGCGCCACCGGTCAGGGTGAGCCCGGCCATGGTCAGCGAAAGGCCGCGCTCCTCGTTGAGCATCAGCGGCAGGAAGGCCTCACCGCCGATGGCCGCGCCCGCCGCGAGGCCCCGCAGGGAGACCACCGAGGGCAGGCCGCGGGCCGCGCGCAGGGTTCCCGCGGGGAGCAGCCGGGGCAGTGCCGCGGCCAGCGTGACCAGACCGGCGGCGAGCAGGACGAACCCGGTGCCGGGCACCGTGCCGCCTGACCGCGTCAGTGCCGAGGCGCCGTACTGCATGAGCGCCGCTCCGGCCGCGACGAGCAGCGCCCAGCCCAGCCGTCGCGCGATCGGGGAACGGATACCGGACGGCCGCTCCGGCATCCCCCCTGGCGCCGATTCCGGTACCGATTCCAGCACCGGCTCCCTCACCGGCCCGGACACCACCCCCGGCCCCGCCTCCGCCCCCGGCACCGGCACCGCCCGCGCTTCGGGCTCCGTCACCGGTTTCGCCACCGGCTCCGTCATCGGCGCGGAGGCCAGACCGCGCCAGAGCAGCAGCGCCGCCGGCAGGAGGATCACCGTCACGCCCGTGAAGACCCAGCGCCAGCCCGCGTTCTCCACCACGACGCCGGTGATCGCGGGCCCCACCATGGAGGGCACCACCCAGGCGGTCGCGAAGATCGAGAACACCCGGGGGTGAAGCTCCGCCGGGTAGGACCGCGAGACCAGCACGTACATCGAGACCTGCAGGACGCCCGCACCGAAACCCTGGACGAACCGGCCCGCGACGAACACGTCCATCGTCGGCGCCACCCCAGCGACGACCAGCCCGGCGGCGAAGATCGCCACCCCGGTCCAGAGCGGCGCGACCGGCCCCCTGAGATCGCCCCACCACCCGCCCAGCACCGTCGCGATCACCCCGGCCGCCAGCGCCCCGCTGAACGCCAGCCCGTACAGCGCGTGACCGTCCAGCTCGTCGGCCACGACCGGCATGGCGGTGGCCACCGCGAGGTACTCGAAGGCGGCCAGAGAGATGAGGGCCACCATCCCGACCGTCAGGGCACGGTGGCGCCGGGCGAAGATCCCGGCGGGAGGCTCGCCGGTCGTCACGGTAGTCATGAGGTTGACGGTACGGCCGATGCGCGGCGGCTCGCATCGGACCCCTGTATCAGCCCTTGGTCGTAGGACCGCTGTCCTGGACGTGGGAGGCCAGGGCCCGCAGGAGCAGGTCGAGCCCGAACTCGAACCGGTCCTTCCCGTCGCCGTCCATCAGGTTGTCGACCTGGGCGACGATGTTGGGGAAGCGGTCGACGGGCAGGCTCCGGTAGAACTTGCCGATCTGGCCGAAGAAGTCACTCATGAAGCTCTCCGGATCCATCCCGCTCTCGCGCTGCCGGTTGATGTAGAGAGAGTTCTCGTAGGCGTCCGAGCAGACGTACAGGCTGAGGCGGTCGATCATCAGGGCGGCCACCTTGGGCGGCACTCCGCCCGCGAGCATGATGGCGAGCTGCCCCTCGGCGATCCGCAGCGCGTTGGGCCCGGTCGGGATGGTGGCCAGGCCGACCCTGGCGATGTCGGCGTGGGAGCCGAAGACCCGGAAGGCGTCGAGGACCAGCTCCCTGAGCTGCTCCAGCCAGCGCTCGGGCTCGGGCACGGGCACGTGGATCTCGGCCATGACCCTGTCGTACATCAGGTCGAGCAGATCCTCCTTGTTCTCCACGTGGGCGTAGAGCGAGGCGGGACCGGTGCCGAGCTCCTGGGCGACGCGGCGCATGCTCAGCGCGTCCAGCCCTTCGGCGTCGAGGAGACGCAACCCGGTGGTGACGATGAGATCCCTGCTCAGGACGGTGCGCGGAGCGCTCACCTTGCGGGTCTTGCGCCACGGCGGGACAGGGATCTCGGTCACGCGTCGATCCTATACCGCGGCGAACCAGGGTAGCGAACACTGTACTTGCTACAAACACTGTTCGTCATTACGAACTGTGTACTTGACACAAACGCAGTTCGTATATAAAACGGTGTTCGCATCAAACGAACAGTGTTCCCCAGTCATCGAACCTCCCCGATCGGAGCCCCCGTGACACACACGGTCGACACCGGCCCCTCACACACCGGCGCGGAGCCCTACCGATGGCGCTGGGTCGCCCTCTTCGTGGTCCTCGCCGCCGAGACGATGGACCTGCTGGACGCCATGATCACGGTCATCGCGGCACCGTCCATCCAGAAGGAGCTGGGCGGCTCGTCGAGCATGATCCAGTGGCTCAGCGCCGGATACACCCTGGCGATGGCCATCGGCCTCGTCACCGGGGGCCGCCTCGGCGACATCTACGGGCGCAGGCGCATGTTCGTGGTCGGCGCCTTCGGCTTCACCCTGTTCTCGCTGCTGTGCGGCCTGGCCACCTCCCCCGAGATGCTGATCGGCGCACGGGTGCTGCAGGGCCTGGCCGGCGCGGTGATGGTGCCGCAGGGCCTCGGCATCATCAAGGAGGTCTTCCCGCCCAGGGAGCTGGCCGCCGCGTTCGGCGCGTTCGGCCCGGTCATGGCGCTGGCCACGGTGGCGGGGCCCGTCCTCGCGGGCTGGCTCGTCGACGGCGACTTCTTCGGCACCGGATGGCGCATGATCTTCCTGATCAACCTGCCGATCGGCCTGATCGCCCTCCTCGGCGCGCTCCGCTACCTGCCCGCGTCGAAGACCTCGCACGCCTCACGCCTGGACCTGACCGGCACCGGGCTCATCTCGGCCGCCTCGTTCCTGCTGATCTTCCCCCTGGTCCAGGGCCGCGACCTCGACTGGCCCGCGTGGACCTTCGCCCTGATGGCCGCCTCCGTCCCGGTCTTCGCGCTCTTCTGCGCGCACCAGTCCCGCAAGGAGCGCGCGGGCGGCGATCCGCTGGTGGTGATGAGCCTGTTTCGCAAGCGCTCCTTCACCGGCGGCCTGCTCACCGGTCTCGTCTTCTTCTCCGGGATGGTCGGCTTCTCCCTGGTGTTCGGGCTCTACATCCAGATCGCCCTGGGCTACGACCCGCTGAAGGCAGGTCTCGCGGGCCTGCCGAACGCCGTCGGCACCCTGGTCGGCTTCGTTCTCGTCAACGCCTCGGGACTGGCCAGGAAGGTGGGCCGCAGGCTGATCCACATCGGCGCGGTCGCGATGGCCGGGGGCGTCATCGGAGTCGCCCTCACCTTCAGCGTCGCGGGCATGAGCGTCACCCCCTGGCAGCTCACTCCCGCCCTGCTGCTCACCGGTGCCGGGATGAGCCTGATCATGGCGCCGTTCTTCGACATCGTGCTGGCCGGGGTGGAGCCCCACGAGTCCGGCTCGGCTTCCGGCACCCTCACCGCCGTCCAGCAGCTCGGCGGCGCCCTGGGCGCGGCGGCGATCGGGACGCTCTTCTTCGGCCTGGTCAAGCAGGGCCGGAGCCTTCAGGACGCGATGCTGCTGACGATCTGGGTCGAGGTGGGCCTGCTCGCCGTCACCTTCGTGACCGCCTTCCTGCTCCCCCGCCGGGCGCGGGCCGAACAGGAGGTCGCGCACTGACACCCACCGGCGAACGGGCGGCCCACGGCGGTCCGCCCGTTCGCGTCGTTCGCGTCGTTCGCGTCGTTCGCGTCGTTCGCGTCGTTCGCGTCGTTCGCGTCGTTCGCGTCGTTCGCGTTATTCGCGTTATTCGCGTTATTCGCGTTATTCGCGTTATTCGCGTTATTCGCGTTATTCGCGTTATTCGCGTTATTCGCGTTATTCGCGTTATTCGCGTTATTCGCGTTATTCGGGGCCGCCGGGCCTCTGGCTCACACGGAAACCAGGTCGTACGAGGAAGGCGGATCGGGCGAGAAAAATATTAACGACCGATCGTTCATATTGTTTGCTAGAGTTCCAGACATGATCGACGGACGGCTCCAGCGGGGGGAGCGCACTCGCCAGGCTGTGCTCGACGCCTCCGTCAAGCTCGCCTCGGTCGAGGGGCTCGACGGCCTGTCGCTCAGCCGGCTGACCGCGACACTCGGCGTCAGCAAGTCCGGACTTTTCACTCATTGGCCTGATAAACAAGCGCTTCAACTGGCGATCGTGGAGCACGCCCGGCGGCAGTGGACCGAGCACATCATCGCTCCCGCCCTGCGCGCGCCCCGCGGGGTGCGCAGGCTGTGGGCCCTGCACGAGCACCGCCTCGACTTCTACCGGTCGGGGCGGTTGCCCGGCGGCTGCTTCTTCCGTGCCGTCGACGGCGAGTTCGACGACCGTCCCGGCCCGGTCCACGACGCCATCGCCGACGCCATCGACAGCTGGATGAACCTGCTGACCCGGCTCGGCGAGCTGGCCGTCGAGCTGGGCGACCTGCGGCCCGGCACCGACCCCGCCCGGCTCGCCTTCGAGATCGAGGCGATCGGCTCGGTCGTGGTCGTCCACACCCACCTGCTCAAACGCGAGCAGAGCTACCGGTTCGCCCGCACGGCCGTCCTCGAACAGCTTCGCTTCCTCTCGACCGATCCCGGCGTCCTCCCGGAGGCATGACGTGACGACCACCCTGCAGAGCGGGCACATCCAGCCCGTCCAGATCCACTTCGACGACCTCGACGCGATGGGCGTCGTCCACAACGCCCGCTATGTCCTGCTTCTCGAACGGGCCCTGTCCGGCTACTGGGCCGAGCGGGGCTGGCCCTTCGATCCCGCCCAGCCACACTTCGCCGAGATCTTCTTCGTGGTGCGCGAGTTCTCCATCACGTACCACGTGCCGATCAACACCGTGGGCGAGGCCGCGGTGCACTTCTGGCTGGACCGCATCGGCACCACCAGCGTGGTGTACGGCTTCCGCGTGCTGTCGGCCGACCACACCGTCGTGCACGCCGAGGGCCGCCGGGTCCAGATCAGGCTCGACCCCGCCACGCTCCGCCCGAGCCCGATGAGCGAGCCCCTGCGCGACTCCCTCGAACAGCTGCTGGCCGTCACGCCCTGACCGCACCGCGGACCGGCCCGCCGGGAACTCGTTCTCATCCGTCGGTCACACCTTTTCGCCACCGTCCGTCATGGCACCGACCGACCTGAACCCGCGCGTGCGACGGGCAGCGGGCCTCGACCGCGCGTGACGCCACCCGTGACAATCACACCGCTAAGCGTGGCGGCTCCGGTGGTCGGCGACGTACACCCGGTTGGCGCAGCGAACGGCGCAGAACCGCCGCCTGCCGTTGCGGGAGGTGTCGACGAAGACCACACCGCAGCCGGAGCGGTCGCACACCCCCAGCCGGGTGTGGTCCTGGCAGATCACGTGGGCGATCCCGGTGGCGGTGTAAGCCTTGAGGCGGTCGACGACGGGGGCCCGTTCGCGGGAGAAGTGCAGGTGGGGGGCGCGACCGTCATGGCGGGAGACGTGGGGCTGGCTCGCGGTGGCGGCCAGCAGCTCGTTGATCACCTCGACCCGCCGGTCCAGGTCGGCTCCGACGAAGATCGGGCGGAGCCGATGGGCCCATCGCAGCAGCTCAGCCGCCTGGTCGGCCTCCAGCGTCTGGAAGGGCCGGTAGTCGTGCGCTCGCAGGATCTCCGTGATCACCGCGGGCGACGCGCCGGGGTCCGCGTTCACCAGGGCAGCGGCGAGCTCGGCGGCCATCCCTCCGTAAGGGTTGAAGTGCATTGAACAATGACACCACGCTGTAGGCATGATCGGTGAGATTTCAGCCAGACAGCAGCCGGAATGCCCCTCGTGCGGACGACCGGCGTCCGCCCCGTCGTCCGCCCACTACAGCTCGGAGGGGGTCGTCCGCTACGCGCGGTGCGCGTGCGGCCGATGGCTGGTCCTCCTGGCCGGGCAGGTGATCGGCTCCGGCCTCGGATGACTTTGGTGATTCGGGTGGCGCGGGTGACGCGGATGACACGGACAGGAGTGACGTCACATTCAGTCGCCCAGGGCTTGCAATGACGCCACTATGACGTCATAGTGGCGTCATGGACTTGGAACCGTACGTCGACCATCTCCGCCGCGCGCTCGTGGTCGCCGCCGCGACCGGGGGCGAGGACGCCCGCGCGCTCGCCGAGCGCCTCACCGCACCGCTCGAATCGGCCACCCGGCTCGTCCTGTTGGGGGCGCTGTCCGACGCCGCCGCTGAGATCACCCGCGACCTCGCGCCGGGTTCGGTCGACGTACGCCTGCGCGGGCGCGATCCCGGCTTCGTCGTGACGCCGCCCATGGCCGGCCGGTCGCGCGGGAACGGGTCCGGGAACCATCACGAGACCATGCCGCCCCCTCCCTCGGCACCGCCCACCCCGCCGGTTCCCCCGGCGCCTCCCGTCCCGCCCGCTCCCCCCACGGCACCGGAGGCCGACGAGGGCGGTACGTCGCGGATCTCGCTCCGTGTCCCCGAGCACCTCAAGCCCCGGATCGAGGAGGCGGCGGGGCGAGAGGGGCTCTCGGTCAACGCCTGGCTCGTCCGCGCCGTCTCCGCCGCGCTCGAACCCGGCGGTGGGGGCCGCCGCTCCGACCGGCCCGCGGAGCCGGAACCCGGGCGGCGCTACACCGGCTGGGTGCGCTAGCGCCGTGACCGCGTACGTTCACCGGATCCGGCGGCGTGCCGCCCCGGCGACGGCCCACGCCGGGACCGTCTCGGAAACCCGGTGAAGGTTCCCGGTCACAGCATCGGCGACACCCGGCCGCACCAGCGCCCGTCACCCGCCCGCCACCCGCCCGCCACTCGTCCAGTCATCCATCTCGTCACCCGTCCCGGCTGCCGGGACACCCGCCAACCCCGTCAGGAGGGCACCGCCATGCCAACTTTCGACACCCCTGAGCCGATCTCCGCCACCATCGTCATCGCGACCGGCAACGTCCGGATCACCGCGAGCGACCGCACCGACACGGTCGTCGAGATACGTCCCAGCGACAAGCTCAACGACGCCGACGTACGGGCCGCCGAGCAGATCCGGGTCGAGTACTCCGGAGGCAGGCTGCTGGTGAAGGCCCCCGGCGACAAGACCCGTTCGTGGCTGGACAGGGACGGCTCGGTCGAGGTGACGCTCGACCTGCCGACGGACTCCCGCGTCGACGCGAACACGTCGGCGGACCTCCGCTGCGAGGGCCGCCTCGGCGAGTCCAAGTTCACCACCGCCGCGGGCGACATCTGGCTCGACCAGACCGACAAGCTGCAGCTGACCACCGCCTCGGGCGACGTCACGGTGGCCCGCTCGGTCGGGCACACCGACGTCACCACCGCGGACGGCGGGATCCGGATCGGCGAGATCTACGGAACGGCGGTGATCAGGACCACCAACGGCGACATCGCCCTCGGCGAGGCGACCGGTGACCTGCGGCTGAACACGGCGTACGGAGACATCACCGTCGACCGCGCCCTGGCCTCCATCGGTGCCAAGTCCGCGCACGGCAGCGTCCGGATCGGCGAGGTGGTGCGCGGCTCGGTCGCGCTCGAGACCGCGAGCGGCGAGCTGGAGGTCGGCATCCGTGAGGGCACCGCCGCCTGGCTGGACGTGCAGACGCGGTACGGCACCGTCAGCAACTCCCTGGACGCCTGCGAGGGCCCCGAACAGTCCGACGAGGCCGCCAAGGTGCGCGCTCACACCGAGTACGGCGACATCGTGATCCGTCGTTCCCGGCCCCTCTCCACCGGCTGACCCCGCGGAGACGGCCCGGCGCGATCCCGGACGTCCCGGCGAGGGCGGGCCCCCGTGGCCCGCCGCCCTCGCCGGGACGGGATCAGGTGGCGGCGCGCTCCAGCCGGCGCTCGGCCCACTGGCCGATGTCGCGGCGCTCGATCGCCGCGGCCATCAGGTCGGGGAAGGCGTCGGGAGTGCAGGCGAAGGCGGGCACCCCCATGGTCGCGAGCGCCGCGGCGTTGTCGTGGTCGTAGAAGGGCGCGCCCTCGTCCGAGAGCGCGAGCAGCACGATCACCTGGACACCGGCCGCGGTCATCTGGGCGACCCTGCGGAGCATCTCCTCCCGTACGCCGCCCTCGTAGAGGTCGCTGATCAGGATGAAGATCGAGTCGTTGGGGCGGGTGATGAGACCCTGGCTGTAGGCGATGGCCCGGTTGATGTCGGTGCCGCCGCCGAGCTGGGTGCCGAACAAAAGCTCCACCGGGTCGTGGAGCTGGTCGGTGAGGTCGACGACCGCCGTGTCGAAGACGACCAGCGAGGTCCTCAGCGAGCTCATCGAGGCGAGCACCGCGCCGAAGACGCTCGAGTAAACGACGGAGGCGGCCATCGACCCGCTCTGGTCGATGCAGAGCACGACCTCGCGCTGGACCGCCCGCTGCCGCCTGCCGTACCCGACCAGCCTGGACGGGATCACGGTGTTGCGCTCGGGCAGGTAGTTCTTCAGGTTGGCCCGGATCGTACGGTCCCAGTCGATGTCGGCGACCCGCTTGGGCCGGTGGGTCCTGGCCGAACGGTCCAGGGCACCGGTCACGGCGGCCTTCGTCTTCTGCACGAGTTTCCGCTCCAGCTCGGAGACGACCTTGCGGACCAGTGCCCTGGCCGACTCGCGCGCCTTCTCGGGCATCACCCGGTTGAGCGACAGGAGCGTGCCGACCATGTGGACGTCCGGCTCGACCGCGTCCAGCATCTCCGGCTCCATCAGCAACCGGGTCAGGTTCAGCCGCTCGACGGCGTCCTTCTGCATGACCTGGACGACGGTCGAGGGGAAATAGGAGCGGATGTCGCCCAGCCAGCGCGCCACCCTGGGCGCGGAGGCGCCCAGGCCCCCGCTCCGCTCGGCGGAACCACCACCGCCGTTGTACAGCGCGGCCAGCGCGCCGTCCATCTGCGCGTCGGTCCCGGCGAGCGAGCATCCGGTGCCGTCCGCGTCGCCGCCCAGGACCATCCGCCAGCGGCGGAGTCTCTCATCCATCGGCGCTGCCCGTCCTTCCCGAGATCGTCGGCCCCAGAATCGTCAGCACGGTCCGCACGGCGGCCGCCGCGCGCTCCTCGTCGAAGCCTTCCTCGTCCGGCGCCAGGGCGTCGGTGCCCGCGCCCAGGGAGCGGACGCGCGAGCCGATCGAGCGCCGCTCCGGGGCGGCGAAGGCGCCGAACGTCCTGCGGAGCAGGGGCAGCACGTCGACGAAGGTCTCCGGGGCGAGCCCGGTGAGCCAGTCGTCAACCAGCCCGAGCAGCCGGGGGTCGTGCACGAGCAGCAGCCCGCCCCCCGACAGGAACCCCTCGATCCAGGCGGCCGCCCTGGCCGGTGGGTGCCCCGCCGACATCGCCCGCGACATCCGCCGCCCCACCTCGGCCGTGTCGAGGTCGGCGGCGTCCAGCAGGATCCTGGTGAGCCTGCCCTCGATGAGCCCGTGCAGGTCGGCACGGCCGGAAGCCCCGCGCAGCGCCACCAGCCACCGCCCCCGCGGCGTCTCCTCCTCGGAACCGTCCGGGTGGGCGGGGCCGGTGTCGAGCAGGGCGACGGCGGCGTGGACGGCGTCGATGTGGCGGATCAGGTCGCGGGCGGCGTCGTCGTCGAGCCCGGTGACGGCCCCGCCGAGGCCGACGCAGATCCTGGTGAGCATGGCCTCGACGATGGTGACCAGGCCGGTGGCGGGGGTGCCTCGCACGTCGCCGTAGCGCTGGGCGCGGACCATCGCCGGGAGCGCGGCCATCAGGTGCGTGACGTCGCCGTCGAGCGCGGCCCGCGCCGACAGGGCGTCGAGCACGTGCGGCAGCGCCTCCGGCAGGTCGGCGAGCAGGCAGCGCTCCACCAGGCCGGTGAGCCCGGCCAGCGTGACCCCGCCGGACATGCCGCCGGGCCCCGCGGACCCGCCAGGCCCGCCGCTCCCCGGACCGGCCGTCCCCGGGCCGCCGCCTCCCGGACCGGGCGCCGCGCCGGACGCGCCGCCTCCGGTGGCCGTGCCGGGCGTCCCTCCCCCGTCGGCGAGGTCGCGGACGCGGGCGGCGGCCGCCGCGGGGACGGTCGTGCCCCAGGCGCCCGCCTCGATCAGGTCGATGTCGAACTCGGGCCGCCAGGCGAGCGACCACGACTCGCGGAAGGTGCCCTTGCCCCGGCTCTCCTGGGGAGTGCCCCAGCCGACGCCGAGCAGGCGCAACCGGTGCAGCAGCCTGCTGCGCTCCAGGTC
Source organism: Streptosporangium sp. G11 (assembly GCF_051192615.1). Lineage (NCBI taxonomy): Bacteria > Bacillati > Actinomycetota > Actinomycetes > Streptosporangiales > Streptosporangiaceae > Streptosporangium > Streptosporangium sp. G11. Next base: position 48,053 of record NZ_JBPJUQ010000018.1, read on the forward strand.
GAGGGGTTTGCGCAGGTCGAGGTCGTACTCCCGGTCGAGCGCCTCGGGCTTGAGCTTCACCCGCCGCTGCTCCTCGCGCAGGTGGCGCTGGAGAGGGACCATCGGGGTGGTGTCGGGCACCTGGCCGAGCCGCTCCCCCACGACCATGCGTCGCTGGATCAGCTCCACCGGCAGGTCGTCGCCCTCGCACAGCACCGCCCTGACCGCCTCGGTGACCTCCGCCAGCCCGGCCAGCGGCCGTCCCCTGAGCACGGCCAGACTCTCCGCGAGGCGTACAGCCTCGATGACGTGCGCGGAAGAGACCGGCAGGTCCTCCTCGCGGAGCACCCCGGCCGCCCCGGTCAGCCACCGCTCGACCGGACGGTCCGGGGAGGTGAACAGGTGGTGGTACCAGCCCGGGGAGGTCACTCCCGCGCCGTACCCGCTCCAGGCGGCCAGCCGCCCGTACGTCCACGGCACCCAGGTCATCTCGGCCTTGACCTTGGGCAGGCCCCTGAGCAGCGCGTCGTCGGCCTTCACGGTGGGCAGCCCGGCTCCCCAGGGCGCCCCCTCCCGCGACGTGCCCACCAGCGCGGGGACGTGCCAGGCACCGCAGACCACGACGATCCGCTCGAACCCGTCCCTGACCGCCCTGCGGATCGTGCGCCGCATGAAGGCCTCGCGCCGCGCCTCGTACTCGTCGGCGACGTGCCCCTCGCGGACGGCCTCCATGGCCTCGGCGATCATGTGGAACGGGGTGTCGCCACGGTGCTCGACCGCGTCCTCCCACCACCGCTCCGGGTCGTCGTATCCGGCGGCGCGGGCGAGAGCTCCGATCGGATCGACCCGTACGGCCTCCGGGGTGGCGCCGTCCGTCTCACCGCTCGTGCCGCCGCCCGTCTCACCATCCGTCTCACCGTCGTGGGCCGCCTCGCCCCGAGAGCCGGGGGTCTTCGCGGCCGGTCCTCCCGTCCCGGCGCCCTCCTGGGGTTCCGCCGATTCGGTGTCACCGGTCTCCCCCGGCTCGGCGTGACCGGTCGCGCCGGGACGGGAGGCGAGGCTGTGCACGGCGGGCAGGTCGCAGAAGCGGACCGGGACGCCCGCCGCGACGGCGTGGCGGATCGCCTGCCACTCGGGGGAGAACACCGCGAACGGCCAGAACGCGGCCGTGGACGGTTCGCCGGGCACGTGGGCGAGCAACGCGACCGGTGGCTGGAGGTCGGGGTCGCGGGCCAGCTCGACCAGCTCGTCCGCCTCGGGCGGGCCCTCGATGAGCACGACGTCCGGCTTGAGGCGTTCGAGCTCGTCACGCAGGGATCGCGCCGACCCCGGGCCGTGGTGCCGGATCCCCAGCACGGAGACGCTCATCGGCGCTCCCCGCCCGACCGGAAAACCGCGACCGGCGGCACGGGGATTCGGTACTCCCCGCCCGGCCGGGAAACCGCGACCGGCGGCACGGGGATTCGGCGCTCCCCACCCGGCCAGGAAACCGCGACCGGCGAAACCGGCGGCGCGGGAATCGGGAACGTGCCCCTCCAGGGGGCCGCCGCCTCAGCCCGCGTCACGGCAGGCCCGGTAGAAGTCACGCCAGTCCTGGCGCTCGCGCACCACGGTCTCCAGATATTCGCGCCAGACGACGCGGTCGGAGACCGGGTCCTGGATCACGGCGCCGACGATTCCGGAGGCCACGTCGGAGGGGCGGAGCACCCCGTCGCCGAAGTGAGCGGCCAGGGCGATGCCGTTGGTGAGGACGGAGATGGCCTCGGCGGTGCTGAGCGTTCCGCTGGGTGACTTGACCTTGGTGCGGCCGTCCTCGGTGACGCCGGCGCGCAGCTCCCTGAAGACCGTGACGACGCGGCGGATCTCCTCCAGGCCGGTGAGGGTCTCGGGCAGCTCCAGGGAGCGTCCGAGTTGACCGACCCGCCGGGAGACGATGTCCACCTCCTCTTCCGCGGTGGCGGGGACCGGCAGCACGACGGTGTTGAACCGGCGGCGCAGCGCGCTCGACAGGTCGTTGACCCCGCGGTCACGGTCGTTGGCGGTGGCGATGATGTTGAAACCGCGCGTGGCCTGGACCTCCCGGTTGAGCTCGGGGATTGGCAGCGTCTTCTCCGACAGCACGGTGATCAGCGCGTCCTGGACGTCGGAGGGCATGCGGGTCAGCTCCTCCACGCGGGCGAGCCGCCCCTCGGCCATCGCCCGCATCACCGGGCTCGGCGTGAGCGCCTCCATGGACGGGCCCTCGGCCAGCAGCCTGGCGTAGTTCCAGCCGTAGCGGACGGCCTCCTCCGCGGTGCCCGCCGTCCCCTGCACCAGGAGGGTGGAGTCACCGCTGATCGCGGCGGCCAGGTGCTCAGACAACCAGGTCTTGGCGGTGCCGGGCACGCCGAGCAGCAGCAGCGCGCGGTCGGTGGCGAGCGTCGCCACGGCCACCTCGACGATGCGCCGTGGCCCGATGTACTTGGGGGTGATCTGGTCGCCGTCGCCCAGGACGTAGGTGGTCACCGCCCAGGGCGACAGCTTCCAGCCCGGCGGGCGGGCACGGTCGTCGCCCTTGGCCAGGATCGCCAGCTCCTCGGCGTACTGGTCTTCGGCGTGGGCCCGCAGAACCGTTGTCACTACTCGAGCTCCTTCAACATGTCGTCACGGAAACGCAGGAGGGCGGCGACCTCCTGGATGGGCGGCTCCGGCGAGAGCCGCCCGGCCATGCCGTGCAGGGTGGGGTCGATGCGTTCGCCGGCGAGCTTGGCCAGCTCCCCGAGGTTCCACGGCTGGGTGCCGGAGACATCGACGATCTTCTGGAGGACGGCCGTGGCCAGGGCGGGCCCCCACGGGACCGCGGCCCCGCCGAGAACCATGATCAGCTGACCGTCCAGGCCGTGCCGCCGTACGAAGTCGGCCGCGACGATCTCCTGCTTGTCGCGGGGCAGCGCGGCCAGCAGGTCGGCGATCGGATCCGAGGCGAAAAGCTCCAGCGCCCACTCCGGGTCACCCTGGAGGACGGAGGCCCTGACCCAGCCGGCCATGATCTCGCGACCCCAGTCGACGATCTTCATCCGGACGAGCTCGCGGGGCGGCCGTCCGAGCAGCCGGGGCCAGACGCCGAGCGGGGTGCGGGCCACGGTCTGCTGCAGCCACCAGCTCCGCTCGCCGGTCCCCCGGGGCGCCTTGGCCCGGATACCGTCGCGCTCCATGGTGCTGTCGCAGGCCACCGGCGGGTTGACGTGGATCTCACCGTCGACGACGCTGACGTACCGGGCGGCCCGCTCGGCCATGCGCAGGGCCAGGCGCGATCCGGGGAGCCGGGTGAGCAGGTCGGCGGCCTGGTGGCGGACCTCGCGGCGGCGGTCGTCGAGCGCGGCCTCCAGGAACGGCTCGTCGTCGGGCGAGAGCCCGGTGATGAGAACCTCCAGGAACGCCGCCCTGTCGTCGGGGGTCTCCTTCTCCCAGGTGGCGGCGAGCAACTCCCTTGCCCTCGCCGGGTCGGCCGCGCGCAGCGCCCCCAGGTGGACGCGACGGTCACCGGAGGTGCCGAACTCCCAGACCTCGGAGGCCCCGTCGGAGCCGATGGTGGCCACTCCGGTGACCTCCTCCAGCAGGAAGTCCCACGCCGGGTTCAGCCCGGCCAGCCAGCGGCCCCGGTTTCCGGCGAGGACGCCAAGGTGCGGGCGGATCGACCGGTCCTTGGCCGCGTGGTCGAGAAGCTCGGGCAGCAGGTGCGGCGAGAGGCGGTATCCGCGCGCGGCCGCGGTCTCCAGCCACTCGGTAAGCAGCCTCGGCTGCTCACCGCCGAGGATGCGGGCGAGCCGGTCGCCCGCGGCGCGCGAGACCGCGGGCTGCTCCTCGGGTGCCGCGACGGCCGGAAGCTCGCCCGGGGCGACCGGCCGCCGCCCCGCGCGCATCCGCAGCGTGTGCACGGCCGCGCGCCCGAGCAACTCGACCTCGCTCGCCCCCTCCCCGGGCAGAGGGCGCCGGTCGGTCCCGACGAGCGCGGTGGACACCAGGTCCTCCCATTCGGCGGAGGTGCTCACAGGACGATCACCCGGCCTTCCTCGTCCCAGGTCGTGAGGGGGCGCAGGCCCCTCGGGGTCCATTCGGCGGCCACGGTCAGCGGGTGGCCCCCCGAGGTGGCGACCAACCGCCACGGGGTGCCCGCGGACGGGTGGAGCGGCAGCCCGCCGGAGGGCCCGGCCAGGAGCCGCGAACCGCTCCCCGCTGGAATCACCCCCTCCAGCACGAGCGGCCAGGAGTCGAGCCAGGGGTCACCCGCCAGGGCCTCGGCCACCTCGTCGAGGGCCTGCTCGACGGTCAATCCGGGCGGCGGACCGGCCTGGGCGAGACAGTGACGGGCGGCGTCATCGTGAGCGGGGACATCGTGAGCGGCGTCATCACGAACGCGGTCATCACGAACGCCGTCATCGTGAGCGGGGTCATCACGGACGCGGTCATCACGGACGGGATCGTGACGGGCGGCGACCACCGCGCGCAGCGGGGCCGAGCCGGGATAGAACGCCAGGTCCGCGTCGATGGTCGTACCGGTAACGAGCGAGGCGTCGAGGGCCTGCCCGACCGGGGCGAACGAGAGCACCAGCGCCGCCCGGCCCGTCGCGCGCCCGCGAAGCCAGACCCGGCGCGCGATCAGCCGGTCGTGCTCCTCGTCGCGCCGTCCCAGCACGTCCCACAGGTCGCGGACGGCACCGCGGGCGAGCACCTCCTCCTTCGTCACCGGGAAGCCGACCCGGTCGCGCACCCTTTCGAGAAGCCCGGCGGGAACCGTGTCCCGGAACATCCCCCCGTCCGGCACTCCCTGGCCGTCGGCCGGGTGACCGGCGTCCCCGGCGGGCCCCGCCGCCCCCGGGCCACCGGGGTCAGTGGAGTCACCGATACCGGCACCCTCGCCACCACCGATACCGGAGCCGTCGCCGGCCGGAGCGGAGAGACGGCGGTGGGCCACGCAGAGCAGGTGCAGCAGTGCGTACTCACCGAGCAGGCGAGCGGGCCAGTCGTCGCCGTCCAGCACCGCGCCGAGGCGGGACAGCGAGCCCGCGACGCCGGGCGCCTGGGCGTCGACCAGGCGTTTGACCAGGTCGTCCCACTGGTCGTGGCGCCGCGACCCGGCGATGCCCTGCCTGACCTGGTCGGCGAGCCAGCGCTCCAGATCCGACAGCCCCGCGGTCACCCGATGCTCGCGCTGTGCGGCCCGGCGGCCGTCCGAGGCACCGGGCTCGGCGGTCCTGGCGGCGCGGGCCGCCCCCGCCTCCGCGGCCCTGGCCGCGCGGCCGCGTCGCCCGTCGAGCCAATCGCCCACCCAGTCGGCGGGCTCCTCTGCGGCGGGAACGGCGTCGGCCGACCACAGGAGCAGCAGGCCGAGGGCGTGTTTGCACGGGAACTTCCTGCTGGGGCAGCTGCACCGGTAAGCGGGCTCGGACAGGTCGACGCACGCCCGGTAGGGCTTGGAGCCGCTGCCCGCGCACTCGCCCCACACCGCGTCGGCGGTGGCTCCGGATCCCGACCACTTGCCGGGGGAGGAGATTCCCCGGGCCGCTTTCTGGGACGAGGCGTCGGGCGCGAGCGCCAGCACCTGGTCCCGGTTCCACCGTTCGATCACGGACCCGAACCTAGCCAACCCCGCCGACAAATCCGGGCCGTCCTCACAATCGTCCCGCGGCACGTTCACCGGAATCAGGTCCCTAGAATCTGTGCGGTGACGACTCCTTCGCGCCCTCCGCTCGCCGAGGCCCTTGACCTGCTGCCGCACCCCGAGGGCGGCTGGTTCCGCGAGACCTGGAGGACCTCCGTCGACCTCACCCCGCCCGGGTACGCCGGTACGCGGGCCACCGCCACCGGGATCTACTTCCTGCTGGAGCCCGGCGAGGAGTCGCGCCCGCACGTGGTCGCCTCCGACGAGGTGTGGTTCTGGCACCGGGGCGGCCCGCTGACGCTGATCCTCGGCGGCCACGAGGGCCAGCCCATCGGCACCGTGACCCTGGGGCCGCTGGTGGAGGAGGGGCAGGTCCTCCAGGCCGTGGTGCCCGGCGGCACCTGGCAGGCCGCCCGTCCCGCCGGTGACGAGGGCGTGCTGGTGAGCTGCGTCGTGTCCCCCGGCTTCGACTTCGCCGACTTCCGCATGGTCTGAGAGACGGCGCGACGGCCGACGACGCGGACGGCAGGGCGACAAGCGGCGTGACGGGCGGTGTGACGGGCGGGCCGCTGTGAGGAAATGACGTGAACGGCCCCCCGGCCGATGTGACGGCCTCCTCCGCGCGGGGAGAATGCGGTCAAAGGTCCACACCGGGAGGTCAAAGGTGACCAGCGAGATCGTCTCCGTCATCGGCGGAAAAGAAACGTCCAACGGCGCGGCCTACGAGTCGGTCAACCCGGCTCGTGTTGACGAGGTGGTCGCGCGGGTCCGGCTGGCGGACGCGAGCACGTTCTCCTCCGCGTGCCGCACGGCCGCCGCCGCGCAGCGGGAGTGGGCGCGGGTCCCCGCGCCCGTCCGGGGGCGGGTGATCGCCTCGATCGGACGCCTGGTGGAGGCCAACGCCGAAAAGCTGGCCCGCCTGATCACCCGCGAGATCGGCAAGCCGTACGCCGAGGCGCTGGGCGAGGTGCGCGAGATCGTCGACACGTGCGACTTCTTCCTCGGCGAGGGCAGGCGGCTGTACGGGCAGACGGTTCCCTCGGAGATGCCGGACAAGAACCTGTTCACCTTCCGGGTCCCCGTGGGGGTGGCCGCGGTGATCACCGCGGGCAACTTCCCGGTCGCGGTGCCGTCGTGGTATCTCGTCCCGGCGCTGCTGTGCGGCAACGCGGTGGTGTGGAAGCCCGCCGAGTACGCGGCGGCCTCCGCGCACGCGCTCTACCGGCTGTTCACCGCGGCCGGGCTGCCCGACGGCGTGCTGAACCTGGTCCTCGCCGACGGTGCCGCGACGTTCGGGGGCCTGGAGGCGGCGCTGGCCGAGGGCACCGTGCACAAGGTCGGGTTCACCGGCTCCACCGAGGTGGGCCGCCGCGTCGGCGAGCTGTGCGGGCGCCACCTGCAGTCTCCCTGCCTGGAGCTGGGCGGCAAGAACCCGATGGTGGTCACGCCCGACGCCGACCTCGACCTGGCCGTGGAGGGCGCGCTGTTCGCGGGCTTCGGCACCGCCGGGCAGCGGTGCACGTCGCTCGGCACGGTGATCGTGCACGAGAGCGTCCACGACGAGTTCCTCCGCCGGTACGCGCGCGCCGTGGCCGGGGCCGCGGTCGGCGACCCCTCGGGGGACGTGCTGTGCGGGCCGCTGCTCGACCAGAGGTTCGCCTCGCGCTACGAGGAGTATCTGGGCTGGATCCAGCCGCACCACACGGTCGTCTCCGGTCCCACCGGCCGTATCACCCCGGACAACCCGCGTGGCGACTTCACCGGAGAGGGCGGCCTCTACTACCACCCGGTGGTCGTGGACGGCGTCCGCCCCGGTGACCGGCTCTTCCTGGAGGAGACCTTCGGTCCCATCGTCGGCGTGACGCCCTTCGCCACGCTGGACGAGGCCGTCGACCTGGCCAACCTCCCCGGCTACGGGCTCTCCTCCTCCATCTACACCACCGATCCGGCGTCGGCCTTCCGCTTCCGCGAGGGCATCGGCGCGGGCATGGTCAGCGTCAACAACTCCACCTCCGGCGCGGAGGCCCACCTGCCCTTCGGCGGCAACGGCAAGTCGGGCAACGGCAGCCGCCAGTCGGGAATGTGGGTCCTCGACCAGTTCACCCGCTGGCAGGCGATGAACTGGGACCACTCGGGCAGGCTCCAGAAGGCCCAGATGGACGTCGCCGAAATCGTCCCCGACCTGGACTTCCGCCTCTGACGCCCCGGCGTCCCCGACCTCTCGCCCTCTCCCCTTCCGGCCTTCCGACCTGGACAGGGTCGCGAAGGTGTCCCTTCACGGCTTCCCGGCGCGATCGCGCCGGGAAGCCGTGAGCACGAACTCCCGGGGGCTCGCGGGCCCCCTGGGGTCATCCATGCGGACATGCCGCGGACCGTCATTACGACCATATTGTGAGACCATTCTTCTTGGAATATGAGACTCCTGATACGGTCCGACCAGCGTGACGAGAACGGGGAGGACTTCCATGACAGGCGAGGACGCCGTCTACACGCACGGGCACCACGAGTCCGTGCTCAGGTCCCACAGGTGGCGCACGGCGGAGAACTCGGCGGCCTACCTCCTGCCGCATCTGAGGCCGGGCATGACGCTGCTGGACGTGGGCTGCGGGCCGGGCACCATCACCGCCGACCTGGCGGAGCGAATCGCGCCCGGCGCGGTCACCGCGGTCGAGATCACCGAGGAGGCGCTCGGGCTCGCCCGAGCAGAGGCGGAGCAGCGCGGGCGCTCCGACATCGCGTTCGCCGTGGCGGACGCGCACGCGCTGGAGTTCCCCGACGACACCTTCGACGTCGTCCACGCCCACCAGGTGCTGCAGCACGTCGGCGACCCGGTCCGGGCGCTGCGCGAGATGCGGCGGGTCTGCCGGCCGGGCGGGATCGTCGCGGTACGCGACAGCGACTACGCCGCGTTCACATGGTTCCCCGAGATACCCGAGCTGGACGAGTGGCTGGACCTGTACCAAAGGGTGGCGAGGGCCAACGGCGGCGAACCCGACGCGGGGCGGCGGCTGCTGTCGTGGGCGCACGCGGCGGGGTTCACCGACGTCTCGGCCACCTCCTCGACCTGGTGCTTCGCCACCCCCGACGACCGCGCGTGGTGGGGCGGCATGTGGGCCGAGCGGATCCTGAAGTCCGACATGGCCCGCCAGGCGCTCGCCTCGGGCGCCGCCACCGAGGAGGACCTGCGCCGCGTCTCGGAGGGCTGGCGGGCCTGGGCCGGGGAGCCGGACGGCTGGCTGTCGCTGCTCCACGGCGAGCTGGTCTGCCGCGTCTGACCTTCGGGTGAGCCTCGGGACCTCGCGGGCTCGCCGCCCCGATCTCCCTCCGGGCTCCCGCGTGGCCCGGGGTTCCCGAACGACTCCGGGTTCCCGAACACCCGGGGTCTTTGAGCGACCCGGAGTTCCCGGGCGACCGGGTGAACAGGTGAGAGGGAAAGGCTCGGGGCGCCTCGGGTGGAGGCGCCCCGAGGGCGGCTCAGGGTTGCTGGGTGATCTTGACGTTGTCGATTCCGGCCTCGACCAGGGAGGCGCCAGAGGCGTCACCGGCCTCGATCAGGATGCGGACCGTCTGCCCCGCGAAGGCGGAGAGGTTGGCGGTGGCGACGGCCCAGGCGCCGTTGCGGTTGGAGGCCGCGCCGAGTTGCTGGAACACCTGGGTGGTGGTGGATCCGACGACCTTCACGCGCAGGAAGTCGGCGCTGGAGGCGTTGGAACCGTGCGCCAGATACCACGACAGCGACAGGTTCAGCGTCCCGGTCGACGGCAGGGTGATGGCCGGTGACCGGATGCTGGTGATTCCTCCGTCGATGTCGTGGTCACCCGCCGCGGCTCCCGCGAGCCTGCCGGTGACCAGGTCGTTGCTGCCGCTGACGGTGGTGCCGAGCTGCTTGGCTCCGCTGGAGGTGGTGGCCTCGGGGTCGCCGCGCTCCCACAGGCCGAGCGTGGCGGTGTCGGTGCCCGAGGGGTTGGCCGTCCAGCCGGTCGCCGTCTCGAACTCGTCGGAGTAGACGGTCACCGGCGGGGTGCCGGTGCCGCAGTACTGCGACTCCTTACCGATGATCCGGTAGACGCAGTCGGAGTATTCCAGGAAGCGCAGCGTGGCCTCCCGGTTGCGGGTGGTCTGCGGGACGATCTGCTCGTCGGGGGGGTAGAAGCCCGGCGAGGAGCCGACCGGATACATCTCGAAGGTGTAGCTGAAGATCTTGTAGACGCCCCACAGCCAGTCGTCGATCGTGCCGTCGGTGATGTAGAGGTCACTGGCCTGCTGGGGGGTGTAGCCGTTGGTGGAGGCCATGTTCTGGCCCAGGGTCGCGTGGGCGTCACGGTCGTCCTGGGTCAGGCCCGGGCCGGTGTCGTCGAAGGTGTAGCCGTACGGCCACAGGATCAGCTCGCTGTAGGTGTGCCAGTCGATGTGCGACTTGATCTGCTGCACGCCGCCGACGACCCGGCTGCGCACCCAGTTGGCCACCGCCCTGACCTCGGGCGCCGACTCGGCCGCCGAGCCCCGGTAGGTGTCACTGGAGGCGGAGCCGGAGGAGCCGCCGCAGCAGCCCCAGTTGTGGCCCCAGTTGCGGTTCATGTCGGTGCCCACGGCCGAGGAGCCGGAGTTGGGCTGGCGGTTCTTGCGCCAGGAGCGGTAGGAGCCCGTGGCGATGTCGTACTCGCCGCCGTCGGGGTTGAGGTCCGGCATGATCCAGATCTCGCGGCCGTTGACCAGGTTGGCGACGCGGCTGTCGGTGGCGTACCCGTCGGTGAACAGGTTGAGCAGGTAGATCGCCATCTCGACGGTCAGGTGCTCGCGGGCGTGCTGGTGGTGGGTGAACAGCACCTCGGGTTCGTTCTCGTCCGTGTTGACGTTGTCGCTGATCTTGACGGCGATCAGGTCGCGTCCCTCGTACGAGGTGCCGTAGCTGATCTTGCGGGCGATCGTCGGGTGGTCGGCGACAATCTGGTTCACCGCGGCGGTCATCTCGGCGTAGTTGTGGTAGCCGGAGTCGGCCGACGGGAAGTCGGAGCGCTGTTCTGGCCCGGTCGGGTATAACGACCTGGGGATCCTCGTGACGGTGTAGCCGAGTTTCTTGATCTCGGCGACCTCCGCCTCGCTGGCGGTGATCACGACCGAGTCGGGGTCAACCTGGTCGATCGCGGCACCGGTGGCGGCCACCGCGCTTCGCTGCTGGGCGGTGCTCGGCCCCTGGACCTTGTACTGGCTGTTCGGTTGCGGCTCGGCCGAGGCTCCCGCCCCGGTGACACCGAGACATAACAGCGCCAGGGCGGCGAACACCACGATCAGACGGCGTCTCACCTGCGTCCTCCTCAGGCACGCACTCTAGGGTTTTGTCGCGCGCCTCCACCGAGAGTCAAGCAGCGGCGTTGATTAGCAAAGGCCCAAATTTTTGGCGCAGCGGGAACTCGGGCGCGCGGCCGGACGGGGCCGGGGCGAGACCTGGACCAAGTTCAGAAGACGACCTCGAACCAGAGTGTCCTGGAGCCCTCGGGGGCGTCGTCCTGGATGCCCCAGTTGTCGGCGAGCAGGTCCACCAGGAACATGCCTCGCCCGCCCTCCGCCTCCGGGTCGTTGCGCACGTGCGGCGCCGACGACCCGGACCCCGCGTCGCAGACCTCGACCACCACCGCGGCCGATCCCACCGCCACGGTCATCGCGACCTCGCCACCCCCTCCGGAACCGGAGTGGATCACCGAGTTCGTCACCACCTCGCTCACCAGGAGGACGACGTCGTCGGACGCGGGGTGCCCCTCACCGAGCAGCTCCCTGACCCGGCTCCGCGCCACCGACACCGACTCCGGGACCCCTTTGAGGGTCACCGTTGATCGAGGTGAGACGGCCCGCCGTCCGGTCGTCATGGTTGACCTCACTCCCCGACACGCATATCCCATGCACATCGCCCTCTGAGATGGCACACTCACTCACGGTGAACTGTTCTATCAAGGACTGCAATACCTCATGTTGGGATTCCACAGATTTGCTATCAAAGGACGGAGGGAGGTGGATGCGTGGCTTCTCGACGCAGCCCCACGGCCCGTCATCGCCGTCTGATGGCTGAGCTGAGCCGTCTGCGAAAGGACAGCGGGCTGACACGGGTGGAGGTGGCCGAGCGGATCGGCTCCACCGACACCACCGTCTGGAGGTACGAGACGGGCCTGTCCCGCCCTCGCCCCTCGGACGTGTCCGCCCTCACCGATGTGTACGGCGTGACCGGGGAGGCCAGAGACTCCCTGATCCAGATGGCCGTGGAAGCCAGAAGACGGGGCTGGTGGCACCCCCACCGTCAGGCTCTCAAACCTGGCTTCGACTCCTACATCGGGCTTGAGGCGGAGGCGTCGCTCGTGCGCTCGTACGAGCCGCTCGTCGTCCCCGGCCTGATGCAGACCGAACCGTACGCACGCGCGGTGATCGAGGCGACCTCAGTTGTTCTGACCCCCTCCAAGGTCGAGGAGACGGTCTCCGTGCGCATCTCGCGCCAGCGGTTGCTGCACGGACCCGGCGACCCGATCCACCTCGTCGCCGTGCTCGACGAAGCGGTGATCCGGCGTCGGATCGGCGGTCGCGACATCATGTCGGAGCAGTTGGAGCATCTCGTCCATCTCAGCGGGCTGCCCAACGTGGAGATCCGGGTCGTCCCGTTCTCCGCGGGGGCCCACCCCGCGATGGACGGCCAGTTCTGCCTGCTCAGCTTCCCCGAACCGGAGGATCCCGACCTGCTCTACCTGGAGCAGGCCGCGAGCGGGCTCCTGCCGGACGACCCTGAACAAGTCCGCCGATACGCCTCCATGTTCGAGAGCCTCTGCGCCATGGCTCTCAGTCAGGAGGCGTCGGCAGCCTTCATCGCCCAGATGGCGAGAAGGTTTTCCTCTCCCTAGCTGTAGAAGGAAGAAAAAGTGCGAGGGTCCACGATGGATCTGTCCGGCGCCCAGTGGCGTAAGAGCGGTCGCAGCACCAACGGAGGCAACTGCGTGGAGGTGGCGGTCGTCCCCGGTGCCCCAGCGGTCGCCAGGCACAAGGCGGACGCCGACCAGCTGTATCTCGTCCGCGACTCCAAGGATCCGGGCGGCCCGGCGCTGGCGTTCACCCGGAGCGAGTGGGACGCCTTCGTCGGCGGCGTGAAGGACGGCGAGTTCGACTGACGGACCTCCGGGGGAACCAGCCTCACGGTTCCCCCGGAGCCCGCGACCACAGCCCGCCCGCGGCCTCGGCCCGGCGGGCTGTGCTCGTCACCCGTCACGCGTCACTCACCGCTCGCCGCCGTTCCCACCGGCGTCTCGCGCCGCTCGTTGTCCGTTACCGTTGCTCGCTGTCCGTTTCTCGCTGTCCGTTGTTCGTTGGAAATCCCGAGACCCCCGAATCCCTCAGCGCGGGGGCCGCTCGTCGGTGCCGTTGTAGCCGAGGATCCGCATGGCGACCTCGGGGTCCATCGCCGCGGCGAGCAACTGGGCCCGTTCCACGGCGCTGTCCCGCTGGGCCTCGGCCCTGGCCCTGGCCGCCTGCGACCCCCGGGTGACCGCGGCCACGATGGCCGCCCCCACGATCGCCGCCAGTACGGCGACGAACACCACCGCGAGCGTGCCGGGATCCGGCGAGCCCGACCGGCCCATCGCGGCCGTCCCGCCGTTGAGCACGTAGGTGCCCAGCGCGGTGAAGGCCGCCAGCGCGGCCAGGCTGGCCGCGATCACGAACACCATCCGCGACCTCCCGCCACGCGGGGTGGGGGCGACGGGTGGTGGGGGCGACGCGGGCGGCGGCGGTGACGGGCGACGCACCGGGGTGTCGTCGCCCCAGGGCACGAAGTCGGGTTCGGCGACGGCCGCGGGGGTCACCGCGGTCGACACCGTGCTCGGCACCGTGCTCGGCACCGTGGAGCCGTGGCCGTTGCCGGTGAGCACCGCACCGTGGATGACCGCGGCGGCGGGTTCGAGCCGGGGCACGGCCGGCGGAATCGGCAGGGCGCGCGCCACGTGGCTGTGCTCGCGGTGCGCCCGCGCCGCCTCCAGGTGATACTCCTCGATCTCGGCGTAGAAGTCGTCCGAGATGTAGATGGAGCCGTCGATCAACGGTCCCCGCCTGCGTTCCAGGATCGCGACCACGTCGTCGCCGTTGAGCGTCTTGTGCGCCTCCAGCGCGTGCGCCAGGCACAGGATGTCCCGCCGGTACTCGCGCAGCAGCTCCTCGGTCCGGTCGAGCAGGCGCACCAGGTTGAACTCGATGCGCTCGCCCAGCACGTCGGGGGCCAGCGGCTGGCTGCCGCCCGGCGCCTTGGTGAAGCCGATGCCCCCGCCGCCGGGCTTGGGCATCGACTTGCCGCCCATGATCTCCAGCTCCTGCAGCGCGGGCACCGAGGTCACCCCGCGGCCCATGCCCCAGTGCGCCTCCATCAGCGCGGTGAGGTACGTCGCGGAGAACAGGTCGCCGGAGACACCGGAGGAGTTGTCCTCGCCGAAGAACATCCGCTCCCCCGCCAGGGAGGCGAGCGAGACCATGATGTCGGCCTCGTGCTCGGACTTCCAGCGGGTGAACTGGTCCTCGGGCTTGATGCTCGCGACCATGCCGAGATAGTCGGCGCCCTTCTCGATCGTGGCGATGTCGATCTCGAGGTGGTAGCGGGTACGGTACGCCGCCACGGCGTGGCAGGCCTCGTGCACGGCCACCGCGTGCCGCTCGCGCTCGATGTACTCCACGTCCTCGGGCGGCCCGAGCTGCTTGAGCCGCTTGGCGCGGGTCACGTCCGACCAGGTGATGACCTCCCGGCCGTCGCGGATCGCGGTGATCAGCGACTCGTTGACCAGGTCCTTGATCGTGGCACCGGTGGCGTAGGGCGTGATCGTCGCCAGCTTGTCCAGCTGCGCGTCGGTCAGCTCGTGGACGACCTTGTCGAAGTAGCCGCGGTAGGTGCGGACCCGGCCCGCCTTCGACGGGTAGCCCACCTTGTAGATGCGGTCGATGCGGCCCGGCCGCAGCAACGCCTCGTCCAGCGAGTTGGGCATGTTGGTGGCCATCATGACCAGGATCCGGTACTTCGGCGGCGGCTTGGGCCGCATGCCGAAGAGCCTTCGCACGTGCCGGTTGACGATGCCCCTCGGCTTCTTCAGGCCGGACAGTTCGGTGAGCAGCGCCTGCAGCGTGCCCGGGTCACCGCCGCCCCCGCCCATGCCGCCCATCATGAAGCGGCTGCGGCCGGTGTCGGGTTCCTTCTGCTCGGCCGCGCCCTGGCGGGTCAGCAGCCACCGGGTGTCCTCGCTGAGGTAGCCGAAGCCGTGGCATCCGGCGGTGTGCGGGGAGAAACCGGGACCGCCCCTGGGCCCCTGCTGCGCCAGCGAGCCGCGCTTGCCCAGGGAGTCGGCCTCGTCGAAGAAGACGATCACGCCGCCGTACCGCAGCGAGAGCTTGCGGAGCTTTCTGAACAGCGACTTCACCTTCAGGATGCCGATGCCCATGAACATGTTGACGAACGCGCCGGGGTCGACGAACACGTACGGCTTGCCGGTCTCCCCGGCCACGGCCTCGGCCATCAGGGTCTTGCCGGTGCCCGGCGGGCCCCACAGCAGCAGGCCGCTGGGCACGTAACCGCCGCGCTCCTCGATGGCGTCCGGTCTCTCCAGGAAGACGATGTTCTCCTTGACCCGCTCGACGACGTGGTCCTGGCCCCAGACGTCGGTGAAGCGGGTCTTGATGTCGTCGGGGAAGTACGTCTCCACCCCGCCCCGCGACAGCAGCCAGAACAGGCCGATGAACTGGAAGGCGATGAAGAAGAACGCGAAGGCGAGCTGCGCCACGTACGGCAGGGCCTGCCAGAGCAGCGCGGGCGCCTGGAACAGCGCGAGCGCCGGGGAGGTGTCCAGCACCTCGCCGAGGATGAGGGCGAGCACCGCGATCCAGAACACCCACTTGATGGCGCGCGCCATCCTGAAGCGGTTCCAGTCGGAGAAGCGGCGGTGGGTCCAGCGCTCGAAACCGCCGAACACGCCACGCGTCCAGAAGCGGTTGTATCCGGCGGAACGCTCGCTGACGAAGAAGTGGAGCTGCCGCAGGAACTCGGCCCCCCCGAGCCAGAAGATCCACGGCGCCGCGATCGCGGTGATGATCATCGCATCCTGGAACGTGATGATGCCCTCGTACGAGGCCATCTCACTCCACACCAGGATGAAATAGATGATCGTAAGAATGAGGAGGAATTTAATCCGGTCCCAGAACGGCATCTTCTTGCGCTTGTCGGGATGCGGATCCGTCGGGCCGGAGCCGGGAGCTCGAAGTCCTTCGAAGTTGGGAGGCGGTGGAGGTGACTTCATGGACGGGCTTCTCCTCACCCGGTGAGTCGCTTGACCTTGAAGGATTGCGCGATCTTCTCGAATTCCCCGGCGCGCTTCCGGTAGCAGGCGGCCGAGCAGCGGATCAGCAGGGTGGAGATCCGCTTGCCGTCCTGGGCCAGGTAGGAGGTGAGGTCGAAGGTCTCGATCCCGGCTCCCTGAATCGCGTAGTTGAACCGCACGTGCACCCCGCGCAGGCCGTCTCCCGGCTGGAGCACCTCGTCGGCGAGCAGCTCGAAGTCCCGCAACGGGTAACCGGGGATCTCCGCGTACTCCTTGCGCACCGTCTCGGTGACGGGCAGGACGGAGTTGCGCATGGTGTTCAGGGACAACGAGTCCTGCTCCTCGGGGAGGAGCTTGGCGATCCGGGCGAAGACGAACGGCTCGTCCCCGGTGCCGTAGCCGAGAAGGTGGTCGGGAGACGGTTCGGTGTGGGCGTCGTAGGCGGCCGACCAGATGAGCTGCTTGCGCAGCCGCGCGGTGGCCGATTCGGGATCGGCCCCGATGGTCGCCTTGTCCAGCGCCACCTGGTCGACCTTCTGCCAGGTCGCCGGAACCTTGAAGTACGTCTGCCCGTCGTCGTGGCGGACGTAGGTGAACTCGGCACGTGCGCATCCCGTGAGCCCGCCGACCATGGCGAAGACGACCGCCCCAGCCACCACGGCGAACCCGGCCCTTGATCTTTTCACCAGGGCTATACCTCCGCTTTACGGGTTGACGAGGTGGTTGTGCCCGTTTTTCACGCGACTCTCTCCTGTCCTGGCTCGCCTATCTCGAAAAACTTGACCAAATCTTTCCGGGAACCGGGCTTCACTTGTTACACAATGCCGCTGTTGGATTCCCGCCATCATTGAACCCTCAACCTCCGTCTCGGAACAGGGGTTGGCGGGCCTTCTCCGCCTTTTTCTCCGGGCCGGACGATCCCCGAACCGCACCGTGCGCCGAACCGTGTCGCGAAGCGGGCCGGCACCGGCACGAGACGTGCCGGTCACACCCTCGCGGCATTCTCGATCGGCCCCGAGCCGGGCTCCGGCCGAGGCCACGACCGTCCCCGGCCGGGCCGGGGCGGAAAGGGATCCGAAGCCGAGGCCGGAGGGGGATGATCCGGGGCCCGAGCGGGGCGGAGAAGGCCCGCGACCAGGACCGGTGAGAGCCGGCGGCATCTCCTGAAGGCACGGGCGCGGAGGGCCCTCCCCGCCGCGACATGAATCGATGAATGGCATGCGCACCCATTCGATGCGACATTAACGATAACAACGGATTATTTTCGGCGGCAAAGTCTCGCGAACCAATCGGGAGCCGTCGCCATCGGTCGAGGCCGCGGCCGCCGGTGATCACCGCCCCCCTGGGGGCGGCCCCGGTGATCGGGCCGCCAGGTTCGGGCGATCATTCCCTCCACCCCGCGCGGACGCACCCACTGCGGTGGAGGACGCGAAAGAGCTCGCGGAACGCCCCCAACCAGAGCAATGCCCCTTTTGTTGCTTTTTTACCTACATATACCTTCGTTCGGCATTTTCGGGGTATAGGGGTATATAATTCACAAAACGTGATGTTTTTATGCTTTTACAATAAAAGGCATTAAAACACCATCACTGCCGCCTTCCTCAGCGATGTGCCGGTGAAAACCCCACAGGGAGGTGAAGCGCACGACGAGGCGGCCGACAAGGAGTGATGATCGTGAACAACGAAGTACGGATAGCCCTCGCCGTAGCCGGCGGCTACCTCCTGGGGCGACGCCAGAAGCTGCGACTGGCGATGGCGCTGGCCGCCGCCGGAGCGACCGGCCGGTTGAGCTCCGGTCAGGGCGACCTTCTCCAGCAGGGGCTGAAGGTGCTCAGTTCCTCCCCGGAACTGGCGAAGATCACGGAAAGTGTCCGAAGCGATCTCGTGGACGCGAGCAAGGCCGCCGCCAAGGCCGCGGTGAGCAAGCAGATCGACTCGATGAGCACCAGGCTTCACGACCGGGCGGAGTCTCTGCGCAACCCGCTGGAGGACCTGGGAGAGGAGCCCGAGGAGGGCGAGGAGGGCGAGAAGCCCAAGGGACGCCGCGGGCGCATGAAGGGCCTCCTGTCCCGCAGGAAGGCCAAGCGACGGGAAGAGGAGGACGAGTACGAACCGGAGACGGACGAGGAGGAGCAGGAGGACGAGGAAGAAGAGGAAGAGGAGGCCCCGCCCGTCCGCAGGCGTCCCGCCTCCGCCAAGCGCCGTGGCCCGGAGGCCAAGCCCGCCCGGAGGGCGCCGCAAGACTCCGGAGACGAGGAGGACGAGGAAGAGGAAGAAGAGGACGAGGAAGAGGAGCCGCGGGTCAGGTCCAAGCGCCGGCCCCCCTCCCGGAGCGGGTCGACCTCTTCTCGCACCAAGCCGACGCCCGTTAGGGCACGGGGGTGACCTCGATGGCCGAGACCTCGAAGAAGCATCCCGACCGTGAGAGCGGCAAGGAGCCGCCCACCAACCGGCTCAACCAGGAGTTCCACAACCTCATGGGGGCCCTCGGGGAGCGGGCCCTGTCGTCGGTGAGCGGAAAGGTCGAAGGCGTGACCAGCCGGCTGACCGACTACGCCGGAGGCGGCGGGTCCGGTCTGATCAGCGCGCTGACCGGCTCCAAGCATCCCAAGGCGGCGATCGCCGGAGGCATGGTGAAGGGGCTGGGCAAGATGGCGCTCAGCGGCCTGGCCAAGAAGTTCACGGGAGGCGGCAAAGGCGGCCAGAGCGGCAAGCTGAAGATGATCAACATCATCGAGACGATCGACATCGGCGCCCCCGTACGTGTCGTCTACGACCAGTGGACCCAGTTCGGCGACTTCCCGAGCTTCATGAAGAAGGTCGAGGGCGTCGACCAGACGTCCGACGAGAAACTCGAGTGGAAGGCGCAGATCTTCCTGTCTCACCGGACCTGGGAGTCGACGATCCTCGAACAGCTGCCGGACCGGCGGATCATCTGGCGCTCGAAGGGACAGAAGGGCCACGTCGACGGCGCCGTGACCTTCCACGAGATCGCTCCCGACCTCACACGGGTCCTGCTCGTCCTGGAGTACTACCCGCGGGGCCTCTTTGAGCGCACCGGCAATATATGGCGTGCCCAGGGCAGGCGCGCGCGCCTCGAACTCAAGCACTTCCGGCGGCACGTCATGAGCCGGGTGCTCCTGCATCCCGAGGATCTGGAGGGGTGGCGCGGCGAGATCCGCGACAGCGAGGTCGTCAAGGACCACGAGACGGCACTCCGCGAGGAGGAGGAAAGGGAAAAGGCCGAGAAGGGCCCCGAGGAGGAGAGGGCCGAGACCGGCGAGGCCGCGGAGCCCGAGGAACCCGAGGAGGAAGAAGGGGAGCTCGAAGAGGAAGAGGAACCCGAGGAGGAGGAAGAGGAAGAAGAAGAGGAGGAGCCCGAGGAGGAACGCGCAGCCGACGAGGAGGAGGAGGAGAAAGAAGAAGAAGAGGAAGAGCCCGAGGAGGAGAAGCCGCTCAGGCGCCCATCGCAGCGTCGCGAGTCCGCCGCCCCCGAGAGTGCGGAGGAGCCGCCCAGGCGCCCCGCCCGCCGCAGGGCGGCCAGTCGTACGTGACCGGAGAGGTCATGGGGACACCAGGGAGGAGAAGCCATGACCATCGTTCAACCTTCGGGTGGCGGGGTGAGCGGCCACGGGTCCTCATCGGGGCTGGCCGACGTCATCGACACGATCCTCGACAAGGGACTCGTGATCGACGCCTACGTCAGGGTCTCCCTGGTCGGGATCGAGGTGCTTACGGTCGACGCGCGCGTCGTGGTGGCCAGTGTCGACACCTACCTGCGCTTCGCCGAGGCCGTC
The DNA here is from genome assembly GCF_051192615.1 of Streptosporangium sp. G11. Classification (NCBI taxonomy): domain Bacteria; kingdom Bacillati; phylum Actinomycetota; class Actinomycetes; order Streptosporangiales; family Streptosporangiaceae; genus Streptosporangium; species Streptosporangium sp. G11. The sequence continues at coordinate 67,792 of NZ_JBPJUQ010000018.1, forward strand.
AACCGCCTCGACCTCACCCAGACCGGCACCCAGAAGGGGCTGCCGGAGCTGATGGAGGGCATGACGGAGAGCGGCGGCAAAGCGAAGGTCAAGGGTGCGACGCACGGACTGCTGGACGCGGCGGAGGAGAAGATCCGCGGCCTGACGACCGGCGAGGCCGTCGAGGACGAGTTCGCGGAGATCGGCGAGGAGCGCGAGCGGGCGCCCCGCCGCAGACGGCGCAGGGAGGAGTGAGATGCGCGGTTCCAGCGAAAAGCGCGGGACGGTCCAGTCCGGCAGACGCCCCAGGGCCGACGCCCCCAGGACGGCCGGACGGCACGACACCGGTCGCGCCGATCGGGCCGCGGCCCGATCCGGAGAACCCGGCGCCTCCGGGCGCGTGACCGGCACCTACGTGTACGGGATCATTCCGGCCGACGTCGAGCTGACCCCGGGCACCCGGGGGGTGGGAGATCCACCGAACGCGGTCGAGCTGGTGCGCCAGGGAGAGATCGCCGCCCTGGTGAGCGACGTCTCCACCAACCGCCCCCTCGGCAGGCCGGACGACCTCGTGGCCCACGAGCGGCTGCTGGACGCCACCGCCGCGGAGGTGCCCGTCCTTCCCCTGCGTTTCGGGGCGGTGGTGACGGACACCCGGGCGGTCGTCGACGAACTGCTCGCCCCCCACCACGACGAGTTCCTCGCCACGCTGAACGAGCTGGAGGGACGTGCGGAGTACGTCGCGAAGGGACGCTACGTCGAACAGACCGTCCTGCGGGAGGTGCTCGACGAGGCCCCGGAGATCGCGCGGCTGCGCGACGCGATCCGCGGACGCCCCGAGGAGGCGACGTGGGATGCCAGGATGCGGCTCGGAGAACTGGTCAACACGTCGATCGCGGCCAAGCGCGAGGCCGACACCGGCGCGCTGGTCGACGCCTTCGACCCGCTCTGCGTCTCCATCGTCGTGCGCGAGCCCACCCACGAGCAGGACGCCGCCCACGTGGCCCTGCTCGCGGACACCGACCGGCAACCGGAGATCGAGGAGGTCCTGGACGAGTTCAGGACCCGGTGGGCCGGCCGTGTCGAGCTGCGCCTGCTCGGTCCGCTGGCACCGTACGACTTCGTCATGACGTAGAGAACGTAGAGAGACGTAGATGGACGTAGATGGACGTAGGGGGAGGTGATCGGTCGTGGAACCGCTGGGGCTGATCCTCGGCCTGCCGCTCGCGCCGCTGCGCGGGCTGATCCGGCTCGCGGAGCTGCTTCAGGAACAGGCCGAGCAGGAACTGCGGGGTCCCGCGGCGGTCAGGCGCCGCCTGGAGGAACTGGCGGAGGCCAGGGCCTCCGGCGAGATCTCCGAGGAGGAGGAGGCCGCGGCGGCGGAGCGGATTCTCGCAGACATGATCGATTAGCCGGTACGGCCGCGCCAGTGTGGAGACGACGAGGGGAGTGATCTCGTGCCTGTCAGGCGCAGAACCCGTGAGGAACGCCCCGCCGACGATTCCTACCGGACCGCCGGCGACGAGGCCTTCGACGAGAACGAGGACGAGGAGGAGCCCTACGAGGACCTCGACGAGGAGGACCTGGACGAGGACGAGCCCGCGAAGGAGCCGCGACGGCCGGGGCGGCGTTCCCCCGCCCTGTCGGCGACGACCGCCGGAGCGGCCGGGTTGCGGCACATCACCGGCCTGACCTCGAAGGACACGGAGGGGGTGACGCTGGTGCGACGGACCGAGGACGGCTGGCTGGTCGAGGTCGAGGTCGTCGAGGACCGTCACATCCCCTCGTCGGGCGACATGCTGTCGCTCTACCAGATCGAGATGGACTCCGCCGGCGACCTGTTGTCGTACCGCAGGGCAAAGCGCTACAGGCGCGGCCGGACGGACGGCGGCGAGGCGGGCTGACGTGGCCGACGTGACGCGACCCGGCGGGGCCTTCCCCCGGTCCTACGGCGGGGGGACGCCCGGCGGGCGGGAGTCCGCCAACCTCGCCGACATCCTGGAGCGGGTGCTCGACAGGGGTGTGGTGATCGTGGGCGACATCCGGGTGAACCTGCTGGACATCGAGCTGCTCACCATCAAGCTGCGCCTGCTCATCGCCTCGGTCGACACGGCGCGGGAGCTGGGGATCGACTGGTGGGAACACGATCCGTGGCTCACCTCCGGGGACCGCGACCTGGTCGAAGAGAACCGCGTCCTCCGCGACCGGCTGGCCGTCATGGAAGGCGAGGGCACCCGGCGCCGTTCCCTCGGCAGGGGCGAGCGCACCCGTTCGTCCGACGACGTCCGGGAGCCGGGAAGGGCCGCGAGGTTCAGGGAGGAACGCGATGGCTGAGGCGGGCACGTACCTCTACGCGATCGCCCAGAACGTGGGCCGCGCACTCCCGGATCAGATGGTGGGCGTGGCCGGGGCGCCGGTGCGCGCGATCACGCACGAGAACCTGGTCGCGTACGTGAGCCCGGTGCCCCTGGAGGAGTTCGGCGAGGAGCCGCTGCGGCGTTCCCTGGAGGACCTGGACTGGGTCGGCGGGACGGCCCGCGCCCACAACCGTGTCGTGGAGGCCGTGGCGGAGGAGGCTCCCACGGCCCCGGTCCGGCTGGTGACGGTCTACAGCACCGAGGACCAGGTCCGCGACCTGCTCCGGCGCAGACATGACGACTTCACCGAGGTGCTCGCCCACGTCAGCGGATGCAGGGAGTGGGGTGTGAAGGCGTACGCCGAACCGGGCACGGGCGCTCCTCCCGCCGAGGAGGCCCCCGCGGAGACCGACAGCCCGGGAACGGCGTACCTGAAGCGCCGCCGGGCGAGCCTGCGCAGCCGGGAGGACGCCTGGCGCCTGGCGGCGCGGCGTGCCGAGGACATCCACGCCGCCCTGGTGTCCGTCTCGGTCGCCGGCCACCGCCATCGGCCGCAGGACCCGCAACTGTCGGGCCGCGAGGAGGTGATGCTGCTCAACGGCGCCTACCTCGTCGACGAGGACCGCCGCGAGGAGTTCACCGCGGCCGTCGACTCGCTGCGCGGCCAGGGCATCGAGATGCAGCTCACCGGCCCCTGGGCGCCGTACTCCTTCACCTCGATAGACCTCGGCCCGACCCGCGCGGAGGCACTCGATGACCCGTGACCACCACCCGCGAGGCGCCGAGCTCGCCGCCCAGGGGCGCATTCCCCCCGAGCGCGTGGCACTCGTGGACCTGCTCGACCGGCTGCTGACCGGCGGGGTGGTCGTGACCGGGGACCTCGTGCTGTCCATCGCCGACATCGACCTCGTCCGCATCTCCCTGCGCGCCCTGATCACCTCCGTACGGGCCTCCGACCCGATCCCGTCCGCCCACCCGCCCGGCGCGGTCACGCTCCTCCGGACCTCCGAGGAGGGGAGCCCGCCGTGAACCGCCTCCCCGGCGACCTTCGCGCGCAAGACTCCCGCGGCACGGAGGACCCTCGTGTCACCCGGGAGCGGCTCCGTCCCGCCGCGAGGAGGTTCAAGGTCACGCGGACCATGCCCGCGGGCACGGCCGGGAACGCGCGAGGACCGGCGCGGGGCGTCCGGTGGCGGGTGAACACCGACCCGGAGGCCGTCGAACGGGACCTGACCCGCCTCGTGCTCACCCTCGTCGAGCTGATACGGCAGCTGGTGGAACGCCAGTGCGTGCGCCGGATGGACCAGGGAGACCTGTCGGACGAGCAGGTGGAGGTGCTGGGCATGACGCTGATGCGCCTCGAGGAGGCCATGACCGAGCTGTGCGAGCACTTCGGGCTCTCGCCGTCCGATCTCAACCTCGACCTTGGGCCGCTCGGAACCCTCCTGCCCACCGACTGACACCCGCCGCGGGAGCCCCCGCCGACCGGCCGGACGCGCGAGGGACCGGAAACGTGAAGGGCCAAAGGAGGCGAGCCCCCTCCGGCCCTTCACGTCGTCCTCAGGTCGTCAGGTCAGGTCCTCGCACTTCTTCGCGTCGGGATCGTCGGCCGCCTGCGGCACCCAGCGGACGTTGGCGAACGAGGCGGAGAAGGTCCCCTCGGTGTAGACCAGGAACGGGGTGTTGACCACCTCCAGGTCGAGGCCGCCCGCGGCGAAGCAGGCGATGGGGATCTTGACCGTCGACCTGGTCCCGACCGGCAGCCCCTGGAAGAGGGAGGTCGCCACCACCTCGGAGAAACACGGGTAGACGCAGTGGACGCTGAGCACGGTCCTGGCGGCCGGGGCCTGGTGCACGATCGTGTCGAAGACCAGCGCCCCCTTCGCGTTGAGGTAGCCCCGCAGGTCCGTACCGCCCGCCGGGTTCTGCATGTAGATCTGGGCGGGACCGGTGCCGGTCCAGGTCGCCTTCAGGCCGTCCTGCTGCACGTTGACGTCGGACTGCACCACGCCGATCTCGGCGTGCGCGGCCTGGCCGTCGGGGCCGATCTCGGTGCCGCCCCAGTTCTCGGGGGAGCCGATGAAACTCCTGTAGGGCGCGATGTCGGTCCGGTTGAAGATCTCCAGCTCCTCGTTCGCCTCGCCGCCACCGCCCTGCTCGCCGCAGCCGAACGGGGGCGCGGTCTCGTCGAGCGTCCCGACCTGCCCGCTCTGGCCGTCGCGCAGGCCGTACCCGAGCGGGAACAGCGGGTCGTAGCCCTCCGCGCCCGGGTTGAGCGGGCTCTGGCAGGCGCTCTTCGGCCACGAGTACGGCAGCTTGCCGGTGAAGCCGTCGCGGTGCTTACCCCGGACGAGCAGGTCGGCGACGCCGCCGCCCTCGGTGCCGGGCAGCCACGCGGCGACGAACGCGTCGGAGCGGTTGAGCTCCTTGTTGACCCAGAGCGGCCGGCCGCTGACGTAGACGGTGACGACGGGCGCGCCCTTGCCGGTGACCTTGTCGAGCACCGCGAGGTCGGCGGGGTAGATCTTGGCGGACTCCAGCGTGCGCCGCGCGAGGTCGCCGACGCCCTCGGCGTAGGGCGTCTCGCCGATCACCGCGATGACCGCGTCGTACGCCGAGGGGTCGACTCCGTCGCCGGTCTCGCTGAAGGTGACGTCGGCCTCGCCGAGCGTCTCGCGCAGGCCGCCGAGGATCGTCGTGCCGTTGGGGAAGTCGGCGTTGACGTTGCCGGTGCCCTGCCAGGTGAGGGTCCACCCGCCGGTCTGGTTCTGCAGGCTGTCGGCGCTCTTGCCGACCACCAGGACCTTGGAGTCGGCGGCCAGCGGCAGCACCCTGCCGTTGTTCTTGAGCAGGACCTGCGACCTGCGCACGGCCTCCCTGGCGAGCCTCTTCGACTCCATCGCGTCGGCCGACCCGGCGAAGGCGCGTCTGGAGGGCCTGGGGCCGTCGAGCACCCCGGCGCGCAGTTTCACGCGCAGGATGCGCGTCACCGCGTCGTCGATACGCGCCACCGGGATCGCGCCGCTCTCGACCTGGGCGATCGTGTTGGTGATGAACGCCTTCCAGTCGTTGGGCACCATCACCACGTCGATGCCCGCGTTGATCGCCTGGGGGCAGCTCGCGTTGGTGCACCCGGCGACCTGGCCGATGCCGTTCCAGTCGGAGACGACGACGCCGTCGAAGCCCATCTTCCGCTTGAGGATGTCGTCGACGACGCGCTTGCTGCCGTGCAGTTTGCCCTCGTCGATGCCGAGATCGGCGTTCTTCCAGCTGTTGAACGAGACCATCACGCTCTGGGCCCCGGCCGCGAGGGCGCCGTAGTAGCCCTGGCCGTGCACGTTGATCATCTCGGCCTCGGACGAGGGGTTGACGCCCTGGTCCACACCCTTGAGGGTGCCGCCGTCACCGATGAAGTGCTTGGCGGTGGCGATGACGCCGTCCTGGCCGATGCCGCGCGGGTGCCTGCCCTGCAGGCCCTTGACGGCCTCGTACCCGTATGCCCGGGTGATCCGCGGGTCCTCGGAGAAGCCCTCGTACGTGCGGCCCCACCGGTCGTCGTGGGGGACGGAGACGCTGGGCGCGAACGCCCACTCCTGGCCGGTGGCGCGCATCTGCCGGGCGGTCGCCGCCCCGATGTCGCGCACGAGGCACGGGTCCTGGGCGGCGCCCAGCCCGATGTTGTGGGGGAAGACCGTGGTGCCGTAGACGTTGTTGTTGCCGTGGACGGCGTCGATGCCCCAGATGACGGGGATCTTCGCGCGGGTGGCGACGGAGGCGTTCCAGTAGGCGTCGGCGAGGTCGAGCCAGGCCTTCTGCGTGGCGTGCTTGTCACGGCCCGGCCAGGAGCCGCCGCCGTTGAGCACCGAGCCGATGAAGTACTGCCCGACCTCGGCGGGAGTGATCGCGGCGATCTCCGGCTGGGTCATCTGGCCGACCTTCTCGGCGAGCGTCATGCCCGCGAGGATCTTCGCCACCCGCTTCTCGTCGGACCGGTCCCGCTCGATCCTGCTCTTGACCTTGGGCCACTCGGAGAGGGTGGGCAGTTTCTTCTCGATGCGGGCGCAGCCACGGGAGTCCAGGGCGGGCTTGCCGATCACCGGCTGCCGGCCGCCGACCGCGGTCTCGGCGCCCGCGCTCGGAACCCCGGCGACACCCGCCGACAGGACGGTGAGACTCGCCAGCACCGCGAGTCCGCTCCGGCGGGCGCCCGGTCGGGCGAAGGGTCTGATCATCGGCGATCCGTTCTTGAGGTACTGCGATGGGCGTGGCGGCCCCCCGAGCCCGCACTTCGCAGATCCTGACGCTGTGACACAGCCGAGTCAATACTCTCGCGAGAGCGCTCTCTCGGCTGGACGCCCCCCTCTCGGCTCGCAATCCGCTCCCACCAGGCAGATCCTGCGATCCGTACCCTTCGAGTGACATCCGAATGAGAGCGCTCTCAGCAGACGGGGCGCCCCCGTGACGAGATCGTTCCGGACAGCCGGCGGTCAGGGCACGACGCCGTCGCGTGAGTCACCGACGCGGCTCGGAGAGGAGTTCCTCGGGAATCACGGCGGGGACGCCGCGCAGGCTGACGAGCGAGACCACCGCGAGTACGGCGATCATCGTCGCGGCGGTGATCGCGGTCACCTCGACCCCGGCGACGAAGGCCAGCCTGGCGGCCTCGGCGACGGCCTCACCCAGATGGGCAGGGAGCGCCGCGGCCGCCTCCAGGGCGGTGGGCAACGACTCGGCGACGGGCGCGGCCGCCTCGCCGGGCAGCCCCGCCGGGAGCCGGAGCTCGCCCCGGTAGACGCCGGTGAGGACGCTACCCAGGACGGCGATGCCCAGCGCGCCGCCCAGCTCGAAGGAGGTCTCCGAGATCGCCGCCGCGGCGCCGGCCCGCTCCCTGGGCACGCTCGCGAGCACGGTGTCGTTGGTGACGGCGAACGTCAGCCCGATGCCCACCCCGCAGACGATCATGGGAGCAAGGAAGTAGAGGTAGGGGGTGTCGAGAGCGATCTGGCCGTAGCAGGCGAAGCCCGCGGCGGCCATCGCCAGGCCGAGCGCCACCACCCTGGCCCTGCCCCACCGGGTGATCAGCCCCGCCGCCAGGACCCCGCCGACCGCCGCCGACACGCCTCCGGGCAGTCCCGCGAGACCGGCCCGCAGCGGCGACCAGCCCAGGACGAGCTGGAAGTACCAGGCGAAGATCAGCGACAGCGCGGACATGCCGAAGATGGCGACGAGGTTGGCGCCGACCGAGGCGGTGAAGGCCCGGCGCCCGAAGAGGCGGACGTCGATCAGCGGCTCGGCCAGCCGGGTCTGCCGCCGGGCGAACAGCGCCAGGGCGGCGATTCCGGCGGCCCCCGCCACCAGGACACCGGTGTCGGCGAGGCCGTGCACGGCAGCCTCCTTTACAGCGTAGATCACACCAATCACGCCGGCCACGGACAGCGGCACGCTCACGAGGTCCACCCGCCCGGCGGCGGGGTTGCGCGACTCCGGGAGCACGACGAGGCCGACGATCACGATGAGCGCCATCACCGGCAGGTTGATCAGGAAGACCGAGCCCCACCAGAAGTGGTCGAGCAGCAAGCCGCCGACGACCGGCCCCAGGGCGAACCCGGCCGCGCCCATCCCGCTCCACAGGCCGACCGCCGTGGTCCGCTCCTTCGGGTCGGTGAAGACGTTGCGGATGATCGACAGCGTCGAGGGCATGATCGTGGCGCCCGCCACGCCGAGCAGCACGCGGGCGGCGATGAGCAGCTCCGGAGTGGGGGCGTAGGCGGTCACCGCCGAGGCCACGCCGAAGGCCGCGGCACCGATGAGGAGCAGCCGCCTGCGGCCGATCCGGTCGCCGACGTTGCCCATCGTGATCAGCAGCCCGGCGAGCGCGAAGCCGTACGCGTCGCCGATCCACAGGATCTGGGTCGACGAGGGCCGCAGGTCCGCGACCAGCTGGGGAAGGGCGAGGTGCAGGACGGTGACGTCGACGGACAGCAGCAGCGCCGCCAGGCAGGCGACGGCGAGAGTCGCCCATCTGCGGCGATCCGTGATCGGGGAGTGATCGTTCATGCCCGCCATCGTGAGCGGCGGCGCTGACGGCCCGCGCACCGCCCGCTGACGGCCGCCGTGACGAGGCCACGCGTCGCCGGACGAGGTTGTCGCACGACCACCGTGACGCGGCGGCGCGTTGCCGCACGACCACTGTCACGAGGCCACGCGTTGCCGCACGACCACCGTCACGAGGCCACGCGTTATCGCACAGCCGCCGTGACGAGGCCGCGCGCCGTCCAGACCTCCACCGCCGGGACCGGTCGACCCGGCGGCACGGACCATCCCGGGAGCCCGGGGAGTCCGGGGAGCCCGGGAAGTCCGGGGAGTCCGGGCGGGGTCACGTGTCGAGCATCGCGAGCACCTCACCCCGCGACATGCGGGTTCCCGCGCGCCACTCCTCCTCGTACACGGCGTCGCCGGTCCGGGCGCGGACGGCCGCCGTGACAGCGGCGCGGGGGTCCGCCGAGGTCGTCCCGCCGAGGGCCGTGGCCGCGCCCAGCAGCCTGGCCGCGCCCACGGCGTCGCCCTCCAGCAGCGCGACCTCCGCCAGCCCCTCGATCGCCGAGCCCGCCACCGGCGGGGAACGCAGCAGCGCCGGTTCCAACGCCCTGCGGTACCAGGTCCTCGCTCCGGCCCCGTCTCCGCGCGACGCGGTGATCCGGCCCAGCTCGACGATGATGCGCAACCGGACCTCCTCGGTGCTGTACCACTCCTGCGTGCACAGCTCCAGGGCCCTGAGGGCGAGGGTGAGCGCCTCGTCCAGATCCCCGCGGAGCCTGGCGATCTCGGCGAGACCGTGATTGACCTTGGCCATCACGTCGGGGGCACCCGCCCGGCGGGCGTGCTCGGCCGCGCGGAGATACTCGGCGTGCGCGGTCGCGAGGTCGCCTTCACTTACGGTCCCCGCGGCGCCGCGGCAGACGAGCTCCGCGATGTCCTCGTCCGACCCGAGCTCCTCCGCCAGGCGGAGCGCCTCACCGCCCAGCGCGCGCGACGCGGCCCTGTCCCGCCGCAGGTCGGCGAGCCCGGCCAGCTCGGCCAGCGTGAGCGCGCTCCCCCAGCGCTCCCCGATGGACCGGAACAGCTCCAGCGCCTCCTCGAAGGCGCGCTCGGCGCTCCCGCCGCCGCTGTACAGGTAGAAGTAGCCGTAGCCGTAGCAGGACAGCGCCCGCAACCACGAGTCGGTGATGACGAGGACCGACGACGGTTCGGGCAGGGAGGCGGGCGGGCCGGTGAACATCGGCCACAGCATGCCCAGGAACGGCCACCGGTACGGCAGGTCGATCGGCGGGATGATCGGGACGATCGTCTCCAGCAGGGCGAGATGCCAGGGCGACCGCGTCTCGCCGGAGGAGGCCACGAGCACGCACAAGGCGTACTCCTCCTCCATCCCCTCGATCGGAACGACCTGCCTCGCGCTCTTCGCCGAGGCCGAGGCCGCGCTCCGCGCCGCAGCGGATCCCGTCATCTCCCCGGCCGTCGCGGGACCGATCGCGCCCGGTGCCGGCGCGGGCCCGGCCGGCCCTTCGGCCGGAACGGCCCCGGTCGCGCCCTCGGCGGGGACCGCTCCCATCGCGACGAGCAGGTCGGCGGCCAGGGCCGCGCCCTCCGAGCGGCGACCCCGCAGCCACCAGTACATGGCGAGCCCGGCGAGCAGGCGCAATCCCTGCCGGGTCCTGCCGGTGTCGACGGCCCAGCGCAGCGCGGCGTGCAGGTCGTCGCGCTCCTCGTCCAGCCGCCGCAGCCACTCCAGCTGCCCGCCGTCGCGCAGGCGGGAGTCCGCCGTGGCCGCCAGGTCCGCGTAGTACGAGGCGTGCGCCTCGCGGCGCGCCTCGGTCTCGCCGGTCTCGGCCAGCCGTTCGGCGCAGTACGCGCGGATGGTCTCCAGCATCCGGTAGCGCCCGCCCACCCGCTCGACGAGCGACTTCTCCGTCAGGGAACTCAGCAGGTCGACGGCCTCGTCCTCCCGCAGCCCGCACACCCGCCCGGCCGCCTCCAGCGTCGCGCCGCCCACGAAGACGGTCAGCCGCCCGGCCAGCGACCGCTCGTCGTCGTCGAGCAGGTCCCAGCTCCAGGCGACCACGGCGCGCAGCGTCTGGTGCCGGGGCAGCGCGGTGCGGCTGCCGCGCGACAGCAGCCGGAACCGGTCGTCCAGCCGGGAGGCCACCTCGGCCACCGGCAGGGAGCGCAGGCGCGCCGCGGCCAGTTCCAGCGCGAGCGGCAGGCCGTCGAGGGCGCGGCAGATGCCCAGCACCTGCTCGACGTTGGCGTCGTCGACGCGGAAACCGGGACGCACGGCCGCCGCCCTGTCGGCGAAGAGCCGCACGGCCGGGTAGTCCAGGGCCTCTCCCGCGGCGGTGCCCGGCCTCGGCACCGGCAGCGGCGCGACCGGGTGGAGCACCTCCCCGGTGATACCGAGCGCCTCCCTGCTGGTGGCCAGGACGCGCAGTCCGGGGCAGGCGGCGAGCAGGCGGTCGGCGAGCTCGGCGACCTCCGCGACCAGGTGCTCGCAGTTGTCCAGGACGACCAGCACGGGACGGTCGGCCAGCACCGCGACCAGCCTGGCCAGGGGGGTGGGCATCGGGCGGCCGGGAAGCAGGCCTGCGTCGCGGACACCCAGCGCGCCGAGCACGGCCTGGGCCGCCTCCCCTTCATCGAGGACGGGGGCCAGCTCCACGAAGCACACCTCGCCCCGCTCCCCCGCGGCGACCTCTCCGGCCAGCCGGGTCTTGCCCGCGCCGCCGGGACCGACCAGGGTGACCAGTCTCGCCTCGCCGAGCAGCGCGCGGAGCCTGGACGTCTCGTCCTCCCTGCCGACGAAACTGGTCAGCGGGGCCCACAGGCCCGACCTGACGGGACCGGCACCGCCCGCGACACCACCCACGGCACCGCCGGCGGGGGCGCCGGTGAGGGCGGGGTCGGCCCTGAGCACCGCCAGGTGCACGGCGGCCAGCTCGGCCGACGGGTCCACGCCGAACTCCTCACCGAGGATCCGCCTGGCCCCCTCGTACACCTCCAGGGCCTCGGCCTGCCTGCCCGAGCCGTACAGGGCGCGCATCAGCTGCCCGTACAGCCGCTCCCTGAAGGGGTGGGCGGCGGTCAGCTCCTGTAACTCGGCGACCAGCTCGCGGTGGCGGCCGAGCTCCAGCTCCGCCTGGACGCGGTCCTCCACGCAGTCGAGCCTGAGCCTGTCCAGCCTGGCGGAGGGCGCCCGGGCGAACGGCGCCTCCCCCACGTCGGCGAGGGCGGGCCCGCGCCACAGGGAGAGCGCCTCGCCCAGCAGCTCGACGGCCCGGCCGTGCTCGCCGGAGGCCAGGGCCCGGCGGCCTTCGGCGGCGAGCCGTTCGAAGCGGTGGGCGTCGACGGCGTCGGCACCGGCCACGAGCCGGTATCCCGCCGGGTGAAACTCGATCGCCTCCTGGGCGCCGAGCGCCCTGCGCAACCGCGAGACCTGGGACTGCAGGGCGTTGGCGGCGCTCGCGGGCGGGTCGTCGCCGTACAGGCCGCCGATCAGCCGCTCGACGGTCACGACCCTGCCCGCGTCGAGGAGGAGCATCACAAGCAGCGCGCGCATCCCCTGGCCGCCCACGACGACCACGCGCCCGCCGTGGAGCCGGATCCGTGTGGGGCCGAGGATGTCGAACCGCATGTCTCGATTATCGTGGCTCACCGCCCACCCGCCGTCCGCCATTCGCCGCCCCTCGCCGATCGGGGTCCGCGCGTGTAACGCCGGATGATCTCTGATACGACATATATCTATATGTCGTGACTTTAGGGAAAAAAGATCTTTCTCTGGTGCCGGAAGGGGCGGAGCAGGCGGGGTAGGGATCGCACTGGCCGCTCTCGCCGGGGAACGGCTGCCGGGGGGCTCCACACGGAGGTGTTCGATGAAACAGGTCTACGGCTGGGACCAGGGCGAGAACGAGCCCGGCGACCTCTTCGGGACGACCGTCGAGCACCTGTTCGCCGAGGTGTGGTCCAGGGAGGGCATCTCCAACCGCGACCGGCGCATGCTGCTGGTCGGCCTGCTCGTCGGCCAGGGCATGGACGAGGACGTCGGCGTCCAGCTGGACGCGGCGCTGCGGACCGGCGACCTCACCCCCGACGAGCTCCGGGAGATCGTCGTCTTCCTCACCCACTACGCCGGATGGCCCCGGGGCGCCAGGCTCAACGGCCAGGTCGAGGAGCTGATCGCCCGCGTCATGAGGTCCTGACCCCCGGTGGGGGCTCCCGGCGGAACCGGCTGACCTCCCGTCTCCCGAGGCCGCGACCGTCTCCTGGTCGCGGCCGCACGGCGCGGAGCGTCCCGGCGGAACCGGCCGGCCACCCGCGGCGTGAGGTCACAGCCTCTCGACGTTGGCCCCCCGGCAGCGGTCGCGGGTGTCGAAGACGAGGGCGCTCGCCTTCTGGACGAGCTCGTAGTCGAAGCAGTCGTGGTCGGTGAGGACCACCACCGCGTCCGCCGCCGCCAGTTCCCGCTCCGAGAACGCGACGATCTCGACGCCCTCGACGCCCCACGGCAGCAGGAAACAGTCGACGTGCGGGTCGGCGGCCCGTACGTCCGCGCCCAGCTTGCGGAGGCCCCTGACAACGTCGATCGCGGGTGACTCGCGACAATCTCCGGCGTTCTTCTTGTACGCGAGGCCGAGCGCGAGCACCCGGCTGCCGTTGACCGGCTTGCGCAGCCGGTTCAGCGCGAGACCGACCCGGTGCACGACGTGCTCCGGCATGTGGGCGTTGATGTCGTTGGCCAGCTCCACGAACCGGAAGTTGTGCCCCAGGCTGCGCTTGACCTTCCACGACAGGTACGACGGGTCGATCGGCAGGCAGTGCCCGCCGACGCCGGGACCGGGGGTGAAGCGCATGTAGCCGAACGGCTTGGTGGAGGCGGCGTCGATGGCCTCCCAGACGTCGATGCCGAGCTGTTGCGCGAAGATCGACAGCTCGTTCACCAGGGCGATGTTGACGTGTCTGAAGGTGTTCTCCAGGAGCTTGCACAGTTCGGCCACCTGCGGCGAGGAGACCGGGACCACCTCGTCCACTATCCTCGCGTAGAACGCCTCGACCCTCTGCAGGGACGCCCCGTCGATCCCGGAGACGACCTTCGGCGTGTTCTCCAGGCGCCAGCGCGCGTTGCCCGGGTCGATTCGCTCGGGACTGTAGCCCAGATGGAAGTCCTGCGGCGCCCGCAGCCCTGAGCCCTCCTCCAGCAGCGGCAGCAGATACTCCTCGGTGGTCCCCGGATAGGTGGTGGACTCCAGAACCACCGTGACGCCCCGCCGCAGCAGTGGGGCGAGCGACTCCCCCGCCGCGCCGATGTGGCGCAGGTCGGGAACGCCCTCGCGCAACGGCGTCGGCACGGTTATCACGCAGACGTCGAACCCCTCGGCGGCGGCGTAGTCGACGCTGGCCAGGTATCGGCCGGACCGGTGGGCCAGGGACAGCAGCTCGTCACCCACGTCCTCGACGTAGGACTCGGCGGCGTTGAGCCGCTTGACCCTGCGGCGGTCGACGTCGACGCCCACCACGTCGAACCCCGCCGCGACGGCCCGCATCGCGAGAGGCAGGCCGACATACCCCTGGCCGACCACAACGAGTTTCTCTCCCACGGCAGGACCTCCGCCACCTCGGAAAAAGAGAATACGACTCGACTTTAGAAGCAGGTACTATCGCCAGGCCGATTCGGCAACAATCCGGGCGTGTCGCGACCCGTCCTCTCTGCACGGTGCCGAGTCCGGCATCATCCAAGGGATATTCGGCACCATTTCCAATAAAGGGTCCAAATATCTCTCCTTTCTGGCTGGGAAATCATCTTCCCAGCTCGGCGCGGCCGGAAAATCCCGCCCAACGGCCGACGAAAGAGACCCTATCGCCCGCATGTCGGTCCGCGCGAGCGGTAACAATCATCAGTAACATTCACCCGTGCATTCGACGTACGGCCTCGACGCTGAATCAAAAAAGAGGATCGATTGATGGCGGGCGGCGCGCGTCCTCGCGTCCTTCCCCGCGATCCCGCCCCACCCCCGCCCCCGGTTTCCCCCAGCACCGCCGCGGATGCCCCGGCGAGGATCCCCTTCAACCGGACGCACCTGTCCGCGAACGAGCTCGACTACCTCGCGGAGGCCGTACGCCGGGGGTCCACCTCCGGAGACGGGCCGTTCACCAGGCGGGCGGCCGAGCTACTGAAGGAGATAACCGGGGCCAGGCAGGTCCTGCTGACCACCTCCTGCACGCACGCCCTGGAGATGTCGGCGATCCTGCTCGACCTCCGGCCGGGCGACGAGGTGATCATGCCGTCGTTCACCTTCGTCTCGACGGCCAACGCCTACGCCCTGCGCGGGGCGATACCGGTCTTCGTCGACTGCAGGCCCGACACCCTCAACATGGACGAGCGGCTGATCGAGGCCGCGATCACCGACCGCACGCGGGCCGTGGTGGTCGTCCACTACGCCGGGGTCGCGTGCGCGATGGAGGAGATCGGCGAGATCTGCGACCGCCACGACCTCCCCCTCATCGAGGACAACGCCCACGGCCTGGGCGGCTCCTACCGGGGGCGTCCGCTGGGGGCGTTCGGCAGCCTGGCCGCGCAGAGCTTCCACGAGACCAAGAACGTGCAGTGCGGGGAGGGCGGCGCGCTGCTGCTCAACGACGCCGCCCTGATGGCGCGCGCCGAGGTCATCAGGGAGAAGGGCACCGATCGCAGCCGCTTCTTCCGCGGCCAGGTGGACAAGTACCGGTGGGTCGACATCGGCTCCAGCTACCTGCTGTCGGACATCCTCGCCTCGCAGCTCACCTCCCAGCTGGAGTCGTTCACCGAGACCCAGGCCCGGCGCCTCGCCGTCTGGCGGAGCTACCACGAGGGCCTGGCCGGGTGGGCGGCCGCGAACGGGGTCTCCCTGCCGACGGTCCCCGACGGGTGCGCGCACCCCGCGCACCTGTACTACCTGCTGCTCCCGGACCTGGAGAGCCGCCGGGCCCTCCTCGCCCACCTCGGCGACCGGGGCGTGCAGGCGACGTTCCACTACCAGCCCCTGCACACCGCCCCCGCCGGCCTGCGGTACGGCCGGGTGGCCCCGGACGGCTGCCCGGTCACCGAGAGCGTCGCCGACCGCCTGGTGCGGCTGCCGCTCTTCGCCGATCTGGGCGCGACCGGCGTGACGCGCGTGATCGACGCCGTCCTGAGCCACGAGGTGAGCCGATGTCCTGGCGGGAGGTGATGGGCGGCGGGGTCCCGCGCATCGCGGAGTCCCCGCTCGAGTCGGCCAGGTTCGGCCGTCCGGTGGAGCGTCTCACCGTCCCCGCGGGCTCCGGATCCCCGTTTCCCGCGGTCCGCGAGGCCGTCCTGGGGTCGCGGGCGGACGTCATCGTGCTCCGCTACCCGGCCGAGCACGTCGGCTGGTTCGCCGAGCTGACCGCGCTCGGCCGCACCGCCGTGTTCGCGGACTCGCTGACGTACTGGCGCCTGCGCGCGGGACGCGGGCGCGCGCCGGAACCGCCGGGGGACCTCCAGCCGACGGACCGGGTCACCCCGGCGGCGGTACGCGAGTCGGTCTCCGACATCTTCGCCGCCTACCGGAACCACTACCTGGCCAACCCGCTGTTCGACGGCGCCGAGGCGCTGGCGGGCTACCGGGAGTGGGCGCTGCGGTCGGCCTCGGAGGGACGATGCGTGGCGCTGCGGGAGTGGACCCCGCCCGCCGCGCCCGCGGAACGGCTCCCGTCAGCCGCGCCCCCGGCGGGCGATCGTCACCCCGCCGCGGCCCGGGACGGGATTCTCGCGCTGGCCACTCTCGCGGACGACGACGAGCGGACGGAGATCCTGCTCGCCGGTGTGGTCTCCCGGGCCTGGGGACGCGGCCTGTACGCCCACCTGCTGGCGGCGGTGGAGGGACGCGCCCTGGCCCGGGGCGCGAGGGAGGTCGTCATCTCCACCCAGGGACACAACACCGGGGTGCAGCGGGCGTGGGCGAGGTACGGGTTCGAACCGGCCCTCACCTTCCTCACCGTTCACCTGGTCCGGAGCCGGCTGCTGCGTGGACGGCGACGGTAGCGCCGCCCGGCTGCCGGGGAACGCCCGAGGGGGCCGAGGACCCGACCCGCTCGCACACGACGTAGGTCGGCCGCCCCATGCCGTTGCCGTGGACGCGCCCGACGTACTCGCCGAGCACGCCGACGGCCATCAGCTGGGCGGACGAGAAGATCGCGATCATCGACGCGATGGTGGTGAACCCGGCCACCGTGGTGTCGCCGGTGGCGAAGTCCCACAAGACGGCGCCGCCCAGCAGGAGGCCGACGACACCGATCAGGAACCCGAGGTAGCTGGCCGCGCGGAGCGGGGCCGTGCTGTAGCCGAGGAGCATGTTCGTCGCGTGCCGCAGCAACAGGACCGGCGTGTAGTTGGAGCGCCCGTGGTCGCGCTCGTTCATATCCACCCGGACCGATCCCACCCGGGTGGTCACCCATGACAGGGCCACGTCGACGGAGGCGTGCGGGCCGGACAGTCCCTGGAAGCCGTCGCGCAGGCGCGTACGGAAGGCGCGGAAGGCGCTGATCGTCCGCGCGGAGCGGATGCCCAGCCCGCTGGCCATCGCGGTCTTGACCGACCGGGAGGCGAGGCTGCGGACCAGACCGTGCTCCTCGCGGCGCGGGACGCCGTACACGAGGTCGAGGCGGTCGCCCTCCAGGGCGGCCAGCAGGAGGGGGATCTGCTCCGGCGGGTGCTGCAGGTCGTCGTCCATGGTGACGACGACCTCGAACTCCGCCTCCCTGATCCCGGCGACGAGCGCGTTGTGCTGGCCGTAGTTGCGGGACAGGTGCAGGGCGCGCACGCCGTCGACGCGCCGCGCGAGCTCGGCGGCCGTCCTCCAGGTGTCGTCCGGGCTCCCGTCGACGACGAGGATCACCTCGTGGGGGACGGACAGCTCGCGGAGGACCGCCATGAGCCTGGTCACCAGCACCGGAAGGGTCCGCGCGGAGCGGTAACACGGAACAACCACCGACACGGACATCGATCCTCCGGTTATTTCTCGCAGCAGGATAAAATCCAGCTGATCATCGCGCGACACATTCCACAAAAGGCCGGACATGGCGCACGTTAAAAATCGGACTAATCATGGAAAGCATCCACATGACCGGCGGCGAGGTTTTATCCCCGCTCTTGGGGGACAGCGCATCACATACCTGATAGCGAGCGCCACGACGGCCCTGCTCTATTGCTCTCTCCTGGGGCTGGGATTGCTCGCCGCCAACGATGCGGTCCCGTACCTTCTCCTCGCCATGGCGGCCCATCTGACGACCGTGGTGATCGTCTATCCCTGGTACAGGCTGGTGGTCTTCCGGGCGCACGGCTGGTCGTGGCTCGCCGGATACCTGCGCTTCTACGCGGTCGGGCTCGGATTCCTCGCGACCTCGCTCGTCGGGCTCCCGGTGCTGGTGGAGCTGTTCCACCTCCCCGTTATGGCGGCCCAGGCGCTCCTGCTGGTCGTCAGCCCGACGGTCAGCTACGCGATACACCGGGCCTGGACGTTCCGGGAACGCGCGAACGTCCAGGCCCGGTAACGCCTTCCCTCTTTCTCCGCAAAAGCGATGACGGCGAACGGCCTCCGGCCGGATATCCCCATAGCTTTCAACGGATGACCGGCCGCCGTGGCCACGCGTTCCTCGTGGAGGGATCCAAGAGCGATGAAGGCACTTGTTCTGGCGGGCGGAAAGGGGACGAGGCTGCGCCCGCTCACCCACACGTCCGCGAAACAGCTCGTCCCCGTCGCCAACAAACCGGTGCTCTACTACGGACTGGAGGCGATCAGGGACGCGGGGATCACGAGTGTCGGCGTCGTCATCGGCGACACGGGCCCCGAGGTCCGGGCGGCCGTCGGCGACGGTTCGAGATTCGGTCTCGACGTCACCTACATACGGCAGGAGGCCCCGCTCGGCCTGGCCCACTGCGTGCTGATCGCCCGCGAGTTCCTGGCCGACGAGCCGTTCGTGATGTACCTGGGCGACAACTTCCTGCTGGGCGGCATCGCCGACCTGGTGAACGCCTTCCGCGAGGCCGATCACGACGCGCAGATCCTGCTCACGAAGGTCGCCGAGCCCCAGTTCTACGGGGTCGCCGAGCTGGGACCCGACGGGGAGATCACCGGGCTTGAGGAGAAGCCGCGAAACCCGCGCAGCGACCTCGCGATCGTCGGCGTCTACACCTTCTCCCCCGCCATCCACGAGGCGGTCCGGTCGATCATGCCCTCCGCCCGTGGCGAGCTGGAGATCACCGACGCGATCACCTGGCTCATCGGCAACGGCCACCGGGTGCACTCGCACCTCGTCACCGGCTACTGGCGGGACACCGGGCGGCTGCAGGACATGCTGGAGTGCAACCGCATGGTCCTGGAGGCGCTCGAACCGGACGTCAGGGGGACGGTGGACACGCACTCCGAGATCACCGGGCGCGTCGACATCGGGCCGGGCACGACCGTCGAGCGGTCGGTGATCCGGGGCCCGGCCATCATCGGCGCCGGCACCAGGATCGACGGCTCCTACATCGGCCCCTACACCTCGATCGGCGAGGGATGCGTGCTGGAGGAGGCCGGAGTGGAGTACAGCATCGTCCTCGGGGACTCCACCATCAGGGGCGTCTCGGGGCTCACATACTCTCTGATCGGCCGGAACGTGGAGGTGACGAGGGCCGTGGGACTGCCCAACACGCATCAGCTCATGATCGGCGACCACAGCAGGGTGCAGGTGCGCGCATGAGGATCCTGGTCGCCGGCGGCGCCGGGTTCATCGGCTCCCACTACGTGCGGTCGCTGCTGTCCGGACTCTACCCCGGATACGAGGACGCCCGCGTGACGGTGCTGGACAAGCTCACCTACGCGGGCAACACCGCGAACCTCGGCCCGGTCGCCGATCATCCCCGGCACGCCTTCGTCAGGGGCGACATCACCGACGCCCGGCTCCTCGCCGACCTGATGCCCGGCCAGGACGTCGTCGTGAACTTCGCCGCCGAGACGCACGTCGACCGCTCGATCACCGGCCCGGGGGACTTCGTCGTCACCAACGTGCACGGCACGCAGTGCATGCTCCAGGCGGCGCTCGAGGCCGGGGTGCGCACGGTCGTGCAGGTGTCGACGGACGAGGTGTACGGGTCCATCGCGGCGGGCTCGTGGGACGAGTCGTGGCCGCTGCTGCCCAACTCGCCCTACTCGGCGGCCAAGGCCGGGGCCGACCTGCTGTGCCGGGCCTACCACCAGACCTACGGGCTCGACGTGCGGATCACCCGCTGCACCAACAACTACGGCCCGTACCAGCACCCCGAGAAGATCATCCCGCTCTTCGTCACCAACCTGATCGACGGGCGCCGCGTCCCCCTGTACGGGGACGGCGGGCACGTCCGCGAATGGCTGCACGTCGACGACCACTGCGGGGGCATCCAGCTCGTGCTGGACAAGGGCCGACCCGGCGAGGTCTACAACATCGGCGGCGGGACCGAGCTGACCAACCGGGAACTCACCGAGCGGCTGCTGGCGGCCTTCGGCGTGGGCTGGGAGATGGTGGAGACCGTCCCGGACAGGCTGGGGCACGACCGGCGCTACTCGGTGGACAGCCGCAAGATCCGGGCGATCGGGTACGAGCCCCGGGTGGGCTTCGACGACGGGCTGGAGCGCGTCGTGCGCTGGTACCGCGACCACGAGAGCTGGTGGCGGGCGGCGGCGCGGCCCGCGCCCTGACCACGGGAGGCGTCCCTTCCGCGCGAGGACGCGCACGGACGGGACGACCCGCCGACCGACCACGGAAACGGTCCCGTTCGCGGGGTAGGACGCTCGGACATCGAGGCACACGTCTGGGAGGACGCATGGAGGCCACGGAGATTCACCGCACCGTCGAAGTGGAGGACCGCCACTGGTGGTATCGCGAGCGGCGTGCCCTCCTCGCCCGCGAGCTCCGCGAGCTGCGCCGGCTCGGCCCGCCCGGCAGGGCTCTCGACGTCGGCGCGGCCGGGGGCGGCAATACGCGCGTGCTCGTCGGGCACGGATGGGACTCCCTGGTCGCGGACTACTCGCAGACCGCGGTGGAGCTCGCCAGGGAGCGCGGCCTGCGGGCGATCCACGCCGACGCGCGGGAGCTGCCCCTGCCGGACGGGGAGTTCGACCTCGTCACGGCGTTCGACGTGCTGGAGCACATCGAGGAGGACGACAGGGCGGCCGGCGAGCTGGTACGCGTGCTCCGGCCCGGGGGAACGGCGCTGATCACGGTCCCCTGCGACATGGCGTTGTGGTCGGCGCACGACGTGGCCTCCGGTCACGTCCGCCGGTACACGCGGGAGGGGCTGGAGGGTCTGCTGACCGGCGCGGGCCTGGTCGTCGACCGCCTGTGGAGCTGGAACGTCCTGCTGCGGCCGGTCGTCGCCCTGCGCAGGAGGCGCATCTCCGGCTCGGACGTCACCGAGACGTCGCGCCTGGTGAACACGGCCCTGACCGCCGTGATCGTGGCCGAGAGGTATCTGCCCATCAGGTCCCTGCCCGGGGTCTCCCTCGTCGCACGGACACACCGTCCCTGACCTCCGGCGACCGGGAAGGGAGCCCGTCGCATTGCGTCCGAGGGCGAGTCGCTTGCCGAGGCGGACGCTCGCCGTCACGACGACGGCACATCACGCCGAGGCGCCGGGCACCTGATAGAGGGCGTAGTCACCGGAACGGAACCGGAACGTCGCGAAGTCGCCGATCCTGGAGCCGGGGCCCGTCCGACGCTCGTCGACGAAGAGCCAGCGCACACCGTATCGCTCCCGCAGGAGCCGCATCACCTCCGCGGAGGGCGCCCGGAAGGCCGTGTCGTTCCGCTGGAGCCGCTCCTCATCCCAAAATCCGAGGTGTTCCGGGGCACCCGGACGCCAGCGGGCCAGGTTCTTCGCAGTGTACATCCACCCCTCGACAAGAACGCGGCGTTCGGTTAGCGCGGACACCCAGAACTGGCGGCTGTCACACGGGTTCTCCTGCCCCCAGAGGCAGTGCACATTCGTGGCGACCAGGTCGTCCGGTCCGGAGTGGGCGCGCAACCAGCGCGCCGCGGCCAGTGCTCCCTCGGGGATCACCTCGGCCACCGCACGGTGTGGGCTGCCCTTCGCCGCACCATAGGCGAACGAACCGCTGTGCAGGAACGCGAGCACCCGCGCGTGCGCCGCCGCGGGCAGGCCGACGGCCGCCAGCATGAATGTCACCAGGGCGAGGACGCGGAGCCTGCGCCAGCCCGCCAGGAGCAGCCCGGCGGAGACCAGGAGCACGATGAGCAAGAGAGCGGCGTACGGCCCGTAGAGGGCGATCTCTGCTTGATCCGGGCCGAGGGGGACCGTGACGCCGCAGGCGAGAGGGATGAGGTACGCGGCGACCGCCCCGACACCGGCCGCGCACGCGGCCGCCCTGAGCGAGAGCCGGGCCCGCCTCCGGATGACGAGGAGCCCGTGGACCGCGACGATCACCGGGTAGGGGTAGGACCCTCGCAGGAAGTAGAGCTGGCTCAGGGCGGGGTGTCCGAGCAGGAGTGCCGCGCCAAGGCCCGCCGCGCCTATGCCCAGCATGAGGACCACCGCGGGACGCAAGAGCAACCGCCACCGGCAGAGCAGGCCGAGGGCTCCGCACCAGGCGATGGCCCAGCACAACAGGTACAGCGCGGTGAAGCCGAGCACGGAGGCCGGTGCGAGATCCTCCGCTCCTCCCCGTGAGGTCAGCTCCGCCCACGTCACCCGCATGAACCCGAGAACGTCGACGATCGTTCCCTGCCGCACCTTGCCGAACAGTACGAACTGGGCATAGAGCAGGCAGGCCGTGGCCATCACCAGGGCGATCAGCGTGGTCCGGATCGACTGGCGTCTCCTGACCGCCTGGACCGCAGCCACCGCCGCGAGCCCGGCGATAAGCATGGGCAGGTAGGTCGCCTTCGCCCCCATGACGGCGATGAGAAAGATCCCCAGCAGGAGCCATCGGCCGACATCGCGCCGACGGCGCTCCAGAAGATCGACGAGGAGGAGGACGACGGGAGCGAACAGCAGGGCCCCGAACGTTTGGGTGGGGCTCGGCCACGCGGTGTCCTGTATGCCTCCCCAGGTAAACGCCCCGTTCGAACCGAGGTAGAGGCTCGGCGCCGCGACGAAGACCGTACCGCCGATGGACAGCAGGGCGCCCGCCCACGAGCCCGTCACGCGCCGGCCGGTCATTCCCACCAGGACGACGAAGGCGGCCAGCATGGGCAGCGCGCTCAGGCGGAGCAGCAGGACCAGCGGCTCCACCCCGGTCACCCAGCTCACCGCGGCCAGGTGCGCGTAGACGAACCAGTGGTAGAAGAGCGGTTCGCCGGCGACCATGGGCACCGTGGGAGGCATGTGATGCCTCAGCTCGCCGATCAGGGCCAGATGAAACGGCATGTCCACCCTCGACTCGGCCAGCGCCGGCCAGGCGAGGGCCTGGGTTCGGAAGAACGCCAGAGCACTCCAGGCGACCAGCAACGCGAAGATCGCCGCGACGGACCACGACCACCACAGCGGCGCACGCTCCCGGCGGGGCGAGGCCCTCCAGTGCCGGCGCAGCCGGGGGACGGCCAGGAAGAGCAGGTAGGTGCCGATCGGCCACACCAGCACGAGCAGCGGCACGCCCACTGCACGGGCGCCGATATAGGCGAAAACCTCGACGGCGAGGCCCAGCGCGGTCGCGAGGGCGATCTCCTCCGCCGGCGTGCACGCGTCCCGGTACAGGGACCGGAGCAGCAGCAGCCCGGGAAGAGTGACACCGAGCGTGATGTAAACCCCGAACAGCGTCATGTCCAAACCCGAAACACCGTGGGAACCCAGCACGGCGATCGTGAAAACCCCCGCGGAGGCCGCGGGAAGCCATCTCGACAACGACAGGCTCGGCCGTCCCCGGCCCAGGCCGAGGTTTCCCCCGCCGCTCGTGGGGCCGTCCGATCGAACGGCTCTCTCAGATGCGGGCGGGTTCGTCCTGTTTCCCCGAAAGGGCGACGTTGTGCTCATGAGCGCAAGCCTGTCGGCTGGAACTCACCGGAAGGATCGAGACACCGTGCCCCCATCGATTCTTGCCGATCTTTTGTGCGAGCCGGGGGCGACGGCTCGGTGCGCTCCCCCAGGCCGGTCAGCTCCCCCAGGTTCTGCGCATGAGCGAGAGGGGGTCGACGGTCGTCGCCTGCCTCGCGCCGCCGAACAGGACGAACTGCGCGAAAAAAAGGCAGGCGGTGGCGATCCCGAGCGCGATGAGCGCGGCCACGACGACGGCGGCCGCGAACGCCGCGGGCGCCCACCTCCGCACACGGAAAGCAATGATTTCGGACTTTGAGAGAGATGACCCGTTTGATATGTGAATTCCACCGTCTCGTCGTCCGTGATGTTTCCGAATGAACTCAGGGTGGAATCACGATTGGGCGCATGCTTGGTCATACGGGTAAGTCTGACGACATGAGCGATCCAGCCTGAGCGGTGCGCCCGCGCCCGGCAATATTTTGCCGGTCGTTTATTCCCGCCGAGGCAAACGGCTCCGCCGTGACGACATCTGACCTGCGAAGACGACATCCATCAACAACTCAGGCAGATGCGTTACCGTCGAATATCCGGCCATGCTCCAATGGACCGGATCCTTATTTCCAGACCACCCGGAACGGGGAATCCATATGCTCGGTTTCATCGTCGGCAGCGGTCGATGCGGTTCCACGCTTCTCTACGAGGTGCTGACCCAGCACCCCGAGGTGGGATTCGTCACCAATCTGGATGACAGGTTCCCCCGGACCCCGGATTCGGCGAAACGCGTCAGCGGACATATCTATCGGCGCACGCCGGCCGGTTTCCCGGGGAAGCGGTTGCGGCCCTGCGAGGCCCACCGCGCCCTGAGGCGCGAGGTCTCGCCACTGATCGTCGACTCCTTCCAGGACCTCTCGGCCGCCGACGTCACCCCCTGGCTGACGCGGCGGCTGAGGACCTTCTTCGAGACCCGGGCCGCCACCCAGCGGGCCGGGCACTACCTGCACAAGTTCACCGGATGGCCTCGCACGGCGTTCCTGCACGAGGTGTTCCCCGAGGCGCGCTTCGTGCACATCGTGCGCGACGGGCGCGCGGTGGCCAACTCGTGGCTGCAGATGCCGTGGTGGCGCGGGCACCTCGGGGCGCCGGGGTGGCACTTCGGCCCGCTGCCCGAGCCGTACGCCGAGGAGTGGGACGAGGCGGGCCGCTCGCAGGTCCATCTCGCGGGGATCGGCTGGAAACGGCTCATGGACGCCACCGAGGTGGCGCGCGCGGCACTTCCGCCGGAGCTGTGGCTGCAGGTGCGCTACGAGGACCTGCTCGCCGACCCGCGCAAGCAGACGGACACGATCCTTGAGTTCCTGGGGCTTGCGTGGACCACCGGGTTCGAGCGGAGCTTCGCGCGCCGCACGTTCTCCTCCGCCCGCTCCGAGGCCTTCCGGCGGGATCTCACCCCCGGGCAGGTCGCGTTGCTCGACCGTTCTCTCGCCCGCCACCTCGCCGACCTCGGATACCGCGTCTGACAGCCGGGGACGGCGGCGGATCCCCGTGACCGGAGCCGGGGCGGGTACGCCCTCCTCATCCGCCTCCCCGTGGCCGTGGCCGGTCCCGCTCCCCGCCTCCCCGTCCCCGGGCCTTCCCCGGGCCTCCCCGTCCCGGTCCCACCCCTGGTCCCGTCCCCGCGGCCCCGCTGCCTCCGCTCCCGCCGTGCGTCCGGGGACGTCCCGCGGGTCCGTCACGTACGTCGTTCCGCCGCCAGTTCCTCGTAGAGGTGTTCGAACCATTCGGCCGTACCCGCCATCTCCACGCCCTCCGCGCTGGAGGCGGCTCCCGACCGCAGCCGGCGGTGCATCGCCGGTTCCATCGCCTTGAGGATGCCCGCGGCCAGGGCGTCAGGTGACCCCGGCTCGGTCAGGATCCCGTTCCATCCCGAGGAGATCAGCTCCGGCACCCCTCCCACCTCGGTGGAGACCACCGGCACCCCGGCCGCGAGCGCCTCCATGACGACCACGGGAAGCCCTTCGTAGTGTGAGCTCAGGACCAACAGGTCGGCCGCCGCCACCAGCCTGCTCGCCTGCTTCACCCGTCCCAGCACCCGCACCCGCTCCAGCAGGCCGCGCCGCCGCACCTCGCGGACGACCTCCTCCCGCAGCGGCCCGTCCCCGGCCAGCAGGAAGAGCGCGTCCTCGCGCGCCCGCAGGACCTCGTCGGCGGCCCGGACCAGTAGCGCGTGGTTCTTCTCCGGCCGGAAGTTGGCGACGCAGACCACCAGGAACGCCTCCTCCGGCACGTCGAACCTGTGTCTGACGGCCCCGGCGCGCATCGCCCAGGAGCGCTGCTCGGTGACGTCCACGCCGTGCGCCCGGGTCAGCAGGTGACGCGCCCCCCGCACGGAGGGCGACCTGGCCACCTGCGAGGAGACCGCGACCGTCCGGTCGTCGAGTCCGCGGGTGACGCGGTCGACGAGCATACTGATCGTCTCCGTCAGTCGGCGGAACCTGGCGGTGGTCGGACGGCGGCAGTAGTGGACCGTCGAGACGAGGGCCGGCCTGCGGAAGGCGAGCCCGGCCGACAGCCAGAGCACGGCGGCCGGTGTCGGCGAGTGCGCGTTGAGCACGTCGGGGGCGAGCCGGCGGATCGTCCCGACCAGGTGGGCGTAGGCCAGCGGACGCGGGCGCGGGCCGAGGTCGACGACCTCGATCCCCGAGGCCCGCAGCCGTTCCACGAGCTCGCCGGTCGAGGCCTGCAGGCACACGACCGTGTACTCCTTGTTCAGCCGGGGAGCGCGTCGCAGCCTCTCGACGAGAAGCACCTCGGCTCCTCCGACGTCGAGGGTCTTGACGACCTCGCACACGCGAATATCCCTCATCGCATCCTTCCTGCCTGGCCGGGACCGCCGTTCACCGTGCGGTTCCCGGGACGGCGGTGAGCTCCGGCGCTCGGCCCCGTACGGGGCGCCGGGGTCTGCTGCGACGTTCGGTCTTGGTCCACGCGACCGCGGACAGCAGGCTCACGATCAGCATGATCGGCATTCGCTGGCGGAAGATCAGGCCGATGTTCGCCATGGTCGTCGCGTAGGCGATCGTGCCCGGCACGATGAACAGCACCAGGACGAATAGCATCGTCCGATCCCGGCCCCACATGACGCGGGCCCCGCGCAGCGCGCTGTAGAGCAGGAGGTACCACAGGAGCGTGTCCAGCTTCCCGAGCTGCAGCGCCAGGCTGCCCCCCATCCAGGGAAACGGCGCCAGGAGTGTGTAGAGCAGCTTCGGCGCGAACGCGCCCCACACCTCGCCGCCGTCCTCGAACATCACGCCGGAGCCGCCCTCGGCGTTGGACTTGCGCACCAGCTGGGACTGGCCCTGTTCCATCTGCTCCTGGAGAACCGTGAAGGCCGCACCGCCGTCCAACTGCGCGAGGAACACCAGGAGGGGGGCGAGCATCAGCGTCGAGACCACCATGGAGTGGATGGAAAGCTTCCGCTTCACCGGGGAGAGCCCGAACAGCAGCGGCAGCGCGCACATGACCACCATGTACGGCCGCACGTGCCAGAGCGCCCACAGCAGCGGGGCCACCAGGACCAGCTTGCGCACGTCGAAACGCCGGACGTTCGAGACCGCCAGCCACAGACAGGTGACGACCAGGAAGGCGTTGATGCCGTCCTTGAACGTGTCGGAGGTGTGAAGCAGCAGGGCCGGGAGGAAGGCGACCACGACGAGCAGCCGGAAGGCGGCCCGCTCACCGGCCCCGACGAGCCGCGCGAACCTGTACATGATGACGGCGAGCCCGCAGGCCAGGGTCGCCAGCACCGCCGTGCAGGCGAGCGCGGCCGGTCCGCCGCACAGGTAGACGACGACTCCGAAGAGGTTGCACGGCACCTCCATGGAGTAGACGGCGGCGATCTGGTCGGAGGTGACGAACCGGAAGCCCCCCTGCCTCCAGTACTCGGCGACCTGCACGGCGTTGGCCAGATATTGGCGGTTGTCACCGCCGTACTCGATGAGGCCGGGCCGCATCACCAGAAGGTGCACGGCCAGGCGGGCGGCGAAGGCGGCGAGCAGCACCGGAAGCGCCCGGTGCCCCTGCCCCGCTCCCAGCCCCGCGTAGGCGAGGGGGACGAGAAGGGCCGCCATGAAGGCGACGAGGAAGTACTCCGTCAATCAAATCACCTTAGACAATGGCCCGGCCGGTCACTTGACGCCGCGGATCACGTACATCCCGCGCCGCCGCCGGATCGAGACCTCGCGCAGGGCCAGGTTCTCCGTCCAGCGCCTGATCTGCCGCCGGGACTGGGGTTTCTCGTATCGGGGTGACAGCCAGTCGAAGGTGTCTAGCACCGACCAGCTCAGCATCGTCTGCCTGTCCCGCAGGCCCAGGTGCCGGTGGTTGGCCACCGGCACCAGCCGCGCGAGCCCCTGCCCGACACCCGGTACGGCGCTGAGCGCCATGGACAGCGGCAGCATCCGCGGCACCGCCCTCTCCAGGAACGAGTAGAGCCTGGCGGGAGGCATCCGCCTGGTGAACGGGCGGATCAGCTGCCGCAGATGGGGATAGGCGACCATCGCGGCGTAGACGTCGACGCAGAACCGGCCCTCCGGTCTCAGGTGGCGCAGCAGCGAGGTGAACGTCCGCTCCACGTCGGGGGTGTGCTGGATGACCCCGAGGCAGAGCACGAAGTCGAAGGACTCCTCGGGCAACGGCAGATCGTAGACGTTGGCCTGGATGAGTCTCAGGTTGGGAAAACTCCCGTTGGAGGCCGCGTTGGCGTGGACCGCGTCCGAGATGTCGAACGAGGTCACCAGGGCGCCCGTCTCGCACAGCACCTCGGTGAACCGCCCCGCTCCGCTGCCGCATTCGAGCACGGTCCTGCCCCGCAGCTCCTCGCCGGACCAGCCGCTCCCGGTCATCAGCCGTTCACGGGAGATCGGCATGCCGGTATGGGAGTCGAGCTGCGTCAGCCGGTGCCTGTTCCACTGGAAGCCGAACCCCTCCGCGTAGTTGTCCCGGGGAACGAAGCGCGGGATCCCGTCGTCGACGGGATAGCTCGCCCCGCACCCGGCGCACCGCGGTTCCGCCTCGTCGTGGAGCTCACCGCGGCACCGGATGCAGCACAGCGGTGGGTGCCCGGAGATCCCGGCGCCGGTGTCCGCCGTCATGTCTTCCGCAAAGGTCATCCGACTACCCGTTCAGCGAGAGGGATGGAAGGGTCGCGACGCCGCGGCCCGGATCCCCGCGCCCGCCACCGGTCGGGCGGCACGCCCGTCGGGCGCCGCCCGCGACGAGCACGCGGTCGCGCCGGCCGCCACGTCCGTTCACAAGCTCGCACGCCGGGGCCCGCCAAAGACGCCCGGCACCTGCCCGGCGAGCAACGATCTTCGTGATCCTTACCCGTGGTTGGAACTTCCCGCGACACACCCTCCGCGCCGTCTGGGCGTGGACGGCCCGTTTCGGTTACTCTCAGCAAGATCACAGTAACGGCGGGGAGCCGGACGCCGGACCCTCCGCGAGGGCCCGAGGCTCGAAAGGCCCGGGAACACCTCGACCGGCGTCACCGAGCAGTGGAGGACCCGATGTGCGGGATAGCCGGAATGGCGTCGACATCGCACCCCGACCCCGAACTCGTCCGCCGCATGTGCGACGTGATCGCGCACCGGGGGCCGGACGGCGCCGGTTTCCACGACGACGAACACGCGTCGCTCGGCGCGCGCAGGCTGGCGATCATCGATGTGGCGACCGGTGACCAGCCCGTCTACAGTGAGAACGGGCGGGTCACGGCGGTCTTCAACGGTGAGATCTACAACTTCCCCGCGCTGCGGGAGGACCTGGCGCGCCGGGGCCATCGCCTGCGGTCCACGGGCGACTCGGAGTGTCTCGTCCACCTCTACGAGGAGTACGGCGCCGATCTGGCCCCGCGGCTGCGGGGGATGTTCGCCTTCGCCGTCTGGGACCGCGACCGGAAACGGCTGGTCCTGGCCCGCGACCGGGTCGGGAAGAAGCCCCTGTACTGGTGGTCCGACCACACCTCGATCCGGTTCGGCTCGGAGCTGAAGTCCCTCGCCCAGGATCCCGGCATGCGCCGCGACCTCGACCCCGTGGCGCTGCACCACTACCTCACCTACCGTTACGTCCCCGCGCCGGGATCGATCTACCAGGGCGTGCACAAGCTGCCCCCCGGCCACGTGCTGGTCTGGGAGCGGGGACGGATCACCGTGCACCGCTACTGGCGGCTGGACCGCACCCCACGGGTCGTGACGGACGAGCGGCAGGAGGAGGAACGCCTGCGCGAGCTGATCCTGGAGGCGACCCGCGTGCGCATGGTGAGCGAGCGGCCCGTCGGCGCGTTCCTCTCCGGGGGGATCGACTCGTCCGCCGTGGTGGCGGCGATGGCGATGCAGAGCCCCGACCGGGTCAAGACGTTCTGCATCGGTTTCGACAACGGTCGCTACGACGAGCGTTCCGAGGCGCGGCAGGTCGCCGAGCGCTACTCCACCGACCACCACGAGCTCGTCGTGGGGACCGGCGTCCTCGACGTCCTGCCCCGCCTCGCCTGGCACTTCGACGAGCCGTTCGCCGACTCCTCGGCCATCCCCGCCTTCTACGTCGCGCGGCTGAGCCGGCGGCACGTCACCGTCGTGCTCAACGGCGACGGCGGGGACGAGTGTTTCGGCGGCTACCAGCGCTACACCCTGATGAACCGGGCCGACGGGATCCCGGCCATGCCGGGCGCCCTCGCGTCGGTGTTCGCCCGCACCGGCACCCTGCTCACCGAGCGGAGCGGGTACGGGTCGCGGACCCGCCGGGTCGGCCGCCTGATGCGCTTCGCCGCGGAGCGGCCGTCACGGCGCTACGCCGATCTGATGTCCTGCTTCACCCCCGAGCAGAAGTCCGAGCTCTACAGCCCCGCGTTCCGCGAACGGCTGGCGGGAGTGGACAGTCACGGGCTGTTCGACGAGAGCTTCGGTGACTCCTCGGCGACGACGACCCTCGGCCGTGTCCTGGACGTCGACACCGTCACCTACCTACCGTACGACCTGCTGGTCAAGGCCGACATCACGACGATGGCCAACTCCGTGGAGGCCCGCTCGCCGTTCCTGGACCACCGGCTGATGGAGTGGGCCGCGGGGCTCCCCGACCCGCTCAAGGTCCGCGACCGGCGGACCAAGGTCCTGCTCAGGCGGGCGGTCGCCCCCTGGCTGCCCGAACGGCTGCGGCACCTTCCCAAGCGGGGGTTCGGCGTGCCGCTCGCCTCCTGGCTCCGGGGGGAGCTGCGAGACCTCGCCCACGACGTGCTCACCGACGGCACCGCCCGGGAGCGGGACCTGTTCCAGGTGTCGGTGGTGCGGGACCTGCTCCGGCGGCACCACGAGGGAGCCGACCACGGCGACCGGCTGTGGGCGCTGCTGCAGTTCGAGCTCTGGCACCGGGCGCACGCGGTCCCCGGCGGCTCCTCCGTCATGGCGGAGATCGGATGCCCAGGGCCCTGAACGCGAGCGCGGCCCTGACCAGGACCGTCCAGACGATGGCCAGCCACGTGCTGCGGCTGACGCTGGCGGCGATCACGGGCGTCCTCATAGCGCGCACCCTCCAGCCCGAGGGGCGGGGGATCTACGCGATGATCGCGACCACCGGCGGGGTCGCGGTCATCATGGGCAGCCTGTCGATCGGGAGGTCGCAGATCGCGCTGTGGCGAGACCCCGCGCGGCACCGCGCCCTGGTGGGCAACGGCCTGCTGCTCGGGCTGGGTCTCGGGCTCGTGTCCACCCTGGTCACCCTGGCGGTCGTGCCGTCGTTCGTCCCCCTTCCCGAGCCCGGCCTGCTCCTCATCGCCCTGCTCGCGGTGCCGTTCGGCGTCGCGGCGGTGAACCTGAACGGGATCGCGCAGCTGCGGTCTCGCAACGACCTGGTCAACCGGGGGGTCGTCGCGTCCGCGCTCGTGCTGAACCTGCCGATCCTGGCACTCGCGGCGACGGGGCACCTCACCGTCACCGCGGTGATCGTATGCTGGACGGCCGCCGTGAGCGTGCCCTTCTGGCTGCTCCTGCAGTCGCTCGGCCTGCGCTCCATGCGCGTGGAGCCGGCGCTCGCCCGCCGCCAGCTCACCCTGTCGTGCCGGTACCACGTCGGGCTGGCGGCGTTCCATCTCCTGCTGACCGCCGACATCTTCCTGCTGGGCGCCCTCGTCTCCCCCGCCGAGGTGGGCCTGTACACCGTCGGGACGGCGTTCCTGACCTTCTCGCGGATCCCCGCCGACGCGGTGACGCAGGTCGCGCTCCCCCGCCAGGCGGTCGAGGACGAGCGCGACGCCAGGGCCGTCAGCGTCCGCGTCCTGCGGCTCAACCTGCTGCTGTCGTCCGTCTTCGTGTGCGCGCTGTCGGCCGCCTCACCCGTGCTCGTCCCCCTGCTCTACGGCCCCGCGTTCGCCGGCAGCGTGACGCCGATACTCCTCCTGGCCCCCGGCATCGTCGCCCTGTCGCTGCTCCGGCCGGTCGAGCAGTACCTGGTACGGCTGGGCCGCCCGATGACCATGACCGCCGTCGCCTCCGGCGCCCTCGCCGCGAACCTAGCCCTGAACGCCCTGCTCATCCCCCGCTGGGGGGCCACCGGTGCCGCCCTCGCCGCGAGCACCGCCTACACGGCCATGGCCGCGGCCGAGATCGCGTGGTTCGCCAGGAGGACCTCGACCGAGGCGCGGGAGTTGCTGCCACGGCTCTCCGACCTGCGTTCCGTGGTGTCGGCGCTCTTCGACGCGAGCCGCCCGACTCCGACTCCGGCGACGCGGGCCCGCGGGACGGACCCGCACGCCCGGTAATGATCGCTTTCGCCGCGAGACCCGAAGGAGGAGGGGACACAGCTGCGAACGGCTTAGATCATGTTCAGGTAGGGGGAAGGGAAAATATCCCGCCGTCGACGTGACGGTGCCGATGAACGCAATCAAAAGGGGGTTAGTTTCTCCGAAGTGAACAGGCCCATCACCGAGGAGCCCGTAATGAAGCCGGACGGTCGGATTCGTGTCATGGAGATCATCGCACGCATGAATGTCGGCGGACCGGCCACCCAGGTCATGGGACTGTGCGAGAGGCTGAACCACGAGGAGTTCGACCACCGCCTCTACACGGGCCATGTCGAGGGCGGCGAGGGCGA
Source organism: Streptosporangium sp. G11 (assembly GCF_051192615.1). Lineage (NCBI taxonomy): Bacteria > Bacillati > Actinomycetota > Actinomycetes > Streptosporangiales > Streptosporangiaceae > Streptosporangium > Streptosporangium sp. G11. Next base: position 100,318 of record NZ_JBPJUQ010000018.1, read on the forward strand.
CCATCTCCATCTCCGGAACTCCGCGGTGGAGGTCCACCGGATTCCGGGGCTCGGCCGTTCGGTCAAGCCGGCCGACGACTACCGCGCCCTGTCCGGGCTGACCAGGGCGATGCGCGGGTTCCGCCCGCACATCGTCCACACCAGGACCGCCAAGGCGGGCGCGCTCGGACGCGTGGCCGCCTGCCTGTCGGGCGTCGGCTCGGCCCGGATACACGTGTTCCACGGCCACCTCCTGTACGGATACTTCTCCCCGGCCAAACGCCACCTCTACGTCAGGACCGAACGGCTGCTCGCCCACGTGTCCGACCGGCTGGTGACGGTGGGCTCTCAGGTGCGGGACGAGTTACTCCAGGCGGGGATCGGCCGTCCCGAGCAGTACGTCGTCATCCCGCCCGGGGTCCGGGCGGGACCCGTCCCCGATCGCGGCGCGGCCCGCGCGGCGCTGGGCCTGCCGCAGGACGCGCCAGTGGTGGCGTACGTGGGTCGCCTCACCCAGGTGAAGAGGCCCGACCGGTTCGTCGCCGTGGCCCACGCCGTGCTCGGCCGCATCCCCGGCTGCCACTTCGTCATGTGCGGCGGCGGCGAGCTCGGGCGCCAGGTCGAACGGGACGCCGAGACCGTCCGCGACTCCTTCCACCTGCTCGGCTGGCGCGGGGACGTGGAGACGGTCTACGCCGCCGCCGACGTGGTCCTGCTCACCTCGGACAACGAGGGCACCCCGCTCACGCTCGTCGAGGCGGGCATGGCGGGCACCCCGGTGGTCTCCACCCTGGTGGGAAGCGTCTCCGAGGTCGTCAGGGACGGGCACACCGGCCTGCTGTCGGGCACCGACCCGGACGAGCTGGCGGCGCACACCGTCCGCCTGCTGTCCGATCCCGGCCTCGCCCGCCGGATGGGCGGCGCGGCCCGCGACTGGACGACGTACGCGTTCAACCTGGACCGTCTCGTCTCGGACACCGAGGACCTCTACCGGTCGCTGTGCGAGACGCGCGGCCGGCACCTGCTCGCGCGGGGGAACGGCCGATGAGAGTGCTGGTGACAGGCGGCGCCGGCTTCATCGGCGCGCACACCTGCCGGACGCTGGCGGCCAGGCCCGACGTCGGGAACATCACGGTGCTGGACGACCTGAGCAGCGGGGACCTCGCCAACCTCGACGGCGTCGAGGCGACGGTGGTGATGGGCAGCATTCTGGACCGAGACCTGCTGACGGACCTGGTGGCCGGTGTCACGCATGTGATCCACCTCGCCGCCCGGCCGTCGGTGCCCCGCTCCCTGGCCGACCCGCTGGCCTCGCACGCCGCCAACGCGACCGGCACCCTGAACGTGCTGGAGGCGTGCCGCGCGAGCCGGCCGCACGTGATCCTCGCCTCCTCCTCGTCGGTGTACGGCGACCGTCCCGAACCCCACAAGCACGAGGACCTGCCCACCAGGCCGCTCAGTCCGTACGGGGCCGGCAAGCTCGCCGCGGAGGCGTACGCGCTGGCCTACGCGCACAGTTACGGCCTGCCGGTCCTGCCGTTCCGCTTCTTCAACGTCTACGGCCCTCTGCAGAGCGCCGGGCACGCGTACGCGGCCGTGATCCCGGCGTTCGTCTCCGCGGCGCTGCGGGGCGAGCCGGTTCCGCTGCACGGCGACGGCCTCCAGTCGCGGGACTTCACCTACGTGGACTCGGTGACCCAGGTCCTCGCCGACGCGGCCGCGCGCCGGATGACCAGCACGAAGCCGGTGAACCTGGCGTTCGGGACCCTCGTCTCCCTCCGGCACCTGATGGGCGTCCTCGCCGAGATCATCGGCCGCCCCGTCGAGGAGACCTGCCTGCCGCCACGACAGGGCGACATCCGGCAATCCCAGGCCTCTCCCCATCTGCTGCGCGAACTGTTCCCCGGCGTGTGTCCCGTTCCGCTCGAGGACGGGCTCCGCGCGACGGTGGCCTGGTTCGAGAGAACGCAGGTCCCGGGCGTCGAGGCGAAGGCCGGCAGCTACACGTGATCCACCGCTTCGTCCCGCCAGAGATCTGTCTTCAAGCACGTGATGAGGAAACCCCGTGAGCACAACATCTAGCACTAAATATCTAATAACGGGCGGTAGCGGATTCATCGGATCGCATCTGGCCGACGCGCTGCTCGCGCGCGGTGACTCCGTCATCGCCCTGGACAACCTTTCGACGGGACGGCTGGAGAACCTGCGCCCCCACCCGGGCCTGCGTTTCGTGCACGGTTCGGTCCTGGACGAACTCATGGTCGACGAGTTGGTCCACCGGTGCGACGTCGTCGTCCACATGGCGGCCGCGGTCGGCGTCAAGCTGATCGTCGAGCAGCCGTTGCGGTCCCTGACGACCAACATCCGGGGTTCGGAGATCGTCATCGAGGCGGCGCACCGGTACCGGAAGAAGATCCTGGTCACCAGCACCAGCGAGATCTACGGCAAGAACTCCTCCGGCGCGCTGCGCGAGGACGCCGACCGCATCCTCGGCAGCCCCGCCGTGGTCCGCTGGGCCTACAGCACGTCCAAGGCCGTCGACGAGATCCTCGCCAACGCCTACCACAAGGAGCGCGACCTGCCGACGATCGTCGTCCGGCTCTTCAACACCGTGGGCCCGCGGCAGAGCCCGACCTACGGCATGGTCATCCCGAGCCTCGTCCGGCAGGCCCTGTCGGCCACGCCCCTGACGGTCTTCGGCGACGGGACCCAGACCCGCTGCTTCGCACACGTCGCGGACATCGTCGACGCGCTGCTCCGGTTACTCGACGAGGACGCGGCCGTCGGTGAGACCTTCAACATCGGCTCCACCGACGAGGTGAGCATCATGGAACTGGCGAAACTCATCATCGAGTTCACCGGGTCCACCTCCGGGGTCGACCTCATCCCCTACTCCCAGGCCTACGAGCAGGGGTTCGAGGACATGACCCGCAGGGTTCCGGACACCGCGAAGCTCCGCGCGCTCACCGGCTGGGCTCCGCGGCGCTCTCTCGACAACATCCTCACCGAGATCATCAGGGAGGCCTCCGGCGATCCGGCGGCGTTCCCCCGGTGAGCGGGACGATCGCCCTCACCGCGGGAACGGCCTGCCTGCTCAGCGTGACGGCCGCCGTGCCGCTGAGGCGCCTGGCGCTGCGATGGGATCTCACCGACCGCCCCGGCGGGCATAAGGCCCACGTCCGCCCGACCCCGTACCTCGGAGGTATCGCGATCACGGTGGGCACGGTCGTGCCCACCGTGGTCGCGCTCGGCCTCGCCGATCTGCAGATCATCGCGATCCTCCTCGCCGCCACCACGGTGTCCGTCCTCGGCCTGATCGACGACATCGCCCCCCTGCCGGCGGCCACCAGGTTGATCGTGGAGACCGCTGTGGCGATCGGGGTGGTGCTCTCCGGCGTCCAGGCGACCGTGACCGGGACGTGGCTGGACGGCACCCTCACCGTGGTGTGGATCATCGTGATGACGAACTCCTTCAACCTGCTGGACAACATGGACGGCGCGCTGGGAACCGTCACCGCCGTGGCCGCCGGTCTCCTCGCGGCCACGGCCCTGCTCCAGGGCCACATCTCGCTCGCGGTGCTCCTGTGCGCGCTCACCTGCGCGTGCCTGGGCTTCCTGCCGCACAACTGGGCGCCCGCGAGAATGTTCATGGGGGACTCCGGGTCGCTGTTCCTTGGATTCACGATGGCCTGCTCGGCGACCGTCCTGGTCATGGGACGGCCCCCGGACGCGACGATCGCCGGACTGTTCCTGCCGATGTTCATGGCGACCGTCGACACCTGCGTGGTCCTCCTCTCCCGCATGCTGGCGAACCGCCCACCGTTGCAGGGCGGTACCGACCACGTGTCGCACCGGCTGCGCCGTATGGGCATGGGAACCCGTACGGTCGCCACGACGCTGGGCGCGATCACGGCGATCACCGGCGCCCTCTGCCTGGCGACGGTCCTGGGCCTGCTGTCACCACTCGTCGCGATGGTCGTGGCGGGCGCGATCGCCGTCGCTTTTGTCAGCCTGCTGCGGGACGCGAACGCCCACCAGCCGGCCCAGCCCCCCCAGATCCCTCAGAAAACTCACGAAAGGCGGCGTTGATCCCGTGGATCTGCTCTACTACGCACGGCTGGCGCGCAGGAACTGGCTGATCATCCTCCTCTCATTGATCCTGGCGGTGGGTGCGGCGCTCGCCGTCACGGCGAACACGCCGCCGAAATACGTCTCGACGATCTCCATGCTGGTATCGGGCCACGACAGGGAGGGCAGCCTCTCCACCGCCTACCAGGCGGGCATGCTGTCGGCCCAGCGGGTGCAGTCCTACGCCAACCTGCTGTCCAGCCGCCGGGTGGTCGGCCAGATCGTCGAGGGCGAGGACATCCCGCGTCTCCAGGGGAACATCAGCGCCGAGGCCGTCCCCAGCACCGTGCTCCTGCGTGCCACGGTCACCGACACCGACCCCGCGCGGGCCTCCATGCTGGCCAACGCCCTGGGAGACCGCTTCTCGAAGCTGATCGACCAGATCGAGCGGCCCACTCCGGGCAGCCGCCCCACCGTCAAGATCACGATAGTGGACGAGGCGGACGTCCCCCGGGAACCGGTCAGCCCCAGGCCAGTGGTCAACCTGGTGATCGCCGTGCTGATCGCGCTGCTCGCCGCCATGGCCGTGATCATCCTCCGTGACCGTCTGGACACGACCCTCACCTCCTCCGAGGCGCTGCGGGAGGCGTCGGGCAGCTCGGTCCTCGGGGTCATCGGCTACGAGCGGGACGCGCGGCACTACCCCCTGATCCTGCGCAATCGTGGCCGGTCGTCCCGATCCGAGGCGTTCCGCGCGCTCCGGACCAACCTGCAGTTCATCGGCGTCGACCGGCAGCCGAAGTCGCTCGTGGTCACCAGCTGCCTGCCGGGCGAGGGCAAGTCCTCGACCTCCGCCAACCTCGCGATCACGCTGGCCCAGGCGGGCTGGCGGGTCATCCTGGTGGACGGCGACCTGCGCCGCCCCAGCATTCCCCGCTACCTCGGCATCGAGGGGGGGACGGGCCTGACGGACGCGCTGATCGACAGGGCGCGCCTGAACGAGGTCATCCAGGTCTGGGGCGATGCCGGCCTGTCCGTCCTGCCGAGCGGCCAGATCCCGCCGAACCCGAGTGAGCTGCTCGGCTCGAACGGGATGCGTCAGGTTCTCGCCCAGCTCACCGGGACGTACGACATGGTGATCATCGACGCGCCGCCGCTGCTGCCCGTCACCGACGCGGCGACGGTCACCGCGCTCTGCGACGGCGCGCTGCTCGTCGCCCGGTACGGCAAGACCCGCCGGGAGCACATGGCCCGCGCCTCGGAACTGCTGGCGTCGATCAACGCCCGCGTGGTGGGAACCGTCCTGAACTTCGTCCCGGCCGGTAGCGGCACGTACTACGGCTACAACAACGGGTACGGCTACGAGTCCGAGGTCAAGAAGCCGGTGAGTGTGTGAGCAGCCGGAGCGGGACGGCGAGCGACCTCGCGATGCCCCGTCCCGCCGCCCGGTAGGCCAGCAGGGAGCGCCCGTACGGATCGGCGATGTCGAACCGGTCGACCCGGACCAGCCCGCGCAGCGCCCGCGCCTCGTCGACCAGCGCGCGGGCCCGCCGCACGGGATCCCGGTGACGGGTGATCTCCTCCGGCGGCACGGCCCGCACCAGCGTGCCGAACTCGGCGATGGTGAAGGTCCGCGTGACCGCCGCGAGGTGCATGGCCACCGATTCCGCGCGGTGCCCGCGGGTGGCCGTGAGCACGAGATCCGCGTCGGCCACCAGCTCGGGGACGAGGAGGCGGGAGCCGAAGTCCGTGGGGTCTCCGCCAAGCCGGACCAGCGTCCGCCGGGCGTGCCCGGTCATCTCCAGCCCGGGCTGGGCGTGTGTGCCCGCGCTGACCACCTGGACCGCCGGGCACGGCCCGAGGGCCGAGCGGGTCAGCCGCTCGGCCAGCGGGGAGCGGCAGACGTTGCCGGTGCACACGAAGAGGATGCGAAAGCGGGCACCGGCCGGCTCCCACGCCTCCTGGACATCCCGCCAGCAGCGCCGCCCGCAGCCCTCGTGCCCGGCCGGGGCGATCTCCCCGTCCCCGGTGACACCGGAGTCTCCTCCGGTTGTGGAGCTCCGCGCGATCCCGGCGTTCTCCGGTGAGGCTCTCATCCCGAGAGGGTAGATCGGCTCCTGTACGCCATCGCCCGCGGCACACCGCTCTTTGCCCTTTCATACCGACGCACACGATAGATCGTGCGGCGGAAGACATCTGTTCCCATCAGGGGGCGCAACCGCGCGGGTCCTCGGTGACGTGGGTCCGCTGGGGCCGGACAAGTGGCTGCACGGGGACCAGCGGCGCCGCGTCCGAGGCGGGTTCGACGAAGTCGAACTCCAGGGACCTCGACTGCCCGGGAGCGAGTTCCAGCATGACCGAGTAGACGGGGTGGGAGCGCTCCGTCCCCCTGACGACGGCCGCCCGCTCCCCGTCCAGCCTGGCCGCGGTCATCCGCCCGCCGAGCCCGCCGTACAGCGACACCCACAGCAGGTTGGACCCGGGAACGTGCCACCGTCGGGGCAGGTCGAGCCGGCCGGTGACGTAGGAGGGCAGGGCCTCCGCCGGGACGTCGTTGACGAGCCGGATCCGCACGGTCGAGGGGCGCAGGCCATCCCGGCAGGCGCCCAGCTCGTAGGCCAGGGAACGCTCCAGGTAGTAGTCGAGCTTGCCTCCGGCCGAGTTGTTGACCACCAGCCCCGCGAACGGTCCCGGCCGCGAGGGCAGCACGCCGCCGATCGGGGCGCGGGTCAGGAGCCGCTGCTCGGCCTCGTGACGGCTCCAGACCTGGATCCGCCGCTCGCCGACCATGCGGCCCAGTACGGGCAGCAGCCTGGCGGGGTCGGCGAAGGACCCGGGCAGCGCCTCCCCGACGGCGCCGGCGACCTCGATGAGGAACCGCTTGCGCGCCACCGGATCGCGGTAACGGGCGTAGGCCGCCCGCTCGGTGAGATCGACGATGTTCGCCGAGGTCACCTTCTCCCCGCCGGGAAGGGTGACCGGGCCGATCAGCCGCAACAGGTGGGCCAGCCCGGCCGGGTCGGTGGCCACGGCGCCGTCGAGCCGCGTGCCGGCCCGCCTCTCCCACAACCGGGTCCAGGTGGCGGCGGCGTACGGAAAGTGCGGGGAGAGGTTGGAGACGGACAGCATTCTGGTCGCCCCCGGCCCGTAGCGCCTGAGGAAGTCCCGGCCGTGGTCGGCGACGGGGACGGGGCTCGTGAACAGACCAGTGTCGGCGGACAGCCGCTCGACGGCGATTCGGCCCCGGTCGGCCTTCAGGATGCCGAAGGCGCCCACGAGGCCCCCGGTGCCTCTCGCCTCGGCGTTGTTCTGGAAGGCCAGGAAGTAGCGGCGGGGACCGTCGCCGCCGAACATCGGGGGCAGGAGCGCGGCGGCGTCGGCGGCGGTGCCCAGCAGGTCGCGCAGCCGGGTCATCTCGCCCAGCGCGGTGTCCCTCGCCTCGTCGAGCGTGTCCAGCCCGCTGTCGGCCGGGGTGGCACGCAGAAGTGAGTCCGCCCGCGCGAGGCGGGTGACCGCGCTCGCCAAGACCGGTGCCGCGGCGTCAAGGGCGGCCAGTCGCCCCCTCACGGCGCCTCGGGAGGGGGAGGCGGCCATCATGAACGGCGTGGCCGCCCCCTGCACGTCGGTGAGCACGCCGGTCAGCTCGTCGGCGGTCCAGGCGAGGCCACGCACGGTCGTCGCGGCATCGCCCGCGAACGGGAGGTGGGAGATCACCCACCAGCCGGGTCCCTCAGTTAGCCGCCGCGCCTCGACCGCGTGCGACCGGGCGTCCGCGAGCGCCTCCGCCACCTGGGCGGGGGTCCCTGCGCTCACCAGCGAGCCCAGCCGCGTCAGCGCGCCTCCGGCCGCCACCAGATGGTCACGCACTCGCAGGCCCAGGTGGGCTTCCCAGGCTCCGGCGATCACCAGGGCGGCCGAAGCCGACAGGACGATCCGGCGGGCCCTCCATCCGGATGGTCCGTTTCGCACCGGCGGAAGGGACGGCCCGGCGTCACGGCGGGTTCTCCCTCCCCATCGCCTATTTCGCACCGGTGGATCGGCGGCGCCGCACCAGCCACAGCACACCGGCTCCCGCGACCAGCAGGCCGGCTCCCAGCCCGGCGGACGCCGTCGCGGGCACTCCCGTGAACGGGAGACTCTCCCCGCCGGCCTCGCACGGACGTCCCCCGTCACCGCAGTCGTGGCCGACGGACTCGTTCCCGCAGTCACCGCCCCTGCAGTCGTCGTCCTCGACGACATTCTCCCCAAGGGGCATCCGGGCATTCTCCCCGAGGGGCATCCGGGCATTCTTCCCGAGGGGCGTCCGGGCGACCTGGAGGGCGATCCTCCCCGCGTCGGAGGCCTTCTTCTTCGCGGTCTCCGCCCTCCCCACGGCTCCGGAGGCCACCTGCTCGGCCTTGGGGTTGACTCCCGCGGCGAGGCCGACGATGCCCTCCGCCTCACCGGCGATGCGCCCGGCCTCCGGGGCGATGCGCCTGGCCTCGGCGACGATGCGCCTGGCCTCGGCGGTGATGAGTCCGGCCGTGTCGGTACTCCCGGAGACGGCTCCGCTCGCCACGGCACCATGGGCAAGCCTCGCGGCGGCCGGGTTGACCCGCAGAGCGGTGGAGGTGGGCTCGATGACGACCCCGCCTATCCTGTCCCTGTCGATGTTCCTCAGCTCGTTGCGGTTGTCGTTCCTGTTGTTGATCTCAATGCAGGTCTCCCCCCGAGCCTCCGCGCAAAACTCGGCGACATCCGCCGCCTGCCCGGCGAGGTCGTCCGCCCGCCTGGCGATCGCGTCGGCCTCGTCGGCGATGTCCTCCGCCGCGTTGAGGAGAATGATGTACGGCGGGTAGGGCGCGCCCTGGACGGCCTTCAGCGGCGGAAGACCGCTCTCCGCAGTCGCCGCCCCCGCGAGACCGAGTACCGGGCCGCTCCCGGTCATTACCGCGAGTAGGAAACACATCATGTATTTTCTAGCCATTTAGGGCTCCCATAGCGATGGTTCAGGCCACAGAACAAGACGCTGAAACAGAAGCGACATGTCCCCAGAGCCTGTTATATTCGCCCGTCTCGCAATAACCCGCAGGCCGTTCCCTCCCTTACCGAACGATCGTCAATCATTCTCCAGATATTGGGACTCGACCGGCTGCGCCAACGTGGAGGAAAGGGGTCACGGCGCGGCCTCGACCCGGTAGACGGGCCCCGACAGGCTGAGCGCGTACAACTCACCGTCATGGTCCTGACCGAAGGACGACAACTGCTCCACCGTGCCGAGGTCGTCGCCCCGCCCCGCCCCGCCGGGAGGCGCGGCCTTGACCCAGCCCGCGCAGAAGTCGCCGTAGACGAACCGTCCCTCCAGGCCGGGGATCCGCTTGCCCCGGTAGACGTATCCGGCGATGACCGAGCAGTTGCCGCCCTCGCCCAGGGGATACTCGATGATCGGGTCCACCGTGTCGCCGCCGTCGCCGCCGTCGCCGCCGTCGCCCTTGAAGGGGTGGCTCCCCTCCCTCAGGTTCCAGCCGTAGTTGCGGCCCCCCTCGCCCTTCGGCTCGAAGTCGACCTCCTCCCAGGCGTTCTGGCCGACGTCTCCGATCCACATGTCGCCGGTCTTCGCGTCGAAGGTGAACCGCCAGGGGTTGCGCAGGCCGTACGACCAGATCTCCGGCCTGGCGCCCTGCCTGCCGACGAACGGGTTGTCGCGGGGGACCTTGTACGGGGTGCCGCGCGGGTCGATCCTGAGGATCTTGCCGAGCCAGGTGCCCAGGTTCTGGCCGTTGCCCTGCGGGTCTCCCCCGCTGCCTCCATCGCCGAGGGCGATGTAGAGATGGCCGTCGGGCCCGAAGGCGAGCTGCCCGCCGTTGTGGTTGGCGTACGGCTGCCGCTGGGTCAGCACGTCCCTGCGGCCGGTCGCCCTGCCGCCGGAGAAGGCCCATTCGGTGACGTGGGTGTGCCCTTCGCGGTCGGTCCAGTTGAGATAGAGGAAGTTCCCGTCCGGGTGGAAGGCCACCCCGAGCAGTCCCTGCTCGTTGCCCCTGCTGATCTCCTGGGAGAGGTCGACGACGGGCGCCTCGGCGACCTTCCCGCCCGTCACGGCGCGCAGCCGTCCCGTCTGCTCGGCGATGTAGAGCGTCGGATCGTCCTTGCGCAGGGCCATCGCCACCGGCATGTCGAGCTGGGCGAACTCGGTGAAGCGGACCCTCGGGGCGGCGTCCGCGCCCGCCTTTCCCGTGGGTTCCGCCGGCGAGGCCGTGGCGGCGGGAGCGGAAGGGCCGGGTCCGGAGTCGGCGGACCCGGGGGTCTCGGTGGAGGAGCAGGCGACCAGCGCCGCGCTCAGCAGGGCCAGGCCCAATCCTGTCCGGCGGGAGATCGGCACGGTTCTCAGCCTCCTGTGTTCGTCGCCTGCTTAGATGTTCGTCGCCTGCTTGGATGATCATGTGTACGCGCCCGCCGCCGCGAAGGTTCCGGCCGCGCCGGGCGATTCCCGCACGCCCCCTGCCGCGTACGCCCATTCTCTCCGGTCTCCTCCCCCGGCTTGTCCGCCGGGTGGCGAGCCTGGCCGGCGAGATCACGGTGCTTGTGGATGCCGTCCACGTTCACGATGACTTGAGACGGCGAAAGCCCCCAGCCGGAGCTGGAGGCTTTACGTCGCGCGATCGCCTACGCCGGGAGGTCCCAGCTCGGCCCAACGGGGTCACCGAGCCAAACGTGCTGGCGCTCCTTCGTGACGGTAAGCCCGAACCCGGACTGGTGTGGGCGTCCGGCGCCCTGCCAGGTCAAGATGGCATCTTCGACTTCGTCCCACAGCTTGATCGGCCCGTGCTGGTGCACCGTCCATCCGCCTGCGGGATCTGGTGCGGTGTCGGCCCGCGAGCCGGTACTGACATCCAGCAGGAGCGTCGAGTCCTCACTCCAGGAGAGCTGAGCCTGCGGGGGCACGACGCGAAAAAGCCTTCGGCCCGAGGTGTTGCGGGCGCACGGTGTCAGGTGGAGCCAACGGCAGTCCCGTGCCGCCCGGACCGGGGGCGGCCCGGCCGATGTCAGGTGTACTTGACATCACGGCGGGTACCTCTTACCGTGTCAGGTGTACTTGACTTCTCGCCACGGAAAGGGTGACTCGTGCAAGCACACGACGAGACCGGGGCCTATCGGGTCTCGATCAAGACGGCCGTTCGACTCGTACTCTGGACACTCGCCTGGGCGGCGACCCTCGCCCTGGCCAAATTCGGTCCCGGACTCCTGTGGGATTCACGGCAACCGGCGGCGAGCTGGGTCGCGGTCGCCGTCAACTTTGCCGTCGGCGTCGGATGGATCGTCGCCTTCGCGCGCTTTCTCCGAGGACAGGACGAGTTTCAACGGAAGATCATTCAGGATGCGCTGGCGGTCGCCCTCGGCGTGGGATGGGTTAGCGCGTTCGCCTACGTCGTCGCGGACGCCGCCGGCCTCGTCGCCTACGACGTCGACATCGCGGTCTTCCCCGTGCTCCTGGGGGTCGTCTACATGATCACCATCCTCGTCGGCAAGCTCAGGTACCGATGAGGAACCGCATCAAGGACCTTCGGGCCGAATGCGCCTGGACACAGGCCGACCTGGCTCAACGTGTCGGCGTGTCGAGGCAGGCGATCAACGCGATCGAAACGGGGAAGTTCGACCCGAGCCTTCCGGTCGCCTTCCGTCTCGCCAGGCTGTTCGACCTGAGGATCGAAGAGCTCTTCTTCGACGATCAGTGAAGCGCCTCGGATGCGACCCGCACGAGCCGGCCAGGGACATGGTCGCGAACCGTGCCGCGCTTGACGGTTTCGGAATCGGGGGCACCGATGCCGGCCGCGACGTCATCGTCGTCGGAGCGTTCGTCGCCGGCCGCGGGCCCGCCCGCCGACCCCGGCCCGGCCGTGTCGTCCCTAGACTGCAGGCATGCCAACCGCACTGATCACGGGGGCGACGGCCGGCATCGGTGCCGCCTTCGCCCGCCGCCTGGCCGCCGACGGATTCTCACTCGTCCTGGTCGCCCGCGACGAGAAGCGTCTCGTCTCCGTCGCCGAGGAGCTACGCCTGCGCTACGGGGCGAGCAGCGAGGTGCTCGCCGCCGACCTGGTGACCGACGAGGGCTTGGAGGCGGTGGAGCGGCGGCTCCGCGAGGGAGTCGACCTGCTGGTCAACAACGCGGGTTTCGGCCACCGGGGCCACTTCCTCGACGTGCCCGCCGAGGAGGAGCTGCGGATGCTCAAACTGCACTGCGAGGCGGTGCTGCGGCTGACGCTGGCCGCGCTGCCGGGGATGAGGGACCGCGACCGGGGCGCGGTGATCAACGTGGCGTCGGTGGCGGCGTTCTTCACCCGGGGCTCCTACAGCGCGTCCAAGGCGTGGGTGGTCAGCTTCAGCGAGTCCACGGCCATGGAGATGGCCGGGAGCCGGGTGCGGGTCATGGCCCTGTGCCCGGGGTTCGTGCACACCGAGTTCCACGAGCGCGCCGCAATGGACAAGTCGGGAATTCCCGAGTTCTTCTGGCTGTCGGCCGACAACGTCGTCCGCGAGGCCATGCGCGATCTGGTCCGAGGCGTGCGGGTGAGCATTCCCGACCTGCGCTACAAGGTCATCGTCAGGGTCGGCAGGCTGCTCCCCCTGCGCTTCATCGGCCAATTCTCGCGACGCCTCGCCCGCCGCTGAGGGGAAGCCTCCGGCGGAAACCCGGCGGGGAGAACACGAAAACGCGGGGGCGGAAAACAGCCGGGGAAAAGCGGCGGGAGGCCACCCGAGGGAGGCGGCCGGAAGAGGGCCGGAGACGACGGAAAGGGCCCGCGCCACGGGAGGGGGTCGTGGCGCGGGCCCTTCCGGCCTGCGGTGGTGGTCGAGGACGGGCCTCGCGGCCCGCCCGGCGGATCAGACGCGGGTGTTGGCCTCGTGGCCGATCGCCAGGCCCGAGACCGGGTCGAAGAAGTGCAGGTTGTGGGTGTCGACGATCAGCTCGATGTTCTGACCGGGACGGACGTGGCTGCGGGAGTTGACGCGGGCGGTCCACAGTGACTTGTCGCCCACCAGCGGCAGCGTCGCGTCCTCCTCGCCGTCGTCGGCGGCGGCGGCCACGGTGTCCTGGTGCTGGACCGGCGGGGCGTCGATCAGGAACAGCACGTTGATCTCGGAGCCCAGCTCCTCGGTGACCTCGGCGCGCACCGGCAGGCGGACCCAGCCGGAGGACGAGCCGTTGGCGGCGATCGAGTCGTCGAAGTCGGAGGGGCGGATGCCCAGGATGATCTTCTTGCCGATGTACTGGTCCAGGCCGCTCTTCTCGGTGAAGGTCTCGGTCGGCACCGGCAGCTTGAAGCCCGCGAAGGCGACGGCCGCGCCGCCCTCGCCGCGCACCAGCTCGGCGTTGACGAAGTTCATCGACGGGGAGCCCATGAAGCCCGCGACGAACAGGTTGACCGGCTTGTCGAAGAGGTTCTGCGGGGTGTCGACCTGCTGGAGCAGGCCGTCGCGCAGCACGCAGACGCGGTCGCCGAGGGTCATGGCCTCGACCTGGTCGTGGGTGACGTAGACGGTCGTCACGCCCAGGCGCTCGTGCAGGGTGTTGAGGGAGGCCCGCATGGAGACGCGGAGCTTGGCGTCCAGGTTGGACAGCGGCTCGTCCATGAGGAAGGCCTGCGGCTCGCGCACGATGGCGCGGCCCATGGCGACACGCTGGCGCTGGCCGCCGGAGAGGGCGGCGGGCTTGCGCTTGAGGTACTGGTCGAGGCCGAGCATCTTGGCGGCCTCGCCGACGCGCTTGGCGATCTCCGCCTTGGGCATCTTGCGGAGCTTCAGACCGAAGGCGAGGTTCTCCTCGACGGTCATGTGCGGGTAGAGCGCGTAGTTCTGGAAGACCATGGCGATGTCACGGTCCTTCGGGGGCAGGTGGTTGACCACCCGGTCGCCGATGGCGATCTCGCCGCCGCTGATGTCCTCGAGCCCGGCGATCATCCGCAGGGCGGTGGACTTGCCACATCCGGACGGACCCACCAGAACCATGAACTCCCCGTCCTTGATCTCAAGGTCGAGGCCGTTCACGGCTTTGACGCCGCCCGCGTAGATCTTGTCGACTTTGCTGAGAACGATGGATGCCATGGAAGTCCTTGTCGCCTCGGGCCAACCCCGCGTTCACCCGATATTGGATACGTTTTCATGCATCTCATCGGAAACGGACATGCGTGTCAAGAGGTTGCCCGGTTCTGGCCTGTCAGCAGGACAGTCATTGTCGCTCCGCCCTGGATCGAGCACGGAAAACATGATGGAATCGTTTCCATGAACATGCGTCGTACGACGATCAAGGACGTCGCCGGGGCAGCCGGGGTGGGGGTCGCCACGGTGTCCCGGGTTCTGTCCGGCGGGTCGGCCAGCCCGGAGACCAGGGAGCGGGTGCTGACCGTCGCCGCCCAGCTCGACTACCGGCCCAGCGCTCTCGGGCGCAACCTGCGCCAGCGGCGCTCGGGCGGGATCGGGCTGCTGCTGCCCGACATCACCGACACCTTCTACGGCCGTGTGGCCGACGGCGTGCTCGCCTGCGCGCGCTCGGCGGGCGAGCCGGTGATCGTGGGCGCGACCGGCGACGATCCGGAGCGCGAGGCCGAGCTGATCGGCATGCTGCTGGAGCAGGGCGTGGACCGGGTGATCGCGATCCCCTCCGGCGACGGCGACAGCTGGGCACCGACCCTGCGGGCCGGGGTGATCACGGTGTTCGCGCACCGGCTCTCGGCCGGGCGCGACGACATCCCGGCGGTGGTGGCCGACGACCGCGCGGGGGTCAGGACCGCGGTCGACTACCTGACGGGGCTGGGACACCGGCGCATCGCCTACCTGGGCGGCCCGGGGCAGGAGCAGCGCCTGTCGGTCTTCAGGCAGGCGCTGGGGCCCCTCGTCGACGAGGAGCTGATCGTCGTCGCCCGGGGCAGCCGCGACTCCGCGTACGCCGCGGCGGCCGGGCTCTTCCAGCACCGGCCCGACCTGACCGCCGTGCTGGCCGGGGGCAACCTGCTGGGCGAGGCGGCGGTGCTGGCGTCGAGGGAGCTGGACCTGCGCATCCCCAGGGACCTGTCCCTGATCATGTTCGACGACGTGCCCTGGGCGGAGCTGTGCTCACCGCCGCTGACGGTGATCGCACAGCCCGCCAGGGACATCGGCTACCGCGCCGCCGAGCTGGTGCTGCGCGGCGGCGCCAGAAGGCCGCGGGGCGTGCTGCTGCCCACCGAGCTGATCGTCAGGGGCAGCTGCGCGGCTAGAGGGACTTCTCGATCGCCTCGATGACGGCGGGGTCGCCGGGCTGCACGTTCGGCCGGAACCTGGCCAGAACCTCCCCGTCCCGGGAGACGAGGAACTTCTCGAAGTTCCACTTGACGTCACCGGCCTCGCCCTCGGCGTCGGGGGTGCCGGTCAGCGCGTCGTAGAGGGGATGCCTGTCGTCGCCGTTGACCTCGGTCTTGGCCAGCAGCGGGAAGTCGACGCCGTAGGTGGTGGAGCAGAACTCCTGGATCTCCTCGGCGCTGCCCGGCTCCTGGCCGTAGAACTGGTTGCATGGCACCCCGACGACGGTGAAGCCCCGGTCGCCGTAGGTGCGCTGGAGGTCGACGAGACCCGCGTACTGGGGGGTGAGGCCGCATCTGGAGGCGACGTTCACGATGAGGACGGCCCTGTCTCCGGCCAGCTCGGCCAGAGTCGTGGGCGTGTCGGCAAGGGTACGGATGGCGGTATCACGGATTCCCATGATCCGCACCCTAATCCCCTTGTCACATTCGAGAGTTATGCCGTCCATAAAGTGAAATGTGACTGACGCCACAGGCAAGACGACGCCCCCCTCACCAATGCTCTGATCATTCTCTTACCCGGCTCTGACAGGACTCCTGACAGGCGCTGTCGACTGGCCCGCCGCCGATTCGCGGGGCATCGTGTCGGCCGTCCCCCGTCTCCAACGCACAAGGGAGTCCCATGTCGACGCTACGCCGTACCGGCGTGCTGGTGATCACCTCGGTGCTCGCCCTCGGCACCCCCACGGTCGCCCAGGCGTCCTCGGCAAGACCGGGCAACCAGGCCGTCGCCAGGCCGATGGTGTCCGCGCACGGCTGGAACAGGAGCCAGTTCGACTGCCTCATCAGGCTCTGGACCAGGGAGAGCAACTGGAACCACCGCGCGCGCAATCGCTCGTCGGGCGCGTACGGCATCCCGCAGGCACTGCCCGGCGGCAAGATGGCCAGCGCCGGGCGCGACTGGCGCACCAACCCCAGGACGCAGATCAGGTGGGGACTCGGCTACATCAAGCAGCGCTACGGCTCGCCGTGCGGGGCGTGGACGCACTTCAGGACGCGGGGCTGGTACTGATCAGGGAACGGTGATCTGAAACCCCATGGCAGGGTGATTTTCACACCGTCTCCCCGCATGGGTGATTCGCCGGTCGTAATCGGCCCTTCTCCGAATCACCCGTAAATCACGAAGATCGGGCAAACTCCTTCCCTTCGCGTGTCCCATCCGCCGTTCGGCGCCCTTTCGCGTACTAGAAAGCCGCCTATAGAGATCGCCGCGGCGTCTCATGCCGGAAACAGGCCGGAGAGACCGCGCGGACGTTCCCCGCCCACGCCATGGGCGCGGGGCCGTCGGGCGCGGGAGGACACCACGTGCCCTCCCACGCCTTCCGCACGCGGCCTGAGGACAAGGATCCACGTGAACAGCTACCGCGTTCTGCGCAACACCGTCGCGACCGTTCTGGCCGCCTCGACGATGGTCGGCCCGTCGGCGACGGGACAGGCCGAGAGCACCTCCGAGACGTCCAGGAAAGGGACGGCGAGGACGGTGCACCGCCTCACCTGGGCCACCCAGGTGAAGCCAAGGGTGAAAGCGGTCGCGAGGACCGCCAAGGGCAGGAACAAGACGATCGCCTATCGTCTCGTGTCCCGCCGAGCGTGGCCGCACAGCCAGTTCCGCTGCCTGGACAGTCTCTGGACCAGGGAGAGCAACTGGAACCACCGCGCGTACAACCACTCATCGGGTGCGTACGGCATCCCGCAGGCGCTGCCAGGCTCGAAGATGGGCGGCAGCGGCAGGGACTGGCGGCACAACCCGGCCACGCAGATCCACTGGGGTCTGAGGTACATCAAGAGCCGCTACGGGTCGCCGTGCGGCGCGTGGGGTCATTTCCGGTCGAGCAACTGGTACTGACCCACCCGGAGAGTGTCCAGGGGAAGGGAGCACTCTCCCGACGCCCGGGGCCCCAGGTCCCGGGCGTCATCTCCCACGCCGCACGGCCGCGTCACCACGTGGGCCCGGCGCTTCCCCGCACGACCGCTCGAGGCGCACCACCGCCCGGGTCGCGCAACCGCTCACGCCGCACGGCCACGCGGGTCGTACGGCCACGCGGGTCGTACGGCCGCGTCACCGGTTGAGCCGCACCGCCATCGCCTGGATGAGCATCTCCAGGCCGAAGGCGAACTCGGCCTCGTGGTCGCACTCGTTGAGTATCGGAGCCAGCTCGCCGACCTGCGGGAACAGCAGGGGGTCGACCTGGTCGACCCTGACGTCCGAACGGTGGACCGGCGCGAACGTCGGGGTCACCCCCACCTCCCTCAGCAGCGAGCCCACGATGTAGGCGATGAACACGCGCAGGGCGCGCACCGCCTCGTCCCCGCCGAAGCCCGCCTCGCGCAGCGTGGCCAGCGCCCGCTCCACGGGGAGCAGCCCTGCGGTGGAGCGGAGCTGGCGGCTGACCACCACCATCGTGCAGCGCGGGTAGTGGCTCGCGATCTGCCGGAAGGCGAGCGCCTGCATGCGCACCCGCTCGGTCCACTCGGCATCCGGGTCGTCGGTGAACTCGATCTGCGACAGGACGGTCTCGGCCACCCCGTCGAGCAGGGCCTCCTTGTTCGGCACGTGATTGTAGAGCGACATCACGCCCACACCCAGATTGGCGGCGATCGCGCGCATCGACACCGCGTCGGCGCCCTCCCGCTCGATGAGTTCGATGGCCGAGGCCACGATGCGCGGCCGGGACAGTGGCTGGACAGGCATGTGGCCGTCGTCCCCTCATCGGTTCCATTGACGTACGTACAGCGTACGTGACAACCTCGATAGGTACGTACGGTGTACGTCTCTGGAGGCCGCATGTCGACGCACGATCTTTACACCATTCCCGCCGAGCTCTCCACGTGGGACGTCGAGGCGGCCGGGGCCGCCCGCTTCACGTGGGAGTACGACGACGGCAGGGACCGCATGCTCGCCCTGTACCAGAAGGGCAAGGACAAGCAGTGGGACTCGGTCAAGCGCATCGACTGGGACCTGGAGGTCGACCCCTACAACGTGCTCGGCGTCCCCGACGAGACCATCGCGATCTTCGGCACCCCGCTCTGGGAGCGGATGGACCAAAAACAGCGCAAGGACGTGCGCCTGCACAACGCCTCCTGGCAGTTCTCCCAGTTCCTGCACGGCGAGCAGGGCGCGATGATCTGCTCGGCCAGGATCGTGGAGTCGGTCCCCGACCTCGACTCCAAGTTCTACGCCGCCACCCAGACCATGGACGAGGCGCGACACGCCGAGACCTACGCGCGGTTCCTCCAGGAGAAGGTGGGCCTGGCCTACCCCATCAACCCGTACCTGAAGTCGCTGCTCGACAACACCCTGAGCGACTCCCGCTGGGACATGCCCTACCTCGGCATGCAGGTGCTCATCGAGGGCCTCGCCCTGGCCGCCTTCGGCGTGATGCGCGACATCACCACCAAGCCGCTGCCCAAGCAGATCCTCGCCTACGTGATGCAGGACGAGGCCCGCCACGTCGCCTTCGGCCGGATGGCGCTGCGCGACTACTACGCGCAGCTCAGCGAGTCCGAGCTGCGCGAGCGCGAGGACTTCGTCATCGAGGGCTGCTACCTGATGCGCGACCGGCTGCGCGGCCGGGAGACGTGGGAGAACCTGGGGCTGAGCAAGACCGAGGTCATCGAGGCGATGGAGTGCGTCGACAAGTCCGAATATCTCAGGATTTTCCGCTCTCTGCTTTTCAGCCGCATCGTGCCCTGCGTCAAGGACATCGGGCTGTGGAGCCCCCGCCTGCAGCAGGCCTACGCCGACATGGGCGTGCTGGACATGGCCGGCCAGAGCCTGGACAAGCTGATGCGCCAGGACGAGGACATCGCCGAGAAGCTCGACGCCGAGCGGTTCGCCGCCGAGGAGGCCGAGCGCCACGCCGAGGTCGCCGAGACCGTCTCCCTCGGCGAGGACTCACCCTCCTGACCCGCCCGGCCCGGCCCTGTGCCTTGTCCGGGCCCTGATCCGGTCGTGACACGTCCCCCGGGCGGGCCGCCCACCCGCCTCAGGTCTCAGGGCAGGTCGAGGGCGCTCAGTCCGAGCAGGAGAGCCTGCCGGTCGCGGGTGCTCAGGGCCTCGTACGGCCGCGCGGCGCGGCGGTTCGTCTCCACCTCGATCCGGTCGCGGGCGGGCCCCGGGGGCAGGGCGAGGATCTGGGCCACGGTGAGGCCCTCCCCCCTCCAGGCGTCGGCGTGCGCGTCGGCGCGGTGGTAGCGCAGCACGGCCAGCCGGTTGAACAGCAGCACGCCCGGCGGGGTCCCCACCGGCTCGTGGGGCGGCGAGGCCTGGGCGAAGGCCGCGCCGCCCCCGGCCGCACCGGACTCCAGGAGCCTCCCGGCGAGATCGGCCAGCTCGGGCAGCCGGTCGGCCTGGGCGGCCCACAGCTCGCCGGTCACCGCCGCGTGCACCTCGTACAGGGAGGCGATGAAGGACAGCGCGGTCGCGGTCGCGTGCAGCGCGCCGTCGTCGACGAGGGTGCCCTGGGCGACCTGTACGTCGATCTCCGACCGGCTGAAGGGGTTGTAGCGGTAGAGGGCGGCCAGCCCCTCGGCGGTGAGCGGCCTGGCGGGAAGCACGAATCGGAGATCGACCAGCAGGTCCGTCTGGAGACCCGACCGCTCGGTGAGCTCCCGGGTGAGGGGCCTGCTCGCGATGTGAACGCCGAGATTGACCGCGTCGATCAGCGAAGCGATCGACGCCGCGTAGCCTGGCAGATCATCGAAGCGTGACATGCTGCGATATCTTGCCGCATTTTTTACTCTCCGAACCTTCCCAGAACGAAGGCGAAGGCCCCGGCCACGGCGGCGAGGGTACCGAGCCAGGCGATGAGGGCGTCGGCCCGGTCATCGAGGGGACGGCTCCCGTGCAGGGCCTCCTGGGTGCGCCGGTAGCGGATGCCCGTGTGGGTCAGCAGAAGTACGGCGCAGAACACGGCCGGGACGAAGGGGATGACGGTCAGGGCGGGCGCGCCGGCGCGCAGGGCGACGCCCGCGCCGCCCAGGCCGGTGACGGCCAGCATGGCGGTGGTACGGACCCAGGCGAGGCGGGTCCGCTCGCTCTGCAGGCCCGCGTCCCAGAGGCTGCTCACCGGGAGCTCACCGGGACAGCAGGATGAGGATCAGGGCGAGCACGGCGACCGTCGCCACGCCGTACCCGAACAGGGGCGCCAGGGCGGGGGGCGGGAGCGGGGTGGAGCTGCGCAGGGCACGCTGGACGCGGCGCCAGCGGGGGTAGGCCATCGCGGCGGCCAGGGCGGACAGCGACACCAGGACCACCGCGAGCAGGGTGCGCATCCACGGGACGAAGACGTCGGCGGAGACGGCTGCCATGGCCACGCCGCCCGCGCTCAGCGCGAGCGACGTACTCAACCAGGTCAGATACGTGCGTTCGTTGGCAAGGGTGAACCGGGGATCCGGCTCCTTGTCCGGATAGTTCATGAACTTTCCTGGGTCTTCATAGGAACGACGGTATTTCAACCACATTTCCCCTAGAGAACCCGGGATTTCCGGAGGTGCCCGCGAGCACCTCCGGCCCGGCCCGCCCTGGCGGCGCGAGCTCACCGCCACCGGGACTCACCCGTCACCGACGGCTCACCCGTCACCGGGGCGAGGCACCGGTGCGGCGACCGCGCCTCGCCGGAGCGGTGGAGATCACCCGCGCCTCACCGAGGCGCGTGGAGGCTATCCGCAGGCGTTGGTCAGCTGCTGGACCCACTGCACCGAGTCGGTGGCCACCTTCTGGGCGGCGTCGACGGCGCCGTTGGCGTCGGTCACGTTGAAGCCCTCCAGGGTGCCGGAAACGCCCTCGGCGGCCTCCTTCAACGAGGTGTTGGCCGCCTTGTCGGCCAGGTCGCCCAGCTTGGCGCCGCCCTCGTTCAGCGCCTTCTCCATCGCGGCGGGGTCGTTGAGCAGCCCGGAGACCTTGGCGGCGGTCTCGGTGACGATGCCCGCGGCCTGCACGCACTGCTGGGCCTTGTCGATGCCCTGGCTCACCTCTTGGATCTCGGAGCAGCCGGTGGTGATGAGGGCGGCGGCCAGTGCAGAGGCGGCGAGGACGGGAATTCGTCGCTGAAGGGGTCGCATGCCCCGACCCTACCCAACGAGTCGCCACGGCAGGCGCCGCCGTACCGGCTCGTTACCCGCCTGTTCGCTCGCGGACCGCGACGCGGAGAGGCGGCGAAATCGGAACGTCCCGCTGGCCGTACGATTCATCAGTAGTCACACAAGGGGGAGACCATGACGACCTGTGAGCACATCCTGGAGGCCCAGGACCCGGCTCCGCGCACGCCCGAGGGCTGCGAGGAGTGCCTGGCGACGGGCAGCCGCTGGGTCCACCTGCGCAAGTGCCTGTCCTGCGGGCACATCGGCTGCTGCGACTCGTCGCCCAACAAGCACGCCACCGCCCACTTCCTGCAGACCAACGACCCGGTCATCGTCTCGTTCGAACCGGGCGAGGACTGGCGCTGGTGCTACGTGGACAGCGTCATCGGCTAGTCGCGCTCCAGGGTGGCCTCTTCGAAGTCGATCTCGTGGAGGACCCGGCGGAGCACCTCGTCGTCGATGCGCCGCTCGTCGCGGAGGCGCACGAACACGTCGCGCTCGACCACCAGCATCTCCTGACGGAGCCGCCGGTAGACGGTGCTGGGCGTCTCCTCCCCCTCGGGTCCCGTGCCGCCGCCCAGCCGCTCCCAGGCGGTGAGGGTACGGCGCTCGGCGCGGGATCTGAGCTGGTCGACGACCTCCCGGTGGACCTCGTCGACGCCCTCCGCCACCAGCTCGTCCAGCCGGGCCAGCGCCGCCGTGGCGGCCGCCTGCTGGGCGGCCGCCTCCGCCAGGTTGTCGGTGTAGGTCTCCCGCTCGTTGGAGACCTTCAGCCTGCGGATCAGCGCCGGGAACGTCAGGCCCTGGACCAGGAGGGTGCCGATCACCACCGAGAAGGTGAGGAAGAGGAGCAGGTCACGGCCGGGGAAGTCCTCGGGGATGGCGAAGGCCGCGGCCAGGGAGACCACGCCGCGCATGCCCGCCCAGCTCACGATGGTCACGTTCTGCCAGGTCGGCGCGTGGGTCTCGGTCCTGCGGATCTTCTTGGACAGCATCCGGGGCAGGTAGATGCTAGGCACGACCCAGACCACCCTGGCGACCACCGCGGCGGCGAAGACGGCCAGCGCCATCCCGGCGAGTTTCCACCCGTCGCCCCACTCCAGCCCTCTCATGATCGGCCACATCTGCAGGCCGATCAGCGCGAAGACGATCGTCTCCAGGAAGAAGTCGAGGATCCGCCAGACCGCGTCGGACAGCAGCCGGGTGCCGAAGCCCGCCCTGGGCATGCGGTGGCCGATGTAGAGGCCGACGATCACCACGACGATCACGCCGGAGACGTGCACGCTCTCGGCCGCCAGGTAGACGGCGAACGGGGTGAGCAGCATGACGGTGTTCTCGACGAGCGCGTCGCGCAGCCGGACCAGCACCCAGGCCAGGACCCAGGCGAGCGCGAGGCCCATCACCACGCCGCCCGCCGCGGAACGGACGAAGTCGAGGGCGGCGTCCTGCCAGGTGATGCCCTGCCCGACCGCGGCGGCGATGGCCACCCGGTAGGCGGTGAGCGCGGTGGCGTCGTTGAACAGGCTCTCCCCCACCAGGATGGTGACCACCTTGCGGGGCAGCCCGAGCCTGCGGGCCACGGCGACGGCGGCGACCGCGTCGGGCGGGGCCACGATCGCGCCCAGCGCGAACGCGGCGGCCAGCGGCAGCTGGGGCAGGAGCAGGTGGGTGACCCACCCGACGACCAGCGTGGTGAACAGCACCAGGCCGACCGAGAGCAACGCGACCGGCCTGCGGAAGTCCTTGAGCCTCAGGTAGGAGCTCTCGATCGCCGCCGAGTAGAGCAGCGGGGGCAGGAAGACCAGCAGGACCAGCTGGGGGTCGAGCTCGTACCCGGGAACGAACGGTGACAGCGCCACGCCGGCGAGCACCAGCAGCAGCGGCGCCGACCATCCCCTGCGCCTGGCCACCGCGGCCACCCCGATCGCGACGACCGACACGGCCAGCATCTGCAGCACCGTCGACTCGTCCACGCCACCCCGCCCGATAGGGATCGATCAGCTCACGCGCCCCGGCACGCCTCGCGAACCGCCCGGAACGGCTGAAACCGCCACCCGGCGCCGGAGCACATACCCGGCGGACGCCACACGGTATCCCCTCGGACGTGGAGCTCGCGAACGGGACGCGGCGCAGCCGCGTCCCGCGGGGAGATCACCAGTCGCGCTGCTCGTCCCGGTCGCCCCTGTCGTCGCGGCGACGGCCCTCGCGGCGCCTGTCGTCGTACTGGCGCTCGTCGTACCGCTCGTCGTAGCGCTGCTCGTCGTAGCGCTGCTCGGGGCGGAGCCTCTCGCCGGTGGAGTGCGGCGGTTCCGGGACGTAGGGGCGGGACAGCCTCGGGTCGGACACGGCCTGGCCGCGCAGGCCCAGCGGGTCGGACGGGTCGACGTCCTGCTGCGCGTACGCGGGCGGCGAGCCGTACAGGTCGCGCAGGTCGGCGGGGTGACCGGCCTGGTGCGGCTGCTGGGCGCCGAACGTGTAGGGATCGGGCTGCGAGGGGGCCGGGTAGCCGCCGTACTGGTCGGCCTGCGAGGCCTCGTAGGCGGCGGACTGCTGGGCGGCGAACCCGAAGGGGTCGGTCGAGTTCTGCTGTCCCTGCCCGTAGGAGTCGGGCTCCGGCCGCTGGGCGGGCTCGGCGAACTGGCCGAAGAACTGGTCGGGGCGCGGCGTGAACGGGGCGGCCGGCTGCTTCTGGCGGGCCTCCGGGGGCGCGAACGGGTCGACGGGCCGGGGCTGGGGCGGCACTCCGTACGGGTCGGGCCCCTGGGCGCCGAACCGGTCGGCCGGCCCGGCGTAGGGGTCGGGCCGCTGCTGGACGGGCGGGGCCGCGTAGGGGTCGGGCTGCTGGACGGGCGCGGCGTACGGGTCCGGCCGCTGGACGCCGTACTGGGCGGGCTGCTGCGCGGGCGGGTAGCCGCCGGGCAGCTGGTAGGCGGCCTCACCGGGGACGGGGCCCGCGCCGAGCGGCTCGACGGGCTGCGAGTGCCCGTAGGACAGGGCGTCGTTCACGATCATGTTCTCGCGCGGCACGGCGTCGGGGGGGCCGTACCCGGGGGGCGTGTCCGGGGGGCCGTAACCGGGGGGAACGCGGTCCTGGGGCCGGTCGGATCGGTCGGAGCGGTCCACGGGGGGCGGCACCACGCCTCGCGCGACGAGCACGTCGTTCGGGCCGAGGGCGGCGGCCTGGCGGGGTTCGTCCAGCGGCGAGGGGACGTGGCCGGCCGGGTCGGGATACTGCTGCGGCTGGGCGTAGTCCTCGGGGCGGGGCCGGGCGTACTGGCCGGTGCCGGGATACTCGCCGTAGGCCTGCGGCTCGTCCTGCGGCGGCTGGTCGGCGTGAACGGGCTCGCCCACCTCGTCGGGGTACTGCCCACCGGCCTCGACGAAGCCCTCGTCAAGCGTGTCGACCAGGCGCCCCACGTCGTTCATGGGCATGCGGAAACTCGCGGTGCACATCTCGCCGCGCCACAGGCTCAGCACCAGCGTGCCTTCGTGCCAGGTGACCCGGAGCACCCGCTCCTGGCCACGCTCGTCAAAGAACACCTCGCCGAACGACGGCAACGGGACAACTTCCGACATGGAGGACATAGTGCTTTAACCAGCCTTTATTCGTCCACTCGACCTCGGGAAACTCTACCGAACCGGTTTTTCCGTCCCCATCTTCCGCCCCAGCGGCACCGGAACGGTAGACCTTCCCTTGACCTTACGAGGATTGGTGAGCCGGGTGATCCAGCCAGTTTGCCACGTGACGTGAACCTCGGGTTCCGGAATACGGGTATGCGTCCACGCGGCGACTCGCCGGAGCAGCCGCGATTGTCGGGACGAGCGGGTACGGTTGGCTGTCGTGCCGACCGACTCCATCGCCCCATCCGAAGACGTCTCCTCAAAGGTGGATATTCCCCCGGTTGAGGATCTGCTGAACACCGCCGTCGAGGCGGTGGGCGGGGTCGAGCGCCCCGGGCAGATCACGATGGTGAGGGCGGTGCAGCACGCCATCGAGTCGGGCGACCACCTCGCCGTCCAGGCGGGCACGGGCACCGGCAAGTCGCTGGCCTACCTGATCCCCTCGATCAGGCACGCGATGACCTCCAAGGGCGCCGTGGTCGTCTCCACCGCCACCATCGCGCTCCAGCGGCAGCTCGTCGACCGCGACCTGCCCCGCCTCGCCAAGGCCCTCGCCCCGCAGCTGCCGCACGAGCCGTCGTTCGCGATCCTCAAGGGCCGCCGCAACTACCTGTGCCGCTACAAGGCGAGCGCGGGTTGGCCCGACGAGGAGCAGGAGCAGCTCTTCGACCCCCGGGAGGTCAACGCGACGGGCCGGATGGTCCAGCGCATCCAGGAGTGGGCCGGCGAGACCGAGACCGGCGACCGCGACGAGCTCGTCCCCGGCGTCAACGAGCAGGCCTGGCGCCAGTTCTCGGTCAGCGCCAGGGAGTGCCTGGGGGCCGCGCGCTGCCCGAGCGGCATGGAGTGCTTCGCCGAGCTGGCCCGCGCCCGCGCCGGTGAGTCCGACGTGGTCGTGACCAACCACGCGCTGCTCGCGATCGACGCGATGGAGGACTTCCCGCTCCTGCCCGAGCACGAGGTGGTCGTGGTCGACGAGGCGCACGAGCTGGTCGACCGCGTCACCTCCGTGGTCACCGGCGAGCTGTCGGAGACCATGGTCACGGTGGCCGCGCGGCGGGTCGGCAAGCTCATCGAGCAGCACCTCGCCGACCGGCTCATGGAGGCCGGAGAGGACCTCAAGGCGCTGCTGGGCGCCGCCCCCGCCGGGCGCCTCGACGAGCTCCCCCAGGTGCTCGGGATGACGCTCGCCCTGGTCCGCGACGCGGCGTGGGCGTGCATCACCGCCCTCGGCCCGCGCAACGGCGACAAGGACGACCCGGAGGGCGCGGGGCTGCGCAGGGCGGCCTTCACCTCGCTGGACGAGGTCCACGACACCGCGCAGCGCATGCTCGACGCCTTCGGCCACGCCGAGGAGATCGACCGGGCCGAGGTGGTCTGGCTGGAGGCGGGCACCGACCGGCGTCCGCCCCTGCTGCGGGTGGCGCCGCTGACGGTGGCGGGCATGCTCCGCGACAAGCTCTTCGGCGACCGTACGGTCATCCTCACCTCGGCCACGCTCGCCTTGGGCGGCGCCTTCGACGGCCTGGCCCGCCAGTGGGGCCTGGGCGGGGGCGGCGCGAAGGACGCGGCGGGAGACGAGACGAAGGAGAGCGGAGAGGGCGGCGGGGGCGGCGGGGGCGGCGGGGGCGGCGGGGGCGGCGAGAGCACGGAGGGGAAGAAACGCGGCAAGGGCGGCAAGGGCCGGGCCGGTTGGACCGGCATCGACGTCGGCTCCCCTTTCGACCACCCGCGCAGCGGCATCCTCTACGTCGCCAAGCACCTGCCCCAGCCGGGCCGCGACGGCCTGCCCGAGGCCTACCTTGAGGAGATCATCGAGCTGATCGAGGCCGCGGGGGGCCGCACCCTCGGCCTGTTCTCCTCGATGCGCGCCGCCAAGGCGGCCACCGAGGCCCTGCGCGACCGGCTGAGCGTGCCGCTGCTCTGCCAGGGTGACGACTCCACGATGCTGCTGGTCAAGCAGTTCGCGGAGGACGAGCCGACCTGCCTGTTCGGCACGCTGTCACTCTGGCAGGGGGTCGACGTCCCCGGTCCCTCGCTGCGCCTGGTCATCATCGACCGCATTCCCTTCCCCCGCCCGGACGACCCGCTCAGCTCCGCCCGCCAGCGCCACGTCGCGGCCAAGGGCGGCAACGGGTTCATGTCGGTCGCCGCCACCCACGCCGCGCTGCTCCTCGCCCAGGGCGCGGGCCGCCTGCTGCGCAGCCAGCACGACAAGGGCGTGGTCGCGGTGCTCGACCCCCGGCTGGCGACGGCCCGCTACGCCGGGTTCCTGCGCGACTCCCTGCCGCCCTTCTGGCCCACCAACGACCCGGCCAAGGTCCGCAGCGCCCTCAAGCGCCTCAACGACTCCTGAGGCCACCGGCCGGGTGCCCCGCGCGGGCCCGCGGGTGAAAGCTCACGCGGATCAGATCCGGGGGCCGGGGGCCGACGCGGGTCCTGGGACGTCCCGGGAACGCGGGCTCGCTTCCCGGGACGTGGGCTCAGGTTTCGGGGACGGGAGTCAGGAGGTGGTCTCGGCGATGGCCTGCAGGGCCAGCACGTACGACCTCAGGCCGAAGCCCGCGATGGTGCCGGTCGCCACCGCGGCGACCACCGAGGTGTGCCGGAACTCCTCGCGAGCGGCCGGGTTGCTGATGTGCACCTCGACCAGGGGCGCGGTGCGCTGGGCGATAGCGTCGCGCAGCGCGTAGGAGTAGTGGGTGAACGCCGCCGGGTTCAGCACCACGGGGACTCGGCCGTCGGCCGCCTCGTGCAGCCAGCCCAGCATCTCCGCCTCGTCGTCGGTCTGCCGGACGTCGACCGACAGGCCGAGCCGCCTGCCGGTGTCCCGGCAGAGCGCGGCCAGGTCGGCGAAGGTCTCCGCGCCGTAGACGTCCGGCTCGCGGGTGCCGAGCCGCCCCAGGTTGGGGCCGTTGAGCACGTAGACGGTTCTCATCGGGTCACTCACCGCTCCTTGATGGCCGCGCGCCTGCCACGCGGCCGACGTCACTCACCCGGCGCGCCGTCCGGCGCCGCCCCTCCACGCCTCGCCGAGGCCCCGGACAGGGACCCGGGCTCGCGGGCACACCCGTGCCGCCGGACGCGCTCGCCGTCGCCGGGGCGTACGGACCACCGCGCGCCGGGAGCGCGGGAGGCGTGAGGCTCACCGGGCGACCTCGTGGTAGGCGGCCTCAAGGAGCTCCTCCGGCGGGTCGACCAGCGGGGACACCTTCGCCAGGTCGTCCAGGAGGACGAAGCGCAGCTTGGCGCCGCGGCTCTTCTTGTCGAGGCGCATGTGGTCGCGCAGCTCGGGCCAGGCCTCGCGGCGGTAGGCGGTGGGCAGCCCGACCGAGGTCAGGATGGACCTGGTCCGCTCCACGACGTCGGCGCCGATCCTGCCGTCCAGGCGGGACAGCTCGGCCGCGTAGACCATGCCGATCGCGACGGCCTCGCCGTGGCGCATCCGGTATTCCTCGACGCGCTCGATGGCGTGGGCCAGCGTGTGGCCGTAGTTGAGGATCTCCCGCAGGCCGCCCTCGCGCAGGTCGGCTCCGACGACGTCGGCCTTGATCTGGATCTTCCGCTCGATCAGTTCGCGGGTGTGCCGGCCCTCGGGGAGCCTGGCGCCCTCCGGGTCGTCCTCGATGAGCGTGAGGATCCGCGGGTCGGCGATGAAACCGCCCTTGATGATCTCCGCCAGGCCGCCCACGTAGTCGTCGCGGGGCACCGAGACCAGCGTCGCCAGGTCGCACAGCACCCCGGCGGGCGGGTGGAAGGAGCCGACCAGGTTCTTGCCCTCGGGGGTGTTGATGCCGGTCTTGCCGCCCACCGCCGCGTCGACCATGCCGAGCAGGGTGGTCGGCACCTGCACGACCTTGACGCCGCGCAGCCAGGTGGCGGCGGCGAACCCCGCCAGGTCGGTGGTGGCCCCCCCGCCGACGCCGACCACGGCGTCGGAGCGGGTGATGCCCGCGCGGCCGAAGGCGGACCACAGCTCCGCGGCCACCTCGACCGTCTTGGCACGCTCGGCGTCGGGCACCGGCAGCGCGACGACCTCGTACCCGGCCGCCTCGATCGCGCCGCAGACGGGGCGGGCGATCTCCGGCAGGCTCTCCGGGTAGATCACCGCGACGGTGCCGACCCCCGCGCCGAGCAGGCCGGGCAGCTCGCCGAGCACTCCGGTGCCGATCACCACGTCGTACGGGCTCTCCCCGGGCACCTCGATCCTGGAGAGCGTCACGGCTTCAGGCCCCCCACGATCTCGTCGACGATCTGGCCGGGCTCGCGCTCGTCGGTCGCCACGACGATCGTGGCCAGCCCCTCGTAGACGGGGCGGCGGGCGTCCAGCAGCTTCTTCAGCTGGCTGCGCGGGTTCAGCACGAGCAGCGGTCGCGCCGAGGCCAGGCCCACCCGCTGGACGGCGTTGGAGAGGCCGACCTCCAGGTAGACCACCGGCTGCCCGGCCAGCAGCTCGCGCGTGGCCTCGGCGAGGATCGCGCCGCCGCCGAGGGAGAGGACGCCGTCGTGCTCGGCCAGCGCCCGCCGTACGGCCTCGGCCTCCAGCTCGCGGAAGGTCTCCTCGCCGTCCTCGATGAAGACGTCGCTCACCGGCTTGCCCGCCGTGCGCTCCACGTCGGCGTCGGTGTCGCGGAAGGCGACCCCGAGCCGTTCGGCCAGGAGTTGCCCGACGGTCGACTTGCCCGATCCCGGAGGACCGATCAGCACTGCTCGGGGACTCATGTGATCTCCTTCGACGTCGGCCCGCTCACCGGGGAACCGGGAGCGCCCTCGCCCGGACGCCCGCTCACTTGATCACCAACGAGGAGAGGTAACCGGACAGGTTGCGGGCGACCTCCTCGACGGAGTCGCCGCCGAACTTCTCGATCGCGGAGTCGGCCAGGATCAGCGCGACCATCGCCTCGGCGACGATCGCCGCCGCCGGGACCGCGCACACGTCGGAGCGCTCGTGGTGGGCCTTGGCGGCCTCACCGGTCAGCACGTCGATGGTGGCCAGCGCCCGGGGGACGGTGGAGATCGGCTTCATCGCCGCGCTGACGCGCAGCGGCTCGCCGTTGGTCATGCCGCCCTCGACGCCGCCGGCCCGGTTGGTCATCCGGCGTACGCCGTCGGCGGTGTTCTCGATCTCGTCGTGGGCCAGGGAGCCGGGGCGGCGGGCCGTCTCGAACCCGTCGCCGACGCCGACGCCCTTGATCGCCTGGATGCCCATCAGGCCGGCCGCGAGGCGGGCGTCGAGGCGGCGGTCCCAGTGGGTGTAGCTGCCCAGGCCCGGCGGCAGGCCGTAGGCGATCACCTCGACGACCCCGCCGAGGGTGTCGCCGTCCTTGTGCGCCTTGTCGATCTCGGCGACCATGGCCGCGCTGCCGTCGGGGTCGGCGCAGCGCACCGGGTCGGCGTCGACCGCCTCCAGGTCGGCGGGGCCGGGGACGATGCCCCGGGTGGCGGCGGCCCCGCCGATCGAGACGACGTGGCTGACGATGTCGACGCCGAGGGCCTGCTTGAGGAAGCTCCGCGCCACCTGGCCGAGCGCGACGCGGGCGGCGGTCTCGCGGGCGCTGGCCCTGTCGAGCACCGGGCGGGCGTCGTCGAAGCCGTACTTCTGCATCCCGGCGAGGTCGGCGTGGCCGGGACGGGGGCGGGAACGCGGCGCGTTGCGCGCCTGGCCCTCCAGCACGGCCGGGTCGACGGGGTCGGCGGCCATGACCGTCTCCCACTTGGGCCACTCGGTGTTGCCCACGCGGATGGCGACGGGGCTGCCGAGCGTCCGGCCGTGGCGGACCCCGCCCGCGATGGTCACGACGTCCTGCTCGAACTTCATCCGCGCCCCGCGCCCGTAGCCGAGGCGGCGACGGCGCAGCGCCTCGTCCAGCTGTGCCGTGGTCACCTCCACCCCGGCGGGCAGGCCTTCCAGGATCGCGACGAGCTCGGGGCCGTGGGACTCTCCGGCGGTCAACCAGCGCAACATGCTGACAAGTCTTCCACGTGTCGCCCACTGGAATGGCCTTCGTTCACTGGATGAGACGTCCGCCGATGATCGTCACGCCGGAGGCCGGAGCGGGGGAACGGGGGCGGGGGCGGGCGGCCCGGGAGGTGGGCGATCAGGGGACGGGTGCTCCAAGGGACAGATGGTTCCAAAGGGAGGCGGCCAAGAGGACGGACGCTCCAGGAGGCGGGCGGCCGAAGGGCGGGCACTCCAGGAGGCGGGCGGAGGGCGGGCGCGATCAGGGTCAGAGGGCGGTGAGGACGGCGGCCAGGGCGCCGACGGCCATGAAGGGGCCGAAGGGGATCTCGCTCTTGCGGCCCGCGCGGCGCACGGCCATCAGGGCGGCCCCGTAGAGCCCCCCGGCCAGGAGGCCGAGGAAGGCCCCGGCGACGAGGGTGTCCCAGCCCAGCCAGCCGAGGGCGGTGCCCAGGCTCGCCGCGAACTTGACGTCGCCCAGCCCCATGCCCGCCGGGTTGACCAGGAACAGCACCAGGTAGAAGCCCGCCAGGGCGAGGCCGCCCAGCCCGGCGCCGAGCAGGTCTCCGAGGCGGTCGCCGGCGAGGGCGGACACGGCCAGCGGGGCGGCGGTCCCCAGGTAGGCGGCCAGGGTGAGCCCGTCGGGCAGCCGGTGGACGGCGGCGTCGACGAAGGACAGGGTGACGGCGACCACCGCCAGCCAGCCGAAGGCGAGCAGCTCCCCCGCCCGCCCGACCGTCGTGACCTCCGCCCCCGGCTGCACTCCCGGCCACGCGGCCGTTTCCGCCGCCGCGTCCGGCCACAGCGCCCGCAGCGCGAGAGCGGCCAGCACCGCGGCGGTGACCGCCTCCACCGCCCCGGCCGCGGGCCGGGGGCCGTGCCGCTCACCCCCGGCCCCCGAGTGGCGGGCCACCACGCGCCGCGCCCCGAACCCGATCGCCAGACCCGCCAGGGCCGCCAGCGCGGGGAGGAGCAGAAGGGGCACCGAGGGGCTCATGGAGCCGACCATAATCCGCGCCCCCCTCCCGCGCCGGGGATCGGGGCACTCTCCCCGCTCCCGCCGGGGGCCGAAGTGACCTCGAAGGTCATTGACGGGAACGGTGATGATCACGGAGGCTGGAGGCATCCCTACCCCCGGAGGGCCGGACCGCGTGGACACGGATCGCTTCAGCAAGCTGCCCGCGGTCATCGCGTCACTCGTTCTCCTGCCGGTGCTGCTCGAACTCCTCGCGTGGTACATCGAGGGCGAGGAGTACGACGTGGCCCGCGCGGTCACCGTGATCGTGGTGATCGTGACGCTCGCCCTTATCGCCACCGTGCTCGGCCGGATCAGGGCGCGGCTGCCGGTGCTGCTGGTGGTCGCGCTGACGGTCACCGCGGCGGGCGAGGCGGTGCTGGGGTTCGTCGCGGCGTTCGGCCCCGTGCTCTGGCGGGGCGGGGTGCCCGGCGAGCTGCACGGGCTGGTCACCGCGGGGGTGAGCGCGTTCGCCGTGGCCACCGGCGTCTACCTGCTCGTCCAGTATCAACGGGGCCTCTACCTTCCGTACCTGGAGGCCGGGATGGGCCCGCTGCCCACCGCCACCAAGCGCAGGGTGATCGGCGAGTCGGAGATCCTGATCCGCACCATGCCGAACATCGGCCCCTCGGTGGAGAAGGCGCTGGCCAGCTGCGTGGCCATGGTCGACCAGGACGACCTGCACTTCGTGGCCTACTTCGGCGACCAGAAGTGCCGCTTCTACACCGACGTGCTGGAGGACGCCGACCTGGCCCACTTCTTCCACGAGACCGACCAGGAGGAACGCAGGAAGATCTATCTCCGGGCGGGCAACCAGCTCAACTGGCTCACCCAGCGGCTCAACCGGCAGCTGCGCAGGCTGGAGGGCGGCGTCCTCATCCGCACGGTCCTCGACGTGGAGCGCGGGGCCATGTTCTTCTACTGGATCGACGAGACCCGCTATCTCATCGGGGTGACCCTGGACCAGCGCAAGGTCGACGTCTCCGACGACAAGATGGCCAAGCTCGTGGACACGATCCGCGGGCACTTCACCCTGCCCCCGATCAACCAGCGGGAACGCGTCCCCAAACCCCAGGGACACCTGCGATCCATTCCAAGGAGTGAACGGTGGCCCGAATCGGGCTCTTGATCGTCGTTGTCGGCCTCGGCTGGCTGGCCGCCGACCTGGGCGGTCTGCGCAATCTGGAACACTCGGGCGCGTACGTGCTGTTCAGCAGCCTGCTGCTGGCGATCGGCCTGTACGGAAGCACGCACGGGATCGACCGTGCCGAGGCCAGGGAGCACTCCCGGCTGATCGTGCTCGCGGTCACCGTCGGGGTGCTGCTCAAGGCGGCGTTCATCGCCGGGGTCGTCTATCTCGTCTCCGGCGACCCCCGGGCGCTGATCATGGCGGTGGTGGTGGCCCAGATCGACCCGCTGTCGGTCGCCGGGGTGATGCGGGACGGCCGGCTCTCGAACCAGGCGAAGACGATCCTCGGGGCGTGGTCCTCCTTCGACGACCCGGTGACGATCATCCTGGCCGTCTACGCGGCGGCACTGGTGAGCGGTTCGGGAGGCGGCGGGCTGTCGGCCTCGTACTTCGCCGACCTGGGGTTGAACGTGCTGTTCGCGGGCGCGGTCTACCTGCTGTGGCGGCTGATCAGGAACGCCCCGCCGGCGCTGACCTACGTGACGGCGGCCGGGGCGGTCGTGTCGGCCGCGTGGACCTCCCTCATGCTCGGCCTGGCGACCGCCGGGCTCTATCTGCGCCTGCCCGACTCACGCTGGCTGGGCCGGGCGGTGAGCACGGCGTTCGCGCTGTCGGCGTTCCTGATGGGCCTGCTGCTCGTCGGGGGGACGAACATGGGCATGGGCGTGCTGCTCGGGCTGGCCGCTTACGCCGCGCAGATGGTCGCCGCGCTGGTGCTCACCCACGGCCTGCCGATGATCGACCGGGTGCACCTGGGGCTGGCCCAGCAGAACGGGGTGACGGCGGTGATCCTCGCCCTGGTCTTCGAGCGCGACTTCGGCGGGTTCGTCGCCGTGATCGCCCCGGCGATCCTGACGGTCAACCTCGTCCACGCGGCGGCCAACCGAACCGCCGACGCCTGGGGGGCTCGGCGATCTCTTCCATCCGCGCCACGGTGACGTCGGGGGTCTCGGATCCCAGCCGGTCGAGGGTGCCGGACTCGACCGCGGCGAGCGCCCGCAGGAGGCCGCCCTCGATCACGAAGGGCACCGGGCCCGCGACGTCGACCACCGCGGCGGCGGTGCCCTCGTTGACCGCGGCCTGGCAGACCTGCAGGAGCGTGGCCTGGATGGGCCTGGCGTCGGGGCGCCAGCGCCGCAGCGGCTCCACCCCGGTGAAGGCGAGCACCGCCTCGCGGCCGTCCGCGCCGACGAGCTTCGGGAGAGCCATCTCGCTCTCCTTCTCCTGCCGCAGCCCGTGCTCGCCGATCTCCGACTCCTTGAGCAGGGCGACCACCGGCACGAGCAGCCGGGCCCCGCTCAGCGCGGCGACGACCTCACCGGCCTGCGCCTCCCCCGCGGCGAAGGCCGCGAGCGCGGATGTCACGGCGACGTCGGCGCCACCGTCGTCGCCGGGGACCAGGGGCTGCGGAATGCTCGGCACGAACCGGGAGCCTACCCGCGGCCGGGACCGGAGGACGACCGCCCCGCCCGGCGTGGCGCGGCGCGGCGCGGCCCCGGCCCCTGCCGGGGAGCGTTGGCCCCTGCCGGGGAGCCTTGGCGCGGGCCGCCGCCGGACGTGACGCGTACGCCCGGCGTCACGTCCGGCGGCGCGGCGTACCGGCCCCGGGCTCCCGGACCGGGACACCGAAGCCTGGGCGCCAGGGCCGGGGCACGCCGCGGGCGGCGCGCCGGGGCCGTGCCGCCCGTCAGCCGAGGTCGGCGATGGCGGCCACCGGGCCGCCGCCGCTCGGGCCCTGGTGGACCGCCGCGACCGAGACGAACACGGCCGGGTCCCCGGTGACGCTGGCCGCCACGCCGCCGACGGTGGCCTTGATCTGGCGGTGCCAGTGCACGTCGGAGTCGTCGAGCATGATGTTGCGGCGGCCCCGCACGCTGCCCGACGGGTCGGCCTCGCACTTCATGAAGACGTTGACGAGCCGGTCGCCCAGGTCGGACGGGTGGGGGCGCTCGGGCAGCTCGATGCCGCTGGAGCGGATGGCCTCCCAGATGCCGTCGGCGTCCAGCGCGTCCTTCATGACCGAGTGGCCGATCCGGTACCGGCCGCCGATACCCCGTACGTTGCCGACGACCACGATCTGGGCCCGGTCCAGCTCGACGCCCGAGGAGCACGACGCGACGGAGGAGTAGAGCGACAGGTCGCGGTGGATCTGGTCGGCGGCGGGCATCTCGATCTCACCGAGGGCGACGGCGACGCCGAGGGCGGTGGTGGAGTTGGAGATGTCCATCGACGGGCCGGTGTCCTCGATCACCACGTCCTTGCCGCGCGACTTGGCGTCGTTGATCGTGGACAGGGTGAGCAGAGGGGTCTTGGTCTGGACGTAGTGGACGTCGGCGGGGTCGTCGATCCCGGCGAGCTTCATGGCCTCGCGGACCCCGGCGGCGACCTTCTCCACCATCGCGGGGCGGCCGATGTCCTCGGGCAGGATCACGTCGCTCATCGCGATGCCGACGCTCACCCTCGGCTCGTCGCCCGGCTCGGCGTTCGCGGTAGTGGCGAAGATCGTGGCGTGCGGGCTGAGCACGCCGTCGGTACCGCCCGACCACACCAGCGGCACGCTCTCGGGCGACGGGTGCCCCTTGGCCGCGAGCACCCCGCGAAAGGCCGTGTCGGCCAGGATGCGGGTGTAGTCGTTCACCCCGCCGTTGCCCTCGGTCTTGCCGATCACCGCGAGCACCCGGTGCGCCTCGATCACCCCGTCGTCGATGAGCCGGGCCAGCCCGGAGGCGTCGGTCACACTCTCGATGGGCACCTTGCGCACTTCAATGGGTTCGGGCATCCCTGCCACCTTTCGATCGCGTCGTGTTCACTTTCGCACCACGGTTCCGGTCTCCCCGGTGAGCGCCGCTCCCATGTCCTCCAGGGAGGTGATCACCGATCGGTCGCCGCCCTGCTCGACGAAGCGCAGCGCGGCCTCGACCTTCGGGCCCATGCTGCCCCCGGCGAAGTGCCCGGCGGCGTGCAGCACGCGCAGCTCGGCCGCGGTGACGTGGCCCAGGGGCCGGGCCTCGGGCGTGCCGAACCCGACGACGGCCCCGGGGACGTCGGTCGCGATGACCAGGACCGTGGCCCGCACGGCCCGGGCGAGCACCGCGGCGGCCAGGTCCTTGTCGATCACGGCCTCGACCCCGGCCAGCCGCCCCTCCGCGTCGCGGGTCACGGGCACGCCGCCGCCGCCCGCGGCCACGACGGTGAATCCCGCGGCCGCCAGCGCGGCCACCGCGGGCGCGTCGAGGATCTCCAGCGGCTCGGGGGAGGCCACCACGCGGCGCCAGCCCCGCTCGAAGCGGCGCCAGGTCTGGCCGAGCTCCTCGAAACGGCGTGCCTCCGCCTCGCTGAAGTAGCGGCCGATCGGCTTGACCGGGTCCCGGAAGGCCGGGTCGGCGGGGTCGACGAGCGTACGGGTGACCACGACCGCGGCGCGGCCGTCGAGCGCGTTGAGGATGAGGGTGCCGATGGTGGCCTGCGTCTGCGCCCCGCACCAGTCGAGCGGCACCGGGGGTACGACGTGGGCGGCGAGCTGGTTCTTCAGGATCAGGTTGCCGACCTGGGGGCCGTTGCCGTGGGTGACGGTCACCTGGTGGCCGTCCTCGATGAGCGCGGCGACGTGGCGCATGGCCTGCTCGACCGCGCGGTGCTGGTCGGCCGGCGAGGCGCCGCCGTCGGGCCCGGTCATCGCGTTGCCGCCGAGCGCGATCAGTACTCGTTCACCCACCAGGCCGACGCTAACGGCCTCCCCGTTCCACCTCATGGGCACTTACTGCCCAGGAAGCGCCCTTCCTTCGACACAACCAGCCAACCTCGCTCACCCCATGAGCGTCCTGGCGATCTCCTCGACCACCGGCGCGCGCTGCGGCTGCAGGTAGAAGTGGTCTCCGGGGAAGACCGTCAGGGAGAAGACGGAGCTCGTACGGGCCTCCCACGACTTGGCCTGGACCGGGGTGACCACCGGGTCGGCGTCGCCGACCAGGGCGGAGATCGGCGTGTGCAGCGGAGGCCCGGGACGGTGGCGGTAGGCCTCGGCCAGGCGGAAGTCCGCGCGGACGTAGGGCAGGACGATCTCGCGCATCGCCCGGTGGGACAGGATCTCCACCTCGGTGCCGCCGAGTTTCGCCAGCTCGGCCACGAAGCGGTCGTCGTCGTACTCCGAGATCGCGGGCCTGTCGCGGGGATCGTGCGGCGCTCTCGCGCCCGACACGAACAGCCGCGCCGGGGAGATCCCCCTGGCCTCGAGGCGACGCGTGACCTCGTAGGCGAGCGTCGCCCCCATGCTGTGCCCGAACAGCGCGAAACGCCGGTCCAGCAGCGGCAGCATCGACCGGGTCACCTCGTCGGCCAGCGTGTCCATGTCGTCCGGCAGCGGCTCGGTGAACCGGTCGGCCCTGCCGGGCAGCTGCGTCGCGTGCAGCTCGACGGACGCGGGCAGCAGCTCGGACCACGCGCGGTAGGCGTTGGCCGACCCGCCCGCGTGCGCGAGGCAGAACAGCCGCGTGGTCGCCCCCGGGCGGGGGAAGGCGCAGCGCAACCAGGTCATGCGGCTTCCCCGCTCACTGCCCCATGGCCTTGGTCAGGCTGTTGGGCCGCATGTCGGTCCAGGTGGCCTCGATGTGCTCCAGGCAGGCCTGCCTGGAGCTCTCGCCGAAGGCGACGGTCCATCCGGCCGGGATCTCGGACCGGGCCGGCCAGAGGGAGTACTGGCCCTCGTCGTTGACCAGTGCCAGATAGACGCCCTCGGGGTCCTCGAAGGGGTTGCTGCTCACTCGTGTCCTCTCTGGAAAGCGCGGCGATCTCCGCGACAGGCCCGGGATTCACCATGTTCGCATGCCGCGGACGACCGGGTGATCGCGGATGGCGCCGGGGCCGCCCGGCTCCCGGGGCGTGGTCACGAAGAGGCTCCGCGCGTCGTCCGCGCCCCGGGCGAAGGAAGGTCGTCCGCGCCCCGGGCGAAGGAAGCCGGAACGGCCGTTCCCGACGCACCGCACCGCCGTCACGGCACCGCCGTCACCGCCCTGGCGCCGGGGCGGGACCGGCGCCTCCCACCCCGAGACAGGCCTCGAAGACGATGGTGAGCCGGGCAACCACGGCCTCGTGGTCGGGGGCGTCGACGGCGTCGGGGCCGTAGAGCTGGCGCATCGTGCCGGTGCCGGTGACGAGCGCGGTGGCGACCATCGCCCGGAAGGCCGCGTCGGGACCGGAGAGACGCGCCGACAGGGGCCCCAGGATCGCCGAGCTGACCCGGTCGCGGATGATCTCGTGGATCTCCGGGGCGCTGGACGACCGGATGAGCGCGGCCAGCACCACGCTCCCCTGGTCGGAGCGGAGCCGCTCGGCGACGTACTCGGCCAGGCGGCGGGGCAGCTCCTCCTCGGGGCCCTCCAGGACGCCGGGGAAGCGTCCCTGCATCGCGAGCACCTCGGCGAACAGATCCCGCTTGCTGCCGAAGTAGCGGTTGATCAGCGCGATGTTGGCGTCCGCCTCCGCGGCGATCATCCGCATCGTCACCTGGTCGTACCCCAGGTCGGAGAACAACCGGCGGGCGGCGTCGAGGATGCGCCGCCGGGTGCCCTCTCTGTCGCGCTGCCGTATCTCATCCACCTAGGGATCCTTCCAGATTTGACGAGTAAACAAGCGTCTACTAATTTCATATGTACTGTACATGCATTGGGGGACGGTTCATGCTGACCGAACAACAGATCCAGGCCGAGGCCGCACCTCGTTTCACCCACAAACAGGTGCTGGAGATCCTGGCCGGACTGATGCTCGCCATGCTGACGTCGATGATCTCGACGTCCGTGGTGGGAACCGCGCTGCCGACGATCGTCGGCACGCTCGGCGGTCAGGACCAGCTCGCGTGGGTGGCCAGCGCGACCCTGCTGACCATGACCGCCTCCACCCCGATCTGGGGCAAGCTCTCCGACCTCTACGGCCGCAAGCTCATGTTCCAGGTCTCGCTGGTCGTCTTCGTGCTGTCCTCCATCGCCGCCGGGTTCTCCCAGGACATGGGCCAGCTCATCGCGGCCAGGGCGCTGCAGGGCATCGGCGCCGGCGGCCTCGCCGCACTGCCGCAGATCATCCTCGGCGACGTGGTCGAGCCCCGCGAGCGCGGGCGCTACTCCGGCTACATCGGCGCGGTCTTCGGCGTCTCGACGGTGGCCGGCCCGCTGCTCGGCGGGTTCATCGTGGACAACATGTCCTGGCGCTGGACCTTCTGGTTCTGCGTGCCGCTGGCCGTGGTCGCGTTCTTCGTCATCCAGAAGGTGCTGAAGCTGCCGCTCGTCCGCCGCGACACGAAGGTCGACTGGTGGGGCGCGACCTTCATCACCGGCGGCACCACCGCGCTGATGCTGCTGCTCTCCCTCGGGGGCAAGGAGTTCGGCTGGAACTCCGCGTGGACCTACGGCCTGGGCGCGCTCAGCCTGGTGATGTTCGGCCTCGCCGTCGTCGCCGAGCGCAGGGCCGCCGACCCGATCCTGCCCCCGCACCTGTTCCGCAACCGCACCTTCGTGCTCACGTCCGTCGCGTCCCTGCTGGTCGGCGCGGCGATGTTCGGCGCGCTGATGTTCCTGCCGCAGTATCTGCAGATCGTCAAGGGCATGAGCCCCACCGGCTCGGGCCTGATGACCCTGCCCCTGGTGCTCGGCCTGCTCACCTCCTCGATCCTGACCGGCCGGTTCGTCAGCAGGACGGGCCGCTGGAAGATCTTCCCCGTGGTGGGCATGCTGCTGGTCGGCCTCGGGCTGTTCCTGCTCTCCCGCCTGCACGTCGACAGCTCGCTGGTGATCGTCGGCCTCGACAACGCGGTGCTCGGCGTCGGGCTCGGCGCCTCCATGCAGATCCTGATCCTGGCCACCCAGAACGCGGTGACCCGCGTGGACCTCGCCTCGGCGACCTCCGGGGTGTCGTTCTTCCGCTCTCTCGGCGGCGCGGTGGGCGTCGCGGCCTTCGGCGCGATCCTGTCCAACCGGCTCACCGCGGAGCTGGTCTCCCTCGCGAAGGCGGCGAACCTGCCGCTGAGAGGCGGAGCGGCCCCCAGCCTCGGCTCTCCCGAGGCCATCCACAATCTCCCCGCGCCGATCCTGGAGATCATCCTGGAGGCCTTCACCCGGGCGATGAGCGCGGTCTTCGTGGTCGGCGTCCCGATCGCCCTCCTCGCCGCGGTGGCCGCCCTGATGCTCAAGGAGATCCCCCTGCGCTCGGCGCGAACCCCCGACCCGGTGGCCGCCGCCGACCCGGCCGCCCCGCCGGTCGTCGCGGGCAGGCCGTGACGACCCCCGCGCCGCCCGGGGCCGGCCCGCTCTCCGGCCGGCCCCGGGCCCTTTCACGCCCGCCTCGCGCGAGCGGGCCCTCCGTCTTCCGTGCCTGCTCGTGGTCTTGCCGACGCACGCACGCACGCCTCGCGCGAGCGGCCCCTCCCCCGGACGGGGGCGATCGGCGTGGCGGCGCCACGGGAACGCCCCCCTTCCCCGTCCGAGATCAGAGCCCTGCGCGGGGGAACGGCGGACACGGCCCCCCGCACCGCCGCCCCCGGACGGTGGCCGTCAGAGCGTCCACTTCTGGTTGGCCCAGCCGTTGCAGTTCCACAGCTGCACCTTGGTCCCGTTCGCGTTGATGGTCCCCAGGTCCGCGTCCAGGCAGCGCCCGTTGTACATGCTGTAGATCGTGTGGCTCGTCGCGTCGTAGATCCACTTCTGGTTGGCCCAGCCGTTGCAGTCCCAGAGCTGCACCTTGGTCCCGTTCGCGTTGATGGTCCCGAGATCGGCGTCCAGGCAGCGGCCGTTCTCCTTGCTGTGGATCGTGTGGCTGGACACGTCATAGCTCCACGACTGGTTGTCCCAGCCGTTGCAGCCCCACAGCTGCACCTTGGTCCCGTTCGGGCCGATGGTGCCGAGGTCGGCGTCCAGGCAGCGCCAGTTCTGGTGGCTGCGGATGGGACCCCATGCCGCGGACTCCGAGCCCGAGGCGGTCGCCGCGCCCGGGACGAAGCCCGCGCAACCGAGCGCGACCGCCGCCGCCGACACCAGCACCCTGAATCTCCGTCGCATCGTCGATGCTCTCCTTCCTGCGGATCACGGCAGTGGAGAGCGGCGCGCGTCACCGGGAGGACCCCCGCCCACCCCGGCCCGCCCGCACCGTGCGTACCGCTCCCGCGAGCACGCCCCGATCACTCTCCGCAGCAGAAGGTACACGCAGGGAGATCGGTCGAGGGCGGGAGACACGGCGAGCGGCGTTTCGCGAGGTGGCGGCGTCCTCCCGGCCGTTACCGGGCGCCGTCCCCCTCGGAGAGGCCGGTGGCGCGCTCGGCCGCCGTGATCGCGTTGCGGAACAGCATCGCGACCGTGGTCGGCCCGACCCCGCCGACCCGGGGGGTGATGGCCCCGGCCACCCGCGCGCAGGACTCGTCGACGTCGGGCAGCAGGCGCCTGCCCTCGTAACGCACCCCGCCGCCGATGACGACGGCGCCGGGCTTGACGTGCTCGGGCCGGACGATCCCCGGCACGCCCGCGGCGGCGACCAGGACGTCGGCGCGCCGCGTGTAGCGGGGCCAGTCGCTCACGCCGGTGTGGACGACGGTGACGGCGGCGTTCGCCGTCGGGCGCTTTTGCGCGAGGAGGATCGACAGAGGACGGCCGAGCGTGGCCCCCCGCCCGAGGACGACCACCTCCCGGCCCGCCACCGGGATGTCGTAGTACGCGAGCAGCGCCTCGATCCCGGCGGGCGTGCACGGCAGCGGGCCCGGGAGCTCCAGCGCCAGCCGCCCGATGTTGAGCGGGTGCATGCCGTCGACGTCCTTGTCCGGGTCCATGACCTGCAGGGCCCGGTCGTAGTCGAGGTGCTTGGGGACGGGGTGCTGCACGAGCAGCCCGTGCACCGCCGGGTCGTCGTTGAAGGCGGTGATGACCGCGTGCAGGTCCGCCTGGGTGGCGCTCGCGGGCAGGTGCTCGTGCGGCGAGGCGAAGCCGAGCTCGGCGGCCTGCCGCTGCTTGATGCGGATGTATCCGGCGCTGGCGTCGTCGTCGCCGACCAGGACCGTCGCGAGGCTCGGGATGACGCCCCGGCCGGTCAGCGCGGCCACTCGCGTGGCCACGTCGGCGAGGATCCTCGCGGCGACCGGGCCGCCGGGGAGGAGCCTGGCGGACGACGCGCTCTCGGACTCGGGACCGTTCGATGCGGGCTGGGACATGCGCGTCCTCTCGGCGTGGGCGCCCAGGCGGTCGACTCCCACGACGGGCTCCCCGATGGTTGATGCCATCCCCTTGCCGCCAGTCGCGTCACCCCCAGGATGCCCGATCAACCCCTCGAAGGTCGAACCACCCCCGCCGACACGCCCGTACGGTCCCCGCGCTCCCCGTCCCCTGTGCGGTCCCGCGCTCCCCGTCCCGTATGTCTTCCCGCGCTCCCGGCTCGACGGGCCGGTCCCGCGGCCGTGGGAGGGCCGCCTCCTCAGGAGGTGGCGCCCCCGGCCGCGCCGAGCCCGGCCAGGCGGCTCACCGCCTCGTCGATGACCTCGTCCCGCTTGCAGAAGGCGAAGCGGACGAAGTGGCTCCCGCGCTCGGGGCGGGCGTAGAAGACCTGGGTCGGGATGGCGACCACGCCCGCCAGCGACGGCAGCTCGCGGGTCAGGGCGAGGCCGTCGGTGAAGCCCAGGGGACGGATGTCGGTCTGCACGAAGTACGTGCCCGCGGAGCGGTAGACCTCGAAGCCCGCCGCGGACAGCCCCGCCGTCAGGCGGTCGCGCTTGGACTCCAGGGCCGCCCGCAGGGAGGAGACCCAGTCGAGCTCGTGGCGCAGGCCGTGGGCGACGGCGAGCTGCCAGGGCGCGGCGGCGGTGAAGGTGAGGAACTGCTTGACGGTCTGCGCGGCCCTGACGAGCTCGGGCGGCGCGCAGATCCAGCCCGTCTTCCAGCCGGTGACCGAGAAGGTCTTGCCCGCGGAGGAGATCATCACGGTGCGCTCGCGCATGCCCGGCAGGGTGGCCATCGGCACGTGCTCGGCGCCGTCGAAGGTGAGGTGCTCGTAGACCTCGTCGGTGACGGCCACCAGGTCGCGCTCCTGGCACAAATGGGCGATCTCGTCCAACTCGGCGCGGGTGAAGACGGTGCCGGTGGGGTTGTGCGGGGAGTTGACCAGGACGGCCCGGGTGCGCGGCCCGGCTGCGGCGCGCAACTCGGCGGGGTCGAAGGTGAAGCGGCCCTCGACCGGGCGCAGGGTGACCGGCCGGAGCACGGCCCCGGCGAGGGCGACGGCGGCGGCGTAGGAGTCGTAGTACGGCTCGAAGGCGATCACCTCGTCGCCGGGCTCGCACAGCGCGAGGATCGTCGCGGCGATGGCCTCGGTGGCGCCGACGGTCACGAGGATCTCGCCGTCGGGGTCGTAGTCGAGCCCGTAGTGGTCCTTGCGGTGCTCGGAGACGGCCTGGCGCAGCTCGGGCACGCCCGGCCCCGGCGGGTACTGGTTGGAGCCCTCGCGGATCGCCGACACCGCGCGCTCCAGCATCGCGGCGGGCCCGTCGGTGTCGGGGAAGCCCTGCCCGAGGTTGATCGAGCCGGTCCGCAGGGCCAGCGCCGACATCTCGGCGAAGATGGTCGTGCCGAACTCGCGCATTCGCGCCACCAGAGGATCGCTCACACGCTCCAGCGTAGTCCCGCTCTCCCGTGGCCTCGCGTGGTCATCGCCGTATCCCCATGGAGAACGCCCTCTCCGGGACGCGTCCTTTCCGGAGAACATCCCGGGCTGGCCGGGGGGCGTGATTAACCGGCGTTCGCCGGGAGTGGCCGGAAAACCGGCGGGAACACGTCCGGGAAAGGGGCCTGG
Source organism: Streptosporangium sp. G11 (assembly GCF_051192615.1). Classification (NCBI taxonomy): domain Bacteria; kingdom Bacillati; phylum Actinomycetota; class Actinomycetes; order Streptosporangiales; family Streptosporangiaceae; genus Streptosporangium; species Streptosporangium sp. G11. The sequence goes on from NZ_JBPJUQ010000018.1 coordinate 144,357, forward strand.
AGGGCATTCGGGAAAGCATTGCGGAAATCATTCGCCGAACGGCCGGAAAACGACCGGAAACATGTCTCGTGAATCGAGCCCCGGTGACGCCCGTCGAGAAGTCATCCGATTGTCGATCGCGTCACCGCGCCATTGGAAGACAGGCCGGAACGACATTTGACCAAAGTAGCGGTGACGCGAGGGAAATCTCCGCCGCCACCGCGAGAGCACCGCCAGAAGGACGGACCACCCGCGATTCCACGGCGCATCCGGGCGCCGGACGCGCGGACACGCCCCGGGCACGCCCCGGCGGCGGCCACGGCGGGATCCCGGCCGGAACCGGCGGGACCGGCTCGCGGCCACCGCGCCCACCCTCGCGGGAAGCCGGGCTCCCCTTTCGCCGGAGTCCGAGATACGGACGTAACACGCGACCCCGAATGCCCTGGTCGCTCTCGCCTCCGCAAATACGGCCGACCGCAAATATCCCGGTGGTGAATCCCCGTCCCGTAGATCACAGAAACCCTCTCTCCGTGGTGATGATCCGACGTAGGGTGAACACGAGGTCTCGGGAAACCACCGGCGGGGACGACTGACAGATGGTGAACAGCGAGAAGAGCGCGAAGACCCCGCCTCCGGCGGACACCGGCGGCTCGACGGAACGCGCCTGGCAGATGGTGACGGCTTTCTCCAACGCCCTCGTCCAGACGCTGCTCGTGCTTCTCGCCCTCTCCATTTCCACGGTCTCGAAAGTGGCCCTGGTCCTCGGGATTCTCGCCCTGACGGCGCTGACCATTTTTCCCGGTCACCTGCTGAAAAGCACCGCCTGGCTGCGCCGTGCGGTTCCGGAGCGGTTGTACGGCCTTCTCGGAGTGCTTTCCCAGTGGGTGCGCCAGGACGTCTGGTGGCTTCTCTCCACCGGCGTCCTGGTCACCGTCGTCGTCACCCTGGCCGTCGTTCCCAAGGACGAGCCGTGGGTCACCTGCCAGATCCCCGACGAGATCACGCTCCTGGCGTCCGATGAGACCTCCCCCGCCATCCGGCGCGCGGCCGGGGAGTTCATGGCGGGGAAGGTCGACTGGTGGGGCTGCCGGCAGATGAACATCAACGTCAGCGGGCTGCGCGCCGACGAGGTGCGAGACCGGCTGGGCGACTGGAGCTTACCCGTCCAGCCGGCGACCGGGCCGGTGGCGGAGCGGATGGCGAGGAAGCCCCCGGGCGCCCGGCCCGACGGGTGGATCGCCGACTCCCTCCAGGAGATCGACTACATGGACCGGGGCACGGATGGCATGCCGGCGTTCGGCGAGCGGACGGTCGTCGCGACCTCACCGCTGGTCGTCGCCGCGCCGGAGAGGCTCGCCGAGGAGCTCACCGAGGGCGGCAGGAAGCCGGGAGACCGCGGCTGGGCCGACCTGCTGCGGAGCAGGCCCGGCGCCCGGCAGCAGGTCGTACGCACCCACCCGCTGGCCTCCAACGTCGGCCTGATGGCCACGGCCGCCGCCCCCGGCCCCTCGGAGGGGCTGTCCAGGAAGGTGCGGCCGGGCGACAACGTCCGCGACGTGATGTGCCGGTACGCGGGCTCCCTCGACACCTCCGCGATGGTCCTGACCGAGCAGCAGTTCTACGAGCTCGGCGTCACCCGGTCGGGCGCCGACCCCGCACTCCCCGCGTCGGGCGGCTGCGCCGTCCCCGGCACGAACGGCAGGTGGCCGTCGCCGGGCGCCGCCTCCGCGCCGGGAAAGGCCGGGGAGAGGCCTCCGCAGCTGGCCGCCGTCTACCCGAGGGGCGGCCACGCCATGCGGTACGCGTGCGTCTCCAAGCGGTGGCCCGACCTGAGGCGGCCCCCGGCCGTCGAGCGGACGGTCGAGGAGTTCTGCGACTTCCTGCGGGAGGCCCTCCCCCGCTACGGATTCCGTGACGCCGAGGGCCGTCTGAACGTCGGGAGGCTGCCGGTGAAGGTGCCCGGGTTGAGGAGTGACGCGCCGGTGGCGGCGAGCTGGAAGCCGGACATCCCCAAGCTGCTGTACAAGCTGGCGACCCCCCTCGCGGACCACGTCCTCGTCGTGGTCGACGTCTCCGGCTCGATGGCGCGCAACAAGGTGAACGACGGCAGGTCACGGCTGGAGGCGGCCATCCAGGTGGCCCAGCTCGCCGTCACGTCCAAGCGCGGGGAGCGGACCACGGGAATCATGACGTTCTTCCCCGACGACGACCACGCCGTCCCCCTCGCGCCCGTCGGCGACGAGGGAAAGGCCCTCGCCGGCAGGCTCACCGCCGTCCAGCACGCCTACCGGGGTGGTTCGCGCCCCGATCCCCCGATGCGCCCCGTCATCAAGAAGGCGCTCGACCAGATGGAAGGCACCGGTGACCCGCAGGAGCGGAAGGCCGTGCTCCTGCTCACCGACGGAGGAAACCCCAGGGGGCTGACCGCCGAGGACATCGAAGGACACGGCGGTGTCCGCCTGCTGATGCTCTCCTTCGACCTGCACGGCTGCGACACGTCCCCGCTGCCGGAACTCAGGGACCAGGACCTGATGTCCTGCTACGACGCGAGCACCGACCCCGACCAGAAGCTGGACGACGCGTTCACCGAACTCAGGACGGTCACCGGATGAGCCGCCCCACGCCGTCCACGCCGTCCACGCCGTTCTCACCGCCCACGCCTGGCGAGGCGGGCGGGCGGGGCACGTCCTCCGGGGCGGAGCCGGTCGGCCGCGGGGTGATCCTTCTCCTCCTGCTGCTGGTCTGCTTTCCCTCCCTCGCGGCGAGCGCCGCGCCGACGCCGCCTCCCGGACCGCCCAGGGACGACTGCGTCCTGCGCATCGCCAGCGGCGCCGACGTCTCGGGAGGGGCTCGCGAGCGGGCGCTCGAAGCCGTCTGGAACGGCATCGAGGGCAGGCCCCGGGCGTGCTTCGTGGCGATCTCCTCGGTCGCGGACGAGCAGCGCAGCGCGATGATCTCGGCCGCCCAGGCGAAGGCCGGGCACTACGACGTGTACAACCTCGACATCCAGTGGATCCCCGAGTTCGCCGAGGAGGGCTACCTGCGCCCGATCGACGCCGCCGCGCACGACGGGACCAACGATTTCCTCTCCCGGATCTGGTCCGCGGGCGCCTGGGAGGGCGTCCAGTACGCGGTGCCGTTCAACACCGACGTGGGACTGCTCTACTACCGCGACGACCTGCGGACACCGGCGAACTGGCAGGACATGACCGGCCTCGCGAAGGCACGCCGCGCCGGACCCGATCCCACCGCCCTCGGACTCGCCGGGCAGTTCGCCTCCTACGAGGGGCTCACGGTCAACGCCCTGGAGGCGATCTGGGCCAACGGCGGCAACGTGGTCGACGCGGACGGCCACGTGGTGATCACCCAGAAGGAGGGTGTGGAGGCCGTCGGACGGCTCATCGAGACGGTGAGGGCCGGGGTGATCTCCGGGGAGACCCTCGGCAGCACGGAGGCGGAGTCACTGACCGCCTTCCGCGAGAGGCACGCGCTGTTCCTGCGGCACTGGCCCTACGCCCACGAGGTGCTCTCCGGAGAGCGCAAGTCGGGCGGGGTCGCCTTCCGCGCGGCGCCGCTGCCCTGGCAGGGAGTCCTCGGCGGCCAGTACCTCGCCGTCTCCAGGCACACCGCACGGCGCGACGTCGCGCAGCGGCTGGTGGCGGCGCTGACCGGCGGGGAGGCGGCCAGGCTGCTCTACCACTGCGGCGGGTTCGCCCCGGCCAGGGTCTCCGCCCTCTACACGCGGGCGAGGACCGGCTGCGACGGCCCGGGACCCGCGGCTACCCCGCCCGAACCCGCCTCCACGTCCGGGTCCGGATCCGCCCCGTCCCCCACCGCCGAACCGGAGTCGGAGAGCGTACGGCCCGAGACGCTGCTGCGCGCGCTGACGCAGGCCAGGGCCCGCCCGCCCTCCCCGTACTACAACGAGTTCAGCCGGGTCTTCCGCACGGAGGTCCACGAGCTGCTCGGCTGCTGGTCGCTCGGACGCAAGGGCTGCGAGGACGCGAAGAAGTTCACGGCCGGCCTCGCCCCCAAGCTGAGAAAGGCGCTGGCCGGAGGCTGACCGGGCCGGGCGCGGACACCCTCGTCTCCGATGCCGAGGCCCTCGGCATGCTCCGGCTGTTACGGTTTCCTGGACGTGAGGAGGGCCGTGGGAGTGCTGGTGGTTCACGGAGCCTGGGTGAGAGACAGGCTGGCGCTCTGGGCGGAAGCCCCGGCCGACCCCGCGGCGAGCACCTCGCGGGCGAAGGTCCGCCCCCACCCGTTCGCGGCCCCGGAGGCAGGTCTCCTCGACGGCCTGGCGCTCTGGGGGGACGGCGCGGCGTCGGCCGCGGGCAAGGCGGTCACGGACGAGCTCGTCCTGCTCCTGCCGAGTTCGGCGCGGAGCCCGCTGCCCTCTCCCGAGTCGGGGGCGGAGATCACCGCGCGGCGGCCGAAGATCGGCTCCTGGAGGGTGCCCGCCCTGCTGGTCGAGCCGGGCGCGGCGCTGGAGCTGCTCGGCCGCGTCGACGAGATGGCCCGTCTCCCCGCGGAGGCGTACGAACCCGACGAGCTTTTCGGGGAGACACACAGACTCGACGAGCTTCCCGCCGGGGCGTACGAACCTGAGACGGTGTCCGCCGGGACGTACGAACCCGGAGAGGTGTCCGGAGAGACGCGCCGGCCGGGCGAGTCCCCTGGCGAGTTTCCTGAGAACGCCCGGCGGACGCCGATCCCGGGAGCCTCCCTGCGGTATCTCGCCGCCGTCGCGACGTACGCCCGCGAGCTGGTCCGCGGCGGCCGGGTGCTGCCCCAGCTCGTCACCGAGGGCGACGGCCACGCGGCGCGGTGGCGTCCGGTGCCGACCGGCCCTCACGCCGCCCGCTTCCGCGATCTCGCCACCGCCATGCCTCCCGTCTGCCGGGCGGTCGCCGAGGAGCGGCCCTCCGCCCACGTGCTGAGCGAGGCCCTGGCCTGCCTGTCCGACGCGGCGGTACGGCGAGCGCTCCCCGACCGCCTGCTCGGTGGCCGCCGGCCGGGGGCTCGCGGCCCCCTCACGGACCGCTGGGTGGTCGCCCTCACGGGAGAGGACGCCACGCTTCCCGGCCTGACGCGAGCGGCGGCGGACGAGCTGGCCGAGCCGCTCCGGGAGTGGTTCAGGTCGGCACACCTGCTCGACGCTCCGGTGCGGGTCTGCTTCCGTCTGACCGAACCCGAACCCGAACCCGACACCTATGCCGACGCCGACGCCGACGCCGAACTTGACACCGACACCGACACCGATGCCGAGCCCGCACCCGAAACCGGGCCCGAATCCGTACCCGGCTCGCAGTCCGGACCCGGACCCGGACCCCGACCGGATGGCGGCCTCGTCGCGGAGCGCGGGGGGCAACCGCGATCCGATCCGCCGCAGGACGACTCGGCCTGGCGGGTGGAGTTCGCCGTCCAGTCGGCGGAGGATCCAAGCCTCTACCTGCCCGCGCCGCTCATCTGGGCCGGTGAGACCGCCCCCGGCCTGCCCGCCCGCCCCGAGGAGACACTGCTGGCGGGGCTCGGCCGGTCGGCGCGGCTCTACCCGGAGGTGGAGGAGGCACTGCGCGGTCCCCGGCCGTCGGAGCTCGTCCTCGACACGGCGGGCGCGTTCGCGTTCCTCCGCCACGCCGCTCCGCTCCTGCAGTCGGCCGGGTTCGGCGTACAGCTGCCCGCCTGGGCCGGAAAGACGAGGCTGGGGCTCAGGCTCACGACCCGCTCGCAGAAGACCGGCCCCGGAGCGGCCTCCGACCAGGGGTTCGGGCTGCGCCAGCTCGTGGACTTTCGCATGGACCTGGCGATCGGCGACGAGACGGTCAGCGAGGAGGAGCTGGCCGAGCTGGCCAGGCTCAAGGTGCCGCTGGTCCGGGTACGGGGCCGATGGGTCGAGCTGGACGACCGGCAGCTGAGCGCGGCGCTGGAGGCGTTCGAGAGGCGCCGGGCGGGCGAGATGACGGTCGGCGAGGTGATCCAGGAGGTCGTTCAGGGCGGTGAGGAGGAGTTGCCGATCGTCGGAGTGGACGCCGACGGCCTGCTCGGCGACCTGCTGTCCGGCGAGGCCGATCGCCGCCTCGAACCGCTCCCGACCCCGGCCGGTTTCCACGGCGAGCTCCGGCCGTACCAGGAGCGCGGCCTGTCGTGGCTCGCCTTCATGTCGGACGTCGGGCTCGGCGGCGTCCTCGCGGACGACATGGGGCTGGGCAAGACCCCGCAGACCCTGTCCCTGCTTCTCAGCGAGCGCGCGGCGGGTGACCGGCCGGGAGCGACCCTGCTGGTCTGCCCGATGTCGCTGCTCGGCAACTGGCAGAAGGAGGCCGCCAGGTTCGCCCCGTCCCTGGACCTCTACTCCCACCACGGCGCCGCCCGGCTGCGCGGGGAGGAGCTGGCCCGGCGGGTGGAGGAGGCGGATCTCGTGCTCACCACCTACGGCACCGCCCTGCGGGATCGGGAGGCCCTGGCGGACCAGGTCTGGTCGAGGGTCGTCTGCGACGAGGCGCAGGCGATCAAGAACAGCGCCGCCGGGCAGGCGCGGGCCGTACGGTCGATCCCGGCGAGGAGCAGGTTCGCGCTGACGGGCACGCCGGTGGAGAACCATCTGGCGGAGCTCTGGTCGATCATGGAGTTCTGCAATCCCGGCCTGCTCGGCCCGGCCAGGACGTTCAGGAAGCGCTATCAGGAGCCGATCGAACGCGACGGCGACACCGTGGCGACGGCCGCGCTCAGACGCGCCACCGGGCCGTTCGTGCTGCGGCGGCTCAAGACCGACCGCTCAATCATCTCCGACCTGCCGGACAAGATGGAGATGAAGATCTGGTGCAATCTCACGCCCGAGCAGGCGACCCTCTACCAGGCCGTGGTCGAGGACATGATGGCCAAGATCGCCGACAGCGAGGGCATCGAGCGGCGTGGCAACGTGCTGGCGACCATGACGAAGCTCAAGCAGGTCTGCAACCACCCGGCCCAGCTGC